>NZ_JBSZCK010000004.1:0-91285 GCF_054166905.1 Mongoliitalea sp. | reverse complement strand
TGATATCAGAAAGGATGATGCAGAACTATCTTGATGAATTCTGTTATAAGCTCAACAGAAGATATTTCGGTCAAAAACTATTTGACAGGCTCATCATTGCTTCTATTTATCCATACTGGCATGATTGCGGATAATCATATTTCTTTTTATATTCAAGCTTGCAAATAGCGAATGATGAAGGTAAAACACCACCCAAAATAAAATCAAATAAACATATGAACTATCCATATTGCGAGTATTTTAGCTACTTAACACGCAAAGTAGCTTAAAAGTCCCCATCAAACCCAATAACCCAGTTTTTTTATCCCAACCCAGTATGAAAATAGGCATCATCAAAGAAGGTAAAGTACCGCCTGATAAGCGAGTTCCCTTTACACCAAGTCAATTAATATTTCTGCAAGACACCTTTCAAGATCAGTTATCTTTTGTTGTTGAGAAAAGCGCTGTTAGGTGTTATACAGATGAGGAATATTTGGATGCAGGTATTTCCGTTGTAGAGGATATCAGTTCATGTGATTTACTAATGGGTATCAAGGAAGTTCCAGTAGAACAACTGATTCCAAATAAGCGCTACATTTTCTTTTCGCATACCATAAAGAAGCAGGCCAATAACCGAAAGCTTCTACAAATGGTGTTGGAAAGAGGAATCAGTTTGATGGATTATGAAATCTTAGTGGATGAACAAGGTGCTAGAACTGTTGCATTTGGCAAGTGGGCAGGAGTTGTTGGGGCTTATAATGGTTTATGGACTTATGGGAAAAAGTCAGGTTTGTATGATTTGAAGCGCGCCTTTGAATGTTTTGATCAAGATGAATTGACTCAAGAGTTAAAAAAGGTACAATTGCCACCCATCAAGATAGTAGTGACAGGCGCAGGTAAAGTCGGTCGAGGTGTATTGGAAGTATTGGAAAAGGTTGGTCTCAAGCAAGTGTCAACACATGATTTTCTCCATGTTTATTACGATGAGGCAGTATTTACAGTATTGAGTACTTCGGACTATAATCGGAGAAAAACAGACGGAGGATATGACCGTCAGGAGTTTTACAAAGCCCCTCAGCTTTACGAAAGCCATTTTCTCAAATTTGCAGAAGTCAGTGATATTTTTATTGCTGCCGCTTATTGGGATAGGAGAGCACCTCGATTATTTGAATTGAAGGATATACAGTCAGAAGATTTCAATATTTCTGTGATTGCAGATATTACCTGTGATGTTGACGGAAGCGTTCCGACGACTTTTCATCCGACTTCTATTATGGATCCAGTCTATGATGTGGATAGACAAAACTTATCAGAGATTCCTGCCTTTGGAAAGCAGACAAGTATTTCTGTGATGGCAATTGACAACTTACCTACTGAATTACCAAGGGATGCCTCAGAGGATTTTGGCAATCAATTGATTAAACACTTTATTCCAGAGCTACTCAAATCCTCATCCCAAGTCTTGGATAAAGCTAGTATTACCAAAGAGGGAGACCTGACCATTGAATATATTTATTTACAGGATTTTGTAGAAGGAAAAGAATAACACAAGCAAATGAAAAATCTGAATCGATACATAGAACAAACAGTCTTAAGGGCCACCCTAGTAGATGCGGACATTGAACAATTAGTGGCAGAAGCCAAACAACATGAGTTTGTTGGCATCTGTGTACCCCCATTTTGGGTAAAAAAAGCCAAGCGTGAAATTGGAGATGCGCCTATTCAGTTGGTGACTGTTGTGGGGTTCCCCTTGGGTTATCATATGACAGAGACAAAGGTCTTTGAGACGGAGTTGGCTATCAAAAATGGAGCCGATGAAATCGACATCGTATGGTCTATTACAGCCTTCAAAGCGGGTATGAATTGGCCAAAGATCGAACTTGCTAAAGTAGCCCAATTATGCCACGAGCATGAACGTATTTTGAAAGTAATTATTGAGACTGCGTACTTGTCAGATGAAGAAATCATCCAAGCATGTAAAATCTGTGCAGAAGCGGGGGTAGATTATGTGAAGACATCCACCGGATTTGCACCTGAAGGAGCCAAAGAGAAGCATATTAAATTGATGCGGGAAAATCTCCCAAGTTCGGTTGGGATCAAAGCTAGTGGTGGAATTAAAACTTACGAACAGGCAGTCAAACTGATTCAGGCCGGGGCAGACCGAATAGGTACTAGTTCTGGGGTTCAGCTAATGGAAGCGGCTCAACAGGAGTAGGTGCCTTTTCTTCTGGATTGCTAATCAGCTCATTTTTCCTGAAATCCTTCCAGCTCATTTCTGAGATGTTTTCATCTTGGTTAAAATAAATGAGCAGGAAAGGGATGATGAAAAAAGTAAATAAAATATAGGCAAAACCAACAAGTCGGGTCTTGACAGACTCTGTTCCGATAAAGGTGGAGATTCTTACCGGGATATTTCTGATAGGAGTAAATGGTAAGAAAATCATCGCTCCAATGATATTGAACAAAAAGTGCATCATGGCAAGAGCGATTGCCGCTTCATTTTTATACAGGGCAGCAATCGCCGCCGTAATCGTAGTTCCAATATTAGCTCCAATGATAAATGGAAAGGCCTTTAGCAAAGAAACTTTTCTATTGGCAACGGCAGGTACGATTAGCGATGTAGTCACCGTACTTGATTGTACAGCTGCCGTGAAGAATACCCCGTAGAAAAAAGCCCAAAAAGGCTGCTTGAAGATAAACTTACTTACTTTGGCATAATTTGAAGATATGTAAGATTTGAATACCGTATCTGATAGAAATTTGATGGCAGCAAATACCAATAAGATACTGAGAAGCATCATCAGAATGGGGGAGCTGATCAAGTTTGATATCCAAAGTGTAATAGGCCTTGTGAAAATTACATTGTACGCATAGTCTGAGGCATATTTGGTGTTGTTTTCAAACAAGGCATGTGTCAAGTAAGATGCTGCTGAGCTCAACAAACCAAAATATATTTCCAAAGGAAAAAGGATAAGTACGGTTAAAATATTGAAGACGTCGTGTAAAACTCCGGCAGATAAGGCCTTTTTAAACTCATTCTTTTTCATGATGTATGAAAAGGCTACAAGCGTACTTGTGATGGTAGTCCCGATATTGGCACCCATGACCATGGGTACAGCTTGCTGCAGTGTAATGGAGCCCGAAGCCACTACTGCCACGATCATAGCAGTCACTGTAGAACTGCTTTGAACCATCGCTGTAATCAAGAGTCCAATGAAAAGCCCCACAAAAGGGTTGTTTGTTGCTTGAAAAATCTCTCTCGCCAGATCAGAATTAAGTTTGGTCATTGATACTGACAGCATGTCAATGGAGAAAATAAACAGCAATAACCCCAATAATAGTATAGCTATTTTAAAAATTCTCTTGCGTACAGTATCTTTTGCGACCTTTTCGGACATGTCAATGATGAGGTCTACTATGCCTCAATGTTTGCTAATTTGAACGCAAAATAAACGGTTGGAGATGTAAGTGTAGGCTTTTTCCATGTGAAGATATTGTTAACATTCTCTATCCTGGAGGGGATTTTTAGGGAAAAATTACCCAAATGAGCTGATTATTAAATCTTTTGAAAGGTTTAAAGCTGATGGACTTGCATCTGGGTTGAAATTGGCAGATTTGCATTTAAAAATCACTTAACAATAAATTAATATGGCTACCAAATAATCTTCTTTAACTTTGTGGCGAAGTATACCTTCTTAAGCTTTCAAATGGCCAAGAAAATCGACCAAAACATTAATCAAGATGCCTTATCAAAGGTCTCTTATGCACTTTTTGACTTTACCAAGCAGGAAAAGACTTTTCTGATTGTTATCTGTATTCTGGTATCTTTTGCAGGAATCATTACCCAAAACACATATATAGCTATGTGGTTTGGTTTTGCTCTTGCTGCTTATTCAGCGATCGCCAATGATAGTATTCAGACCATTGGTACGTTTATTGCCTCCAACCAACAACGCAAGTGGTATTGGTTATGGCTGTTTATGGGCTTGATCTTTGTTGCGACAGTGACTTACAGCTGGATTGTATTTGATGGAGATGTTTCCTATCAACGTCTGCAAGTGCCTGGTCTTGACAAAGCACCTGAAAGCTTCGTCTTTCTCCAATTAGCAGCTCCAATTGTTTTATTGGTAATGACACGGATGCGAATGCCAGTGTCTACCACCTTTTTACTTTTGAATGTATTTACCTACAAAGGCGGTACTATCATCGATGTGATGAAGAAAAGCTTTTTGGGTTACCTTTTGGCATTTGTAATAGCCATCTTTGTGTGGTTCATCATCGAGCGTTTTGTCAAAAGCTTCCTCAAGGGTGAAGCTAAACCATATTGGTATATATTACAGTGGTTTACCTCTGGTATTTTGTGGTCTGTTTGGATTATGCAAGATGCCGCTAATATCGCTGTGTTTTTGCCAAGACAGCTGAACATTTATGAGTTTTTGGGTTATACAGGCTTTATCTTCATTGGTTTAGGATTTTTGTTTTACCTGAAAGGGGATAGAATACAGTCGATTGTCAATGAAAAGACCCGGGTAACCGATGTGCGTGCAGCTACACTGGTAGATTTTGTATACGCAATTATTTTGTTCTATTTCAAAATGGCAAGTAACATCCCAATGAGTACTACTTGGGTATTTATTGGATTATTAGGTGGACGTGAGTTGGCCATTGCCTATGCCAAATCTTCCAAGTTGAAGAAAAGAAAAGCGAGAATCTACAGAGCCTACACCTTGGCACGAAAAGATATCATTAAAGCTACACTCGGTTTATTGGTTTCCTTGATTTTGACGCTAATCATCAATGAGGGAGTCAGAAAAGAATTTATCCAGTTATTTGGGTTCTAAAAAAATCTCTCCAAAAGGCACATGATTTCAAATGTGCCTTTTTACTTTGTACCCATGGAATACCAAAGTGATGAATTTTACATGAATGAAGCCCTCAAGCAGGCTAAAATAGCGTTTGAAGAGGGAGAGGTGCCTGTGGGTGCAGTAATTGTTTGTAGGAATAAAATCATCGCCAGGGGCTACAATCAGACCGAAAAATTAACAGATGTAACTGCCCATGCAGAGATTTTAGCCATTACAGCAGCTGCCAATTCCCTAGGAGCAAAATACTTGAATGAGTGTAGATTATTTGTAACCTTGGAACCATGCATCATGTGTGGTGGAGCGCTTTTCTGGTCTCAAATTGGAGAAATCAACTTTGCAGCCTCTGACCCAAAGCGGGGCTATTCCCAACTTGAAAAGTCCATTTTGCATCCCAAAACAAAGATAAAATCAGGCATATTAGCTGAAGAGTCCAAAGCACTTTTGGATGCTTTTTTCAAAAACTTACGGCAGTAAGGGGTGGCACCAACCCCCACTGGGTCGAGTACCCAAGGTCTTCGAGTAGCATGCGCATGTGCCGCTGCCTGTAACATGCTATCGGACCAATACTCATCTAGTGTACCGATAATATCCACCATTGCCCCAACAATAAATACCATGTCCGTTACCTCGGAGTGGGTATGGTCCAATCCCCCATAAAGGACAAAAGTACATTTGAAGTCGTGTTTACCACCTTATAATTAGTAATGCAATTGATAAAGTCTACTCTTTTTTGAAGGAAATCGAACTTTTTAAAAGCTTGTGAAGTTGGTAAGATGTGGCTTTTGAGAAGCCTTTTAATAACGTTTTAACCTAAACTATAATAATTTATGGCATTTGAACTTCCAAAATTACCGTATGACTTTAATGCGCTAGAGCCGCATATCGATGCAAAAACAATGGAAATCCACCATGGTAAGCATCACAATGCTTATGTAACCAATTTGAACAATGCGATTGCCGGTACAGATATGGAAAGCAAGTCATTGGAAGAGTTGATGACAAACGCCGGTGCGAATGCTGCCGTTAGAAATAACGGTGGAGGTCACTACAACCACACACTTTTCTGGGAAATTCTTTCTCCAAACGGCGGTGGTGCTCCTACAGGCGAATTGGCTGCTGCAATTGATGCTAAATTCGGTTCTTTTGATGCCTTCAAGGAAGAGTTCAACAAAGCTGCAGCTACAAGATTCGGTTCAGGCTGGGCTTGGTTATCAGTGGCTAACGGTGAATTAGTCGTAAGTTCTACTCCTAACCAAGACAATCCATTGATGGATGTTGCCGATGTAAAAGGTACACCAATCCTTGGCTTGGATGTATGGGAGCATGCATACTATTTAAACTATCAAAACAGAAGACCTGATTACGTAGGTGCTTTCTGGAATGTGGTTAATTGGGAAGAAGTAAGCAAGAGATACGCTGCTGCGAAGTAATCCAGCAAACTAGAATTACAAAGCCTTGGGAGAACTCTCAAGGCTTTTTTTGTACTCATTACGTACACAAGTCTTGTTCGATAGTGTACACTTTCATTTTCCTTTTTATTGAAAAACAGCTTTTAAAGGCTTTAAGGAGGTTTTTTTGAATTGGCATCCAATTTTCTATGCTGTTGGTACAAGACAACAATCTAAACCAACGCGATTATGAATACTTTCCAATCAATTTTTGCCTCTCTACTCTTCTTTTTTTTGGGGTTGAGCAATCTTGCTGCTACCGAGCTTTCTACCATTTCGGGTAAAGTGGTGGATGAAAAAGGTCAGGGAGTTCCATTTGCCAACGTTGCATTGGTAGAGTTTGCAACGGGTAATTTGCTTACAGGTGATGTAACCCAAGAAGATGGCTCCTTTGAAATAGAGTCTATTCATGCAGGGAAAATGCTTTTGGTGATTTCATCCATTGGTTATGAAACTTTTAAGACAGAAGCATTTGATTTGGTAGCGGGATCCAATAAAGTCTTCGATACTATCCGGATTGCAGAGGAGATGGGCAACTTGCAAGAGGTGACCGTGAAAGCAAGTAGGCCGGAAATCATTGTAGAAGCGGATAAAACCACCGTAAATGTCGAAGGAACTGTATTAGCCGAAGGAAATACAGCTTTGGATGTCATCGGTCGCTCACCTGGAGTGTACATCGATGAAAATAATACGATCAATTTGAACGGCAGACCTGGGGTAACGGTCATGATCAATGATCGCCCTACGTACATGTCATCCACTGATTTGGCTAATTTTCTCCGTTCCATGCCTGCCGACAATATCAAGAGCATTGAAATCATCAACAATCCATCTGCACGCTTTGATGCGGAAGGAACTGCCGGTGTCATCAATATACGTCTGAAAAAGAATAACATTGACGGAATGTTTGGGAATGTTAATGTAGGCGGCATGTACAATGGTCTCTACAGTCCCAATGCTGGAGTTTCTCTCAATGTCAAAAAAGGGAAGTGGACCAATAATGCCAGCTTGAATCACTCCCAGTTTAACATGGTCAATGAATTGGATATCACCAGAAACTTCCAGTTGGATGAGGGGAATTCCCGATTTGATCAAGGGAGTTTGATTACCATGCGCAATAAAAACTACTTCTTTACAGGAGGTTCAGATTATCAAATCAATGACAAACACAGTGTGGGAGGAAGTGTACAAGCATCTCAAAATAGTGGAGATAATCAAGGAAATTCACTCACACAAATTGCCAATCCAGGTGTTGCTGATCTATTTTTTATAGAATCGCTCAACGATGAAAATTCTCGAAATAAGCGCTTTTTTGGCAACCTTCACTATTTGGGTATCTTGGATTCTTTAGGTACAAAGCTATCATCTGATATAGATTTTACACGCATGCGCTCCGACTCCGAAGGTTTGCTGAGCAATATGAACTGGATGAACGAACCTATCAATGTATCCAGAGATTTTATCCGAACTCTGAACGATATGGATTACCGGATCTTCACCGCTAAAGTGGACTTCACCAAGCCATTTGGAAAAGGCAGGGTATTGGAAACAGGGGTGAAGGGCAGTTGGGTTAAGTCTGATAACAATTTAAACCTAGCTAAGGCTGTAGAAGAGGAACCATTTATGCCCGATCCAAATAGTAATCAATTTATTTACGAGGAAAATGTCTTGGCTGCCTATGCCAATTATAGAAGTAAGTTTTCCGAGAAGGTCTCATTCAATGCAGGTTTACGAGCCGAACATTCGGATATTACCGGAACTTCCTTGACATTGGATCGACTGGACAAGCAAAACTACTTGAGCTTATTTCCAAGCGTTTCTGTACAGCAAGCGATTAGCAAAGATTATCAAATCATTTACAATGCCAATAGGAGAATAGCCAGACCCAATTACCGATTACTGAATCCATTTGTATTCTACATCGATCCATTGACCACGGAGCAGGGAAACCCTAACCTGCGCCCACAATTTGCGCATAACCTGGAAATGAATCATGTGATTAAAAATGCGTACCAGTTTACCTTAAGTTATTCCTTAACCAATGATGTGTTTCAGCAAATCTTTACTCAAGATGAAGAAACTCGAACCACTACCACATTTACGAGTAACTTAGATAAGGCGCAAAACTTCAATTTCCGTACGATGATTCCAGTGGAAATCGCCAAATGGTGGAACTCCAATCATATGTTGCAGGTTACCAATTCCCGATGGAAATCCATGATTGGAGATGCGCTATTGGATGTAGCACAAACATCTCTCACCTTCCGAACCCAGCATAATCTCACATTACCAGCTGGATTTAAGGCAGAAATCGTAGGGATGTATATCAGCCCTGCGCAGTATGGTCAGGCCACCATCAAAGGTTTTGCTTGGGTAGATGCGGGTATTTCCAAGAATTTCATGAAAGAAAAATTGAGCTTGACGGTCAATGGTACAGATCTCTTTGCCTCACAGATTATCCGTGCCAATGTACAATTTGATAACATTGATACGCAGTTCAGGCAATACAGAAATACCCAAGGAGTGAGAGTTACCCTTCGATATAAGTTTGCTCAAGGTGAAAATTTCAGAATTGCCAATCGTTCTGGTAGCACGGAGGAAAGAAATCGATTGGATTGATGTATATTTATAGTTCTCGTCAGCGACCAAATGCTGACGAGATTTTAAAATTGCAAAGCCATGATAAGAAATTTCTTCACTCTACTGATCGTGACACTGATGTTGACCCATGGAGCTATGGGTCAAACATTTTCTACAGAAAAGCTTGATGCCTATTTTTCTTCGCTCGAAGCTGCAGATAAATTGATGGGCTCTGTTCTTTTAGTGCAGGATGGGGACATACTTTATCAGCGCTCCCTAGGATATGCAGACTTGGAAAGAAAGTTGAAGAATAACTCTTCAACAGCGTATAGGATCGGATCAATCAGCAAGATGTTCACGGCTGTTTTGGTGCTTCAAGCAGTGGAAGAAGGGGTGCTACAATTGGATGAACCGATTGTAAACTATTTCCCTGAAATACAAAATTCTAGACAAATCACGATTCAACACTTACTTCAACATAGAAGTGGGATCAAAAGCTTTACCGAGAATCCTGCCTATTTAACTTGGCATACTACAGCACAGACAAGGGATTCTCTTTATAAAATAATCCTAGCTCAGGGATCGGAGTTCAGTCCTGATTCCAAAGCCAACTATTCAAATGCCAATTATGTACTGTTGACTTGGCTATTGGAAGATGTGACGGGTAAAACTTATGACAACTTACTCCAGGAAAAAATCATCAAACCTTTACAGTTGAGCAGTACTCGCTTAGGCAGTAGTAGTATCAATTCGGATGCTAATCAAGCACTATCCTACACGATGTTGGCTGATTGGACTGTATCCCAGGAGACAGATTTATCGATTCCTTTAGGGGCAGGTGCAATTATCAGCAACTTGAGCGACCTGACTCTATTCATTCAAGGGCTTTTTGATGGCAAACTCCTTAAGACCGGCTCCTTGGAGCGAATGAAGGATATTAAGGATGGGTTTGGATTGGGTATGTTGAAAATACCTTTTTATGAGCATATGTCCTATGGGCATACCGGTGGTATTGATGGCTTTCGTTCGATGTTAGGGTATTTTCCTGAGCAAAAGTTTACATTAGCTATCGTGAGCAATGGGGCTGATTATGATATTAATCTTGCAGCTTTAGCCGCACTTTCAGCCTACTTTGGAAAAGATTTTGAAGTGCCGACATTTGAAGAGGAACCTATAGAAGAGTCCGTATTGGAGCAATTGATCGGGGTTTATAAATCTAGCATTTTCCCACTTGAAATCACTATTTCTCGAAAAGGAAACCGATTAATGGCCCAAGCCACCGGTCAATCTGAATTTCCATTGGCTCACGAAGGTGATTATTTATTCAGTTTTAATGCAGCTAATTTGACCATGCAGTTTGTACCAGAAGAAGGTACTATGACTTTCAAGCAAGGAGGAATGACTTTCGAGTTTTCGAAAAAACCCTGATTACTTGAGGATATAGGCTAGGCCTAGTGTCGCTACCCAATTGTTTCTATCCAAGCCGGGCACAAAATAGCTGTCCGGCTGATTTTCTAAAAACCAGGTATAGTTGAGAGTATTGACATAGCGCACATGCGTATTGACCAATAAGTTGCCAAATCTCCAATCGGCTACCAATGCAGGGACTAAGTCTACGTATTTGATTCTCCAATCTTTGGAAGCCTCAAAGCGGAAGTAATAAAAGTCATTATTGTACACAATGCGCTCAAATTGGAAGGCAACACGGTTGAAATTCTTTACCCACCCTAGTTCTATCCAATTTACATTGGCAGCAGGACCATACCCAACACCCAAAACCTGTCCTTGATGTGTATACCCATGTCGCACATGGTCATGAATATACCAAGTATCTAAGTTTCGGATACTTTCACGAATAGTTTGACCAGTTTGGGTCATTTCAGCACTGATTTGTAAAAAGCTATCTCCTTTTTTCAATGGCATCAGGTTGGTAAACCCAAGTGTAAATCCTCGATTTCTCTCAGGAGTGATGATAAAGTCGGCAAATCTTCGGCTATTTCCATTGGTGCCGTACTCCCCATAAAACTCAAAATGTCCCTCTTGACTCATCCAGCGGAAAAATCCTGAACTGAATTGCTGTCTTCGATCGCGGATAGGGTTGGGCATATTGCTGAGTCGTTTTTGTCCATTGAAAAAGGGTACATGGTCACCCAAGTTTTCCAAGTCCTCTGTGTACACATTATTGGTAGCTGAATAGCCGAGAAAAAGTCCCGGAACCCATTTTGGTTGGTAACTGAGGATGATACCAGACAGGTTTCTGTTACCATTTTCTCTTTTTGGTCTGAATACATTCGTGCGCTGTATAAACAAGTCTGAATGTGGGGGTAAATGACCGGAAGCCCTCAATTGACCTGCGAGAATTAACTGTCCTTCAAAACTTCCAACAGGAGTTTTTTGTGGCTTGGTTGTATTCAATGTTACGTGCGTAAATCCGGGAGCATTATTGCCCAAAATCAAAGAGTTTTGGCGAGCGGGGCCCCACCATACATTTTCAGTTGACACACCAACCGAAAAACCATGTGTATTGAATCGAATGCTGGATTGCCCAGGCAATAAACGTGCGATCGGATCCTCACCCATGCGTTCAGGCATATCTATACGGTTTAGGTACTCATAATAGTACAAGATGGTAGCCTGATGCTCGATGGGAAATCCTAAAAAGTCTCTGTTTTGTGCTTGGTGAAATTCTGGTTGTAATTGTAGGCTCAACTTGCCATACTGAAAGTAAATTCCCGCAGAAACCACGTGCTGAAAACCACGATTAGGTATCATGGCTCCATTGTTTAAGCCGAAAGCATATTCGGAATTAAATTGTGTGCGGGTAGTTATGGGCATCGCTAAAAGAATTGCCTGTGTACCATCATGGTCTGTAAACTTCCGATTGAATACCGAGGTATCAAAGTCTTGGAATGTGCTATCCAAGTCTACACCTGTGTATCGGTCAAAAGCTGAAACAGGGAAAAGCGGACGAATAGCCATAGAAGAATTCCCATCAATTTTCCCTAAAAGCTGAGCTCTGCGCATGTATTCTTCCATTACAGGAGTATTCAAGGGGAGCGTTTGGGCGCCTAACTGAGGAAGGTGGGTAAATCCAATTAACAAGATAATCACCGAAAAGATTGTCTGACGTAGCTGTTTCATAGTCTTAGATTACAACCATGGTGGTTACTTTGATTTTATTGATAGACCAGCTTTCGTCGCAAATCGGATTTGGATTTTCAAATTGGAACAACTCATCCCCAAATGTAATGGATATACTATTGCCTGTATGAGGTACCATCTGAACAATGCGATACCGTGTCGTATAATTTTGAAATGCACCAAAGATGCAAAGCCCAGGAAGATTGGTTTGTATAGCACCGCTTTTGGGGAAGTGCTGACGTAAATAATTATCTGGATAAGATTGTCTTAGACAAAAAGTGGACTCACAAGGAGAGTTGGAGAAAGTAGTGCGAAAGACCTCTTGATCATCCACTTTCATATACCAAAAATCTGGCCCGTTGAATCCATCATCCACATTGCCGTCCCAACTATCATGGGCAAGCACTTCTACTTCAATCTTTACTACATTATGACCTGGAAGACCGTCGATAGTCAAGATACTCTCTTCATTGTTGAAAAAGCCCAATAAGGTATCTCCTTGGAAGATAAATAGTTTGGCATTGACTATTCCAAATAGGTCTAGGGTAGAAAAATCATTGTCATACACTACCTCTTGGCTTTCCAAGCGATCACTGTGACAGGAGTTCAGTAAAATCCCGAAGAGTATGCAAAAAAAGCTGATCTTAAAAAGACTTGTAATTCTAACCATCATTGATTGGGTGTTCATATCCCACATTAATCCGTTCCGCGCTGTTCAAATAATTGAAATCGATGACAAATTAACGAAAATTCTTTCAATTTTAGTGTAGTTAAAGGGGTTGCTTCATTCGCTTTGGGTTGGGTATCGGTATTTTTTATCCTTAATTTGTGTAAAATTTTATAGTTAAGCGATATGATTCAACTGACATTAGTTGCTGGAGCAAGGCCCAATTTTATGAAAATTGCTCCCATTGTTCATGCCATTCAAGCCAAACAACAAGCAGGTTTCGAGATCTCTTTTCGATTAGTGCATACAGGACAACACTATGATAAAAAAATGTCCGGTGATTTTTTTGAGCAATTGAATATCCCTGAGCCGGACGCCAATCTTGGTGGAGGTGGAGGAACTCAAGCCGAGCAAACAGCCGCTATCATGGTAGCTTTTGAGAAAGAATTGCTAACTAACAGACCTGACTTGGTTATTGTAGTCGGGGATGTGACCTCTACTTTGGCCTGTTCCATTGCAGCCAAAAAATTGGTGATAGATGTAGCCCATGTGGAAGGAGGGATTCGCTCTGGAGACTTAAGCATGCCAGAGGAAATCAATCGAATGGTTACTGACTCCATTACAGACCATTTTTTTACTACCTCGGAAATAGCCAATACCAATCTTCGCAAATTAGGTTTCGATGATTCATCGATTCATTTTGTGGGAAACACCATGATAGACACCTTGATGGCCAATATGCCAAAGTTTAGCAAGCCTGAGGGAGAGATCTTTGATCAATTGGAAGTGGGAAATTATTTTGTCATGACCATGCACAGACCGGCAAATGTGGATCAAGAGGAGAAACTCAAAGAAATGATTGATGCAATTTTGACCGGGACGGGCGATTTGCCGATTATTTTTCCCGTGCATCCACGGACAGCCAAAAACTTGGAGCAGTTGGGTATTAGCTCGCCGCGCTTGCACATGACCGAACCACTTTCCTACTTGGAGTTTAATTATCTAGTCAAGCATGCAAAAGGTGTCATCACCGATTCTGGCGGCATTACGGAAGAAGCTTCAGTTATGAATGTGCCTTGTATTACCCTAAGAGACAATACCGAACGGGCTGAAACTGTACATTTGGGCACGAATGAATTGGTAGGAACTAATCCTGGTAACTTGGCGCCGTATTTGAAAAAATTGATGGCAGGTGAGTGGAAAACCTACCAAGGAATCCCGCTGTGGGATGGAAAGACCTCAGAAAGAATTGTAGATAAAATCATTGAGCTTTACGCATGAACACGACAATAAAACGCTTGGTATCTCAGTTGGGATTGCTACCGCATCCCGAAGGAGGCTTTTACAAAGAAGAGTTGCTGGCTAAATGGCCGGAAAATGAACCGATCATTTCTAGACTAACCTAATTTCTATGGCCTCACAATTACTGCTTATCGAAGATGATGAAAGGCTCTCCTCCGTGATCAAGAAAAGTTTGGAGGAGGAAGGCTATGCTGTCTTGGCTGCTTTTGATGCAGAAATGGGCTTTCGCCTCTTTGAGAGCCAGGTTTTTGATTGTGTGATTACGGATTTGATACTTCCCCGAGGAAGTGGCTTTGAGTTGTGTAAAAAAATCAGAGCAAGCGGAAGTGCGGTTCCTATCATCATGTTGACAGCCTTAGGGAAAACAGATGAAAAATTAGAAGGCTTCGACGCAGGAGCGGATGATTACCTGGTCAAGCCTTTTGATCTGAGGGAATTGGTGGCACGAATCAAATCACTTTTGAAACGTAGCAGTTCGGAAAAAATTACGCAATCTACTGAGTTAGCGTACTCCGAACTTTCCATTGACTTTCATAAGAAAAAGGCATTTCGCAAGGGAGAGGAACTTGCCCTGACACCCAAAGAATACAACCTCTTGGAATACTTCATGAAGCATCCCGAGCGGGTGATTTCCCGGGAAGAGATTGCCAAAGAGGTTTGGAATTTAAATTTTGATACCGGAACGAACATCATTGATGTGTATATCAATTATCTTAGAAAGAAAATTGATAAGCCCTTTGAGTTCCAACTCATCTACACGCGGCCCGGAATGGGCTTCATTCTGCAAAAGCCATGAACTTAAAAATTAGAATAACGCTTTGGTTTACAGCACTGACAGTGCTTATTCTAGTGATTTTCATGGGGATTATTTATTTTTCTGCCTACCAAAACAGGCTTTCCGAATTTTATGAGATTTTAGAAAAGGAAGCCATTACCAAGGCTAATCTGCTATTGGATACCTCTCTAGATGCTGAGACTTTACAGACAATCTATCGCAAAAACAAGGAAATCCTCTATGAGGTAGAAGTTGCTATCTACAATGATGCGGAAGAACTCATCTATCATGATGCAGTGGATATTGACTTTGTCAAAGAGACCCCCGAAATGTTTGAAGCTATCAGGAGAAGTAAGCAACTCAAGTTTTTGCAGGAAAACTGGCAGGTATTGGGATTTGTCTATGAATTTGATGACCAAAAGTACCTGATCACCTCTGCCGCGTATGACTACTATGGTTACAATAAACTGCAAAATGTACGCGATACGATGATTATCTCACTTTTATTAGGTTTGGTGCTGTTGGTACTCTTGGGATTTTACTTTTCGAAGCGCATGTTGAGTCCAGTTTCTGAAATGATCGTAGAGGCAGAATTGATATCCGCATCTAACCTTCACCTTCGGTTAAGAGAATCTGCCAATAAAGATGAATTGAATCAATTGGCCCAGACATTCAACAAGCTTCTGGAGCGACTAGAGCGGTCTTTTGATTCGCAGAAGCAGTTTGTCTCTTATGTTGCCCATGAGGTGAGGACTCCCTTAGCAGCGATGATTACGGAACTGGAGTGGGTCTTGCAGAAAGATAGAAACCTTTCCGAATATCAGTCTACCATTGAAAACATCCTTCAGGATAGCCATAAATTAAGCAAATTGACGAGTGACTTGTTAGATTTTGCGAAAGCCAATTATGATCGCTCAGAAGTTAGATTTAAGGAAACAAGGATTGATGAAGTATTATTGGAGGCAAGCCAGCAGGTACAGCAGGAAAATCCGGATTATAAAATAGATATTGAGTTTGGGGCTGGGTTTGAAGACCAAGAGGTAAGCTTGGAAGGCAATGAGTACTTATTGGTTTTGGCCTTGAAAAACCTCATACACAATGCTTGCAAATTTTCCAAAGAAAAAAACTGTCAGGTGGCAGTAGATGTCAGGGGATTAATGATTCAGGTCACTATCAAGGATCAAGGAATAGGTATTCCACAGAAAGAACTCAGTAAAATTTTTGATCCATTTTTTAGAGGAACAAATAAAAGCTTTTCAAAAGGTTCTGGGATAGGATTGACCCTTGTGAAGAAAATCATAGATCTTCATGAAGGTTCCATTGAAGTGCAGTCCAATGTAGGGAAAGGCACATCCATCAATCTCCAATTAAGAACGATGTAAGTTTTCTAATGGAATTCTAATATTTCTTTAATACCCCTTTAACAGCCTTAGGGAAGGCTTTGTCGTACTTTTGTAAAAAATCAATTCGCACTATGGACCCTGCGCCCTCAGTTCCCTCTTGTTTTAGCTGATTCCTGCTCCTTTGTTTTTGGAGCTAGTTGAGTCACTCATCTGCCAAAAGAAAGGAGTAAACCATGACACTTACAGAATTCACTTTACGATTGCTGACCGCATTTATTCTTGGAGCCGCTATTGGCTTTGAACGTCAATGGCGGCAGCGTAGCGCAGGACTGCGAACCAATACCCTCGTTTCCCTAGGCGCAGCAGCTTTTATTTTATTGTCTGCTTCCTTGACTGGTGAGTTTGGGGACCCATCGAGAGTGGCAGGGCAGATTGTAACAGGGATTGGGTTTTTGGGAGCGGGAGTCATTATGAAGGATGGCTTAAATGTCAGAGGCCTGAATACAGCAGCTACAATTTGGTGTTCGGCTGCGGTTGGTTCTCTTGCAGGTGTGGGATTGTATGGGGAGGCATTGATTACAGCCGCCGTGGTTATGTTGGCCCATGTGTCCTTGAGACCGTTGGGCCATAGGATCAACGATGTTCCCGGTCAACCAGCAGACGATAATGGAGGGGTATTTTCTTACAGCTTCCAGATCAAATGCTTGGACAAGGTTGAAAATCATCTACGAGTGATGCTATTAGAAACGCTCAAGTCTGATGGGAATTTACGGTTACAATCCTTGAAAAGCCGAGATAATGGAAATCCAAAGCATGCCTATGTGGAAGCGCGCGTGGTATCGCAAGGAAATAAGGACAGAGTAATGGAGCAGCTGGCTGGGAAGCTTACGCTGGAATATGGAGTGATGGAGGTCAGTTGGGAAATCAATAACATGGAAACAGAGGGCTAATGGTATGAAGGATAATCTAGAAAAATGGATAGTACTTTCAGAAAAGCAAAAAATCAGAGAGCTGAGGAGTGCTTTTCAGAAAATGACTGCTAGGGAGATTGCAGATACCTTAGAGCCTTTGGAAGAAGGGAGTGTATTGGAGGCTTTAGACGGCTTTGACTATGAGCAACAAGCAAAAATTGTTTCTGCTTTTGATATCATTCGGCAACTGCGTTTTTTTCAGAAGATAAGCAAAAAAAGATTTGCACCCATCTTTGAAAACATGGCCTCTGATGACCGCTGTGACCTGTACCAACATATGAGTCAGGAAGAACAAGCGGCAATCCTACCTTACCTATCAAAGGATGTTCGTGAGGATGTGATCAAGCTTAGTAGCTATCCACCGGAAACTGCTGGAGGTATCATGAGCACCGATTTTGCTACGGTACTTTCCAGCATGAGTGTGGAATCAGCCATGGCAAAGGTCAGAAGAGACTCCCCCTCTAAAAAGATGATTTATTACATCTATGTGGTGGACAATCGGATGAAATTGGTGGGTTTTGTCTCACTCAAGGATTTGATTATGGCCTCACCAACACAATTGATCAGTGATATCCTGCATGCTCAATTTGTATCTACTCAGGTGGATGAAGACCGCGAGATCGTAGCCAAAAAAATCGAGGATTATGATCTTTTGGCCATTCCTGTACTCAATAATGGAGGCCAACTAGTGGGAATCGTCACCCAAGACGATGCTATAGAAGTAATCCGTGCCGAGCACACAGAGGATATGGAAAAATTCATGGGTATCATGACGGAGAACGCAGATCATGATTACATGCATACTTCCAGCATGCAGCACTTCAGAAAGCGGGTGGTTTGGATTGTTTCGCTCGCCGCCGTAGGTATTATCTCTGGGATGATTATTCATCGATTTGAATCCACTTTAGAGGCGTTAATTATCCTTGCACTATACATGCCTATGGTGGCTGATACTGGGGGTAACTCAGGTTCTCAGGCAGCAACAGTAATTGTACGAGCCTTAGCATTGGGGCAGATCAAACCTACCCAATGGTTCAAAATTGTCTTTAAGGAATTCAAGATTTCCACTATGTTGGCGGTGTGTTTAGGTGTTTTGGCCTTTTTGAAAGTGTTGTTTTTAAGTTGGGAGACAAGCATTCCATCCGAATATACGCTCTTTCAATTAGCATTTGTTATCAGTGCGGCCCTCTCATTACAAGTGATCACAGCTACCTGTATAGGAGCAGGCTTACCCTTGATTGTCAAGAGATTTGGAGGAGATCCAGCTGTAGCAGCTTCCCCAGCGATTACCACCGTGGTGGACATTACCGGATTATTGATTTATTTCTCAGTAACTGTCACATTATTAGGGCTATAATTAAACCAATAAACTATACTATCATGAAAAAGCTTTACACGATTGTTTTGCTAATGATGATTAGCTTACATGTAAGCGCTCAAACCGAAATGACTACGCAGCAAATGCTACTGCATAAAAATGCTGACCGCTTGTCAATAATGGATACCTTGGAGTTACCATTCGAGATTTCTTCGGATAAAAGGCTCTCCAAAGAAGATATCCTCAACAAAAAAGAGGGATTCTTTGTGACAGGATTGCCAAGATTTGAATTCGATCCGATTCGTGGATTCGGAGTTGGAGGAAATGTGTTTTTCTTTCAAAATAGAACCAAAGAAGACCCCTTCTTTTACTATACGCCTTACAGATATAGTATCAATTCAGAGCTCTTTGTTTTTGAAAATGGCCGAGTTAAAGCAGCTATAAATTTGGACGTTCCATATGTATTTAACTCCAAGTGGAGGTTTAGAGCAGATGCGGTATTTTGGGAAGACCCGAATGCACAGTACTGGGGTATTGGCAGACAATCATTGAATCCATTGAGTTTTGCTGACAAATCAGAAGGTACCGATGGCTCTCTTCGAAGATTCAACAGGGTAAATGATTATGAAGATAACCTGAGAATTGCAGTCCCAGCAGCCAATGGAGGCTTCCTGACGGATACGCACTTCAATCAGTTTATACAGCGAGAGAAACTCTTCAATTTCTTGGGTGAGCGGGTAGAAATGGGAGGAAAGCTTAGAATCATGTTTGGTTATGAGATGCTATTCACGGCTTTTGAAGATTACACAGGTAAAATCGCTGAGGAAGCGTTTTTTCCTAATGGTACGGCCGTGGAAGCTGTGCAGCGTCCTACCCTAGCCAACATTCAGAAAAATGATGGAACATGGGATCGATTTAATTTAGCAGGCTTTGAAGATCGTTTCCAGTTTACCAGCATGTTGGCAGGAGCCTTGATTTATGATACACGAGATTTGGAGCCTGACCCAAGCAAAGGAGTTTTCTTACAGTACTCCCATGAGTATTCTGCACCTTGGCTAGGTTCTGATTTCAACTTCAACAAGTTTATGGTGCAAGGCCAGTTTATCCATACTTTCCATCGCTGGAAAAATGATCGGAACCGTTTGACATTCGCAGGTTTGGCGGCTTTTGGACACATCTTTGGGCCAAAGATTAATTTTATTGAAATGTGGGATTTGTCTTCCCAAGCCGAGGCCGGAGGAATTCTAGTACTTGGAGGGGGTAGATCACTTAGAGGATTTAGAGAAGCAAGGTTTTTGGCACCAACAGTTGGGCTAGTGAATTTAGAAATGCGTGCGCGATTACATGACTTCAATGCTTTTAATCAACACTTCGCTTTAGGCATCACACCATTCTATGACTTTGGTACGGTATGGGAAGGTATTCGGGACGTGTCTTTAACAGAATTTAGAGGAGCGCCAGGGATTGGTGGCCGAATAGCATGGAACCAATCTACAATTCTTCGGTTGGATTATGCTCAAAGTAGAGAAGGAGGACAGTTCTTCTTCGGATTTGGGCATATTTTTTAAGACTTATGCCAATGAGTGGTTGAAATACTTCATAAAAAGCAGCTATTTTGAGACTTATGTGTCGGAATAGCTGCTTTTTTATGGATTGAAAACTTAACATCGCTTTCTTTTTCCTTCATTTTTTAATGGTTAAATTCGGTCTCAATAAACCCGGTTTTTATGCAGTCCAGCGATTTGGATTTTATTCAAGCACAACTCGCACAGATTGAGGAGTTGATGCATCAGGCTACCACCGAACGTGAATCCTTGATTCAACAAATCCACCCTTCCCAATTTTATGCTGCTAAAAACTTGCTGCATTACCTGGTTTTGAGAACAATCGATATTCGAGAGTTACAAATTTTGCTCCATATTTATGGGCTTTCTTCCATTGCCAGTTCGGAAAGTCACGTACTGAGGCAAGTGCAATCCATTCAGGAGCGGCTTGGAAGAGTGTATGATGATATTGATGCTGTTTCTTTTTCCCTAAGTAATTTACTGATCAAACAAAAGAGCGAAAAACTTTTTGGGAAAAAGAGGGAAGCAGAAATCCCAGCCTTGATGGTCACTTTTGATAGTCACTTTGCCAGTGATTATACGTTGGTAAAGAACTTGCTGAAAGGTGGTATGGGAATCGCTCGGATTAATTGTGCCCATGATGACGAACAGGTGTGGAGGAGCATGATTCAGCATATCAAAAATGCCAGCGAAGAAACAGGCATAGACTGCAAAATTTACATGGACTTAGCCGGTCCAAAGATCCGTACAAGACTCTTGGGTAAAGGTAAGGATAAAGGCAAAGTGAAAGTAAAAGAAGGGCAATTGATCTGGATGGCTGAGTCAACCGAGGGAATCCCCAAAGGAGAAGTGGTTATCAGTCCCAATGAACCGGGTATCGTAGAAAAAATTCGGGTAGGGGATCGGGTGTATTTAGATGATGGAGTCATTCGATGCTTGACCGAAAAAGTCAAGAAAGGTAAGGTTGGATTGCGCATTACCCGAGTATCCAACCCAAAATCGCAGATAAAAAATGAAAAAGGAATCAATTTCCCTGATACTATTTTGGATATTGACTCTTTGACGGATTTTGATCGCTCTTGCCTGCCTTTTATCGCAGCTAATGCAGATTTGATTGGCTATTCCTTCGTTCGTAAGCCAACAGATATTCAGGAATTGAGAGCGGAGTTTCTACGTATCGGCGCAACTATCCCGGGATTGATTATAAAAATTGAAACACCGGAAGCAGTGAGGCATTTGCCTGATTTGCTTTTTGAAGGAATGCGGGAGCCTGAATTTGGTGTAATGATCGCCCGAGGTGATTTGGCTGTAGAAATTGGATTTGAGCGCATGGCGGAGATTCAGGAAGAAATTTTATGGATTTGTGAAGCAGCGCATGTACCAGTAGTATGGGCTACACAAGTACTCGAAACATTAAACAAGTCAGGTATCGCCACACGCTCGGAGATCTCGGATGCCGCTTTGAGTGCCGGAGCCGAATGTGTGATGCTCAATAAAGGGCCGCATACCATCAAGGTTTTGACTACCTTGAAAGATATTTTGAAAAGAACTTCCTCCCATCGTGCCAAAAAACGCTTTACCTTTAGACCCTTAAAGATCGCAGAACGGTTTTTAGAAGCCACTTAAAAAAAAATGCAATTACCTCAACAACGCTATGCAGCACTCATCAAGAAACAAGCCCAAGAGTTGGGCTTTGACTATTGTGGGATTGCTAAAGCGGAATTTTTGGAGGAAGAAGCTCCTAAATTAGAAGCATGGTTAAACAAAAATTATCATGGTCAAATGGCCTATATGGCCAATCACTTTGATAAGCGACTCGATCCGCGTCTTTTAGTGGATGGAGCAAAGACAGTCATCAGTTTGGTGTATAATTACTACCCTGAATCCAGATTACCCGAAGGTCCAGATGATTTAAAGATTGCCAAATATGCCTATGGACAGGACTATCATTATGTCATCAAGGACAAGTTGAAACTCTTTCTGGAATATTTAAAAGAAACTATTGGAGAAGTCAACGGCCGCGCCTTTGTGGATTCAGCTCCCGTAATGGAGCGTCAGTGGGCACAAAAATCGGGGATTGGCTGGCTAGGAAAAAACAGTCTGTTACTTACCCGAGGTATGGGGAGTTTTTTCTTTTTGGCGGAACTCATCATAGACTTGGAAGTCGCACCTGATGCACCCATGGTCAAAGATTATTGTGGTACCTGTACCCGCTGCATTGATGCCTGTCCTACGGATGCTATTGTAGGGAATGGTGTAGTCGATGCTTCCCGTTGCATCTCTTATTTTACGATCGAGTTAAAGGATGCTTTGCCAAATGAATTCAAGGGTAAATTTTCTAATTGGATGTTCGGTTGTGATATTTGTCAGGATGTATGTCCTTGGAACCGTTTTTCAAAACCCCACCAGGAAGAACATTTTTTACCAACAGGCGAGCTTCAACAAATGGATCAACAAGCATGGATGGAAATCACAGAAGAAACCTTCAACAGGGTTTTTCCAAAATCAGCTGTTAAACGTACTAAGTTGGCTGGTTTACAGCGAAATATTGACTTTTTGAAAGCTTGATAAACTTTGGTTAAAAAAACGCATTCTCACCAAAGCGGAGTAAAAAGCTGTAAATTTGTCGTACACAAGCCAGCTATGAAGATAATTGAAGTAAAAAAACCAGAGGATGAGCTCTTGTTTTTGCGAGCCCATCAAGTGATCAATGAATCCAACCCCCACTGGATTCAGCCTTTGGATAAGGATATCTTAGAAGTTTTTGATCACAGAAAAAACAAACTGCTCAAAAAAGGAGAAGCCAAGCGATGGATTTTGGTCGATCCGAAAGGGCAACCTATTGGAAGAATAGCAGCTTTTGACAATTCCAACTACAAAAATAAAGGAGATAAATTTCCAGTTGGAGGGATTGGTTTTTTTGATTGCATTGATGATCAGCAAGCAGCAAACCTTTTGTTTGATACAGCGAAAACATGGCTGACGGAAAAGAAGTACGAAGCCATGGATGGCCCTATCAACTTAGGGGATCGAGACAAATGGTGGGGTTTGTTGGTGGAAGGATTTGAACCTCCCATATACGGGATGAATTATAACTGGCCCTATTATCAGCAGTTATGGGAGTCGTATGGCTTCCAGGTATTTTACAATCAGATTTGTTGGGGTCTTAGCGTGTCTTCTGATGCGCATCAATTATCTGAAAAGTTTTACAAAGCCCATCAAAAATTTTCGCAGGATCCTGATTTTGAAGTTCGTCATCTTCGAAAAGACCGGTTAAAAATTTTTGCAGAAGATTTGGCTACTGTTTACAATGCTGCGTGGGCTCAGCATGAGGGCAATAAGGAGATTAAGCCTAGTCAAGCGCTTAAGCTTTTGCAGTCCATGAAACCTGTATTGGATGAGAAACTGATTTGGTTTGTCTACCACCAAGGAAAACCTAAAGCGATGTGGATCAACCTTCCGGATGTCAATTATTTTATTAAAGATTTGAAGGGGAAATTTGGGATCATACAAAAACTCAGGTTTTTATTAAAAAAATTGTTCGGGAAAAACGAAAAGTTTGTTGGTCTTGTATTCGGTGTTGTTCCTGAGTTTCAGAGTACAGGCATAGATTACTATATGATAGTGGAGGCGGAAAATCAAATCAAGCCAAGCCGCTCCTACAAATACTTGGAATTATATTGGCAGGGGGATTTTAATCCAAAGATGTTGAATATCTCCAAAAATTTGGGAGCCAAACAAAATCGAAAATTTATTACATATAGGAATCTATTTGATCAATCAAGGCCTTTTGAGCGGCATCCGATTCTTTAAAAAATGTTAAATAAAAAAGGGCTGATCACAGCCCTTTTTATGCATATGCTACGAAATATTTATTTAATACCGGTTCATATCTACCAGAGAAATTACGATAGCACCAGTCTCTAAATTCTTCTATTTCACTGGCCATGAGTAGGTTAAATGCTTTTTTCAGCTCTTTCTCGAAGAGCCGCTTGTCAAAGCTGACTTTGGTTAGAATTGTTTTTACATACTCTAGCATAGGTCAAAGAATTATGGGTTTATAACTTCAATTATTCGGGTATACGTTATGTAATTAGGTTTGTTGCGTTTGAAATATAGACTTAATTTGCGAATCCTAAGGTACCATAAAGAAAATATGCCTCGATTATTCATTCTCCGCCTCATTGCTCTATGTTGTTTGTTCTTTTCCTTGACTGCTAAAGCTCAAGAAGTAGTGATCGAATTAGGTAGTGATGAAATTGCATTAAATGAAACCTTTAGTATCAAGGTGACTATAGCCAATGATCGTATTCGCTCCTATGATGAATTTCCGGATATCTTAGGCTTCACTAAGCAAGGGATTACACAATCATCTTCTATGAATGTGATCAATGGACAAGTCAGTAGTACCAATAGCATCATTCAATACTATAAACCTACACGTAAAGGAGAGTTTACCCTTTCCAGATTTTCTGTAAAAATCAATGGTTCGGATTACAGTAGTCCGGGCAAAACGATCAAAGTAATTGACCCTAGGCCTGCGCAGCGACAGTCTAGTGTATTTGATGCATTTGACAACCTTTTTGGAGGAGGCACGGGGACCCGAGAGGAGCCTGAGTTTATTGAAATCGAAGATGATGCGTTTTTTGCTTCATCGGTAGATAAAAACGAGGTGTTTGTTGGAGAAGCTGTGAATATCAGTTTGGCCTTTTACATGTCTGAGACTAACCAAGCTCCTTTCCAGTTTTATGAGCCAGGTAGGCAATTGGATGAGATTTTAAAGAAACTCAAACCTAGCAATGCTTGGGAGGAGAATTTTAATATTACCAATATTCAGCCAGAGCGTGTTACTTTCAATGGTAAGAATTGGACAAAATACAAGGTCTACGAAGCTACATTTTATCCATTTTCAGCGGGAGAGGTTACTATTCCATCGATCGCTTGGGAAATGATTAAATACAGAGTGGCAAAAAATCCCACATTCTTTGGGAGCAATCGCTTGGAGGACTTTAAAACCTTTTATTCTTCTGCCAAGTCCATCAAGGTAAAACCACTTCCTCCTCATCCATTAAGGGATGAAATCAGCGTTGGTATTTTCCAATTGCGGGAAAATATTTCCCAACTAGATGTTGAAACAGGCCAAGGTTTTACCTATAATTTTTCCGTAACGGGAGAAGGTAACATCAATTCTGTATCTCCACCTAAAACAAAGCAGATTCAAAAACTCAACACATACGACCCGAATGTGCGCCAACAAATCAATCGAGGCATGGGGAAAGTGACTGGTATCAAAGAGTTTAGCTATTATCTCACCATTAATGAACCTGGAGAGGTGGCTTTAGCTAATCATTTTGAGTGGATTTATTTTAATCCTGTATTGGCAAAATATGATACATTAAGACCTAAAGCGGTCATCAATGTCACTGGTGAATCCAAAGTCAATCAGGCAATTTCCAATCAACGATTGGGAGGAATTTACGATTTGATACCTATTGAGAGCAATAAACTTTTATACGAGCGATATAAGTATTATTTTTCCATCTCGATCAATATTTTATTGCTCGCTTCGGTCATTTTGTTGGCCTTTTTGATTGTAAAGAAGAGATAATGGGGAATAGTTTCGGAAAAATATTTAAGATAAGTACGTTTGGTGAGTCTCACGGATTGGGCTTGGGAGTGGTGATAGAAGGTTGTCCAGCGGGCTTGGAGATTGATGAAGACTTCATCGTCCAGGAAATGCAACGAAGAAAGCCCGGACAATCCAAAATCACTACCCAACGAAAAGAAGAGGATGAGTTCAAAATCCTTTCAGGAGTTTTTGAAGGGAAATCTACTGGGACGCCCATAGGAATGGTCATCATGAATACTGACCAAAAAAGTAAAGATTATGGGCATATAGCCGATAAATTTAGACCTTCACACGCTGATTACACCTACTTTGAAAAATACGGCATCCGCGATTACAGAGGCGGTGGGAGAAGCAGTGCACGGGAAACTGCTGCACGGGTAGCGGCTGGGGCTATTGCCAAACTAATGCTGAAACACTATGGCATCAGTATTCAGGCATATGTCAGCCAAGTAGGCAGTCTTACTTTGGAACAGTCTTACCAAGCATTGGATCTTTCCAAAACGGAAGATAACATCGTCAGGTGTCCCGACCCTCAAGTTGCAGAAGAAATGATCAGCTTGATTGATGAGGTCAGAAAAAGCAGAGATACTATTGGCGGGGTGGTGAGTTGTGTGGCAAAGGGAGTACCGGCGGGGTTGGGAGAGCCTGTTTTCGACCGTTTGCATGCAGAGTTGGGAAAAGCCATGCTAAGCATCAATGCCGTCAAAGGATTTGAATACGGTAGTGGTTTTGAGGGAGTCAAAATGAGAGGTTCTGAACATAACGATGCCTTTTATCAAGTTGGTGAACGAGTCCGTACTCGAACCAATCACTCTGGAGGAATTCAAGGTGGAATTTCCAATGGAGAGGATATTTATTTCAAAGTGGCTTTCAAGCCAGTTGCCACCATCATGATCGATCAGGAATCAGTCAATGAAGGCGGAGACTCGGTGACCGTTTCCGGCAAAGGAAGACATGACCCTTGCGTAGTACCACGAGCAGTACCGATTGTAGAGGCAATGGCTGCACTAGTATTAGCTGATTACCTGCTGATCAGCAGAACCAATAAACTTTAAAAAGTAAACCCAACAGTATGTTCAAGAAAATACCCTTACACACCCAAATCATCATAGGATTGGTTTTAGGTTTAGTTTTTGGTCTTGTGATCATTCAGTTTGGTATTTCACCACAGTTTACGGTGGATTATATCAAACCCATCGGGACTATTTTTATCAATTCCTTAAAGATGATTGCAGTGCCGTTGGTGTTGGCATCACTGATTGTAGGGGTTGCTAACTTGGGAGATATTTCCAAGTTGTCACGTATTGGTGGAAAAACGATTCTTGCCTATTTAATTACTACAGTTGTAGCAATTACCTTGGGTTTATTGTTAGTCAATATCTTTGAACCAGGAGAAAAATTACCTCAGGAAACACGAGATAACTTAATGGCCCAATTTGATTCGCAAGCAGGGTCTAAGGCCGATAAAGCAGCTGAAATCAGAGATGCGGGTCCTTTGCAGCCAATTGTGGATATCGTACCTGAAAATCTCATTGCAGCAGCAGCCAATAATGGAAGTATGCTTCAAGTAGTATTTTTTGCGATTATTGCTGGGATAGCTTTGTTACAGATTTCTAAGGATAAAGCGAAGACATTTACGGATTTCTTTGACGCTTTGAATGATGTAATCATCAAGATTGTGGAGTATATCATGATGATTGCACCTTATGGGGTCTTTGCCTTGATGGCCTCCCTGATAGTAGAAATAGCTGGAGATAATCCTGATTCTGCGGTTGAACTGTTGTTGGCTTTGTTGAAATATACCGTGATTGTTGTAGCTGGATTGGCAATGATCATATTTGTAGTCTATGGGACAATTCTTAAGTCCTTCACCAAAATCAAATTCTTTGATTTTTTGAAAGCCATGCGTCCAGCTATGTTATTGGGTTTTTCTACTTCTTCAAGTTCTGCCACGCTTCCAGTGACCATGAAAATTGTGGAGGAGGAAGTGGGTGTTTCGGAAGAGGTGAGCAGCTTTGTATTGCCTTTGGGGGCAACGATCAACATGAATGGTACCAGTTTGTATCAGGCCGTAGCTGCTGTCTTTATTGCACAGGCTTTGGGGATGGATTTGACCATATCCCAGCAGTTGACGATTGTATTGACAGCTACCTTGGCGGCGATTGGTTCTGCGGGTGTACCAGGCGCTGGTTTGATTATGTTGATCATCGTATTAGAAGCTATTGGTGTACCTGGCGCGGGAGTGGCTTTGATTATTGCTCCTGATAGGATCTTGGATATGTTCCGTACGGTGGTCAATATCACGGGTGATGCTACGGTCTGTGTGGCTGTTGCTTCCACAGAAGGAGAACTACCGGATGGTTTGATAAGGGCTTCCAATCCTTTTACACCGAGTGCCGAGGAATTGAATTTGAAAGAAGAGTAGATAGAAGCGAGCCTTTCGACGTACTCAAGGACCGAGAGGAGAAGCGAGAAGCGAGAAACAAGAATCAAGAGCCAAGAAACAAGACAGATTCTGGTGTTAGAGATAAATCCGGCTCTTTTGTTTTTAAACATGGATTGCTGCTACTCGAACTTAAATCTAAAATCTAAAATCTAAAATCTAAAATCTAAAATCTAAAATCTAAAATCTAAGATCTTAAATCTTAAATCTAAAACACACCCGATACATCTACTTCCTGAAGGTACAGACATTGTTGGACTTTGGAATAGAGTTCATCTTTATCGACTGGTTTGGTCATGTAGTCGTCCATACCTACTGCTTTCACTTTTTCCTTTGCCTTATCGGTTGCATCAGCTGTTACCGCGATGATGGGGATTTGTTGATTTTTTGAGCCAGCCTCTCCGTTTCTGATCGCTACAGTTGCCTCATATCCATCCATTTCGGGCATCTGAAGATCCATCAAAATCAAGTCCACCTGAGCTGCTTGTAATTTTTCAAGCGCCTCGATTCCATTATTGGCAATATCAAACGTTGTGTTTTTCCACTTTCTTAAGATAGCCTTCATGACTACCTGATTCACAGGATTATCCTCTACTATTAAGATATGCTTGCCTTGAAGGTCATTGTTTTCAGGGATCCTTGTTATAGCTTGGTCAAGTTTCTTTTTAGGTAATTTAAAGTTTAACTGCATCACGACTTTTGTTCCTTTTCCTTTGGTACTATGGATTTGGATGCTGCCTTGATACAGTTCAATTAGCGCTTTTGCTATGCATAATCCTAGTCCAAAGCCTCCAAATTTCCGTTTATCGTCGATTTGTTCTTGTATGAAGGACTCGTATATTCTATCCAATTTTTCTTGTTCTATACCTACTCCTGTATCGGTGACAGTTATAGTCAAGTCTACTGAATTATTGGATCCTGAATCGGATTGAATGCTTAATTTGACATCTCCTTCTTGCGTGAATTTGATAGCATTGTTGAGGATATTGAGGAGAATCTGTCGGATACGTGGTTTGTCTCCTATAATCAAGGCTGGTAATTGATTAATTTCCTCATATATGAAATTAAGATTTTTATCTTTAGCCTTGTTAGCTGTAATTGTTCTTAGTTCTTGGATAATTTTTCCAACTTCTACAGGGCGTTCTTCCAGTCTGAGTTCTTTCTTCTCGATATTCGAATAGTCCAAGATATCATCAATAGCCGATAATAGTCCCAAGGAAGAATATTGAATGACCTCCAGATCGGATTTGACTTTGGGGTCTTGTGTCGTCTCCATGATGGATTTGGATAGTCCTATGACGGCATTCAAAGGAGTCCTCAGTTCATGACTGATATTGGAAAGAAAAAAGGATTTAATCTCATTGGATTCTTGAGAACGCTGAAGTGCAATTTCCTGCATCTGTTCTTTTTCTGACTTCAGAATTCGGATTCTGTTTGCCATGGATAGCGAAAGGAATATGATTTCCAGACCAGTTCCAAATTTGGAGGCATTTTCTGTAACAAATGAATTAGGAATAACACTAAAGTTGTTCAGGATAAAAATGAAGAATCCTGCAAAAAAGAAAAAAAGACCTGTGCTAAAAAAAGCATCTGGAGCTGCTTTTTTGCGATAGGCTGTAATGATCGTTGCAATGATTAAAAATAAAAGGATAACACCTAAAAGATTTACCAAAGGGTAATAAAATTCCAAACCAGTTGAAATAAAGAAAATGGCTCCAATCAATGTAAGTAAGGAGATATGGAGACCATTGTAAACCCTGTATAATAATGGACTAAAGTTTTTTACTTTCATAAAAATCTGTACATATCTGCCAAATGCCAAGGCTGAAAACGCTGCTGCAATCAATACAGCATTTCTGGAAAGCCAACCTGCTCCTGGAGTGAAATATTGAAAAAAGTAGCCGTCTAATGAAAGGTGAAGCAAGGCTATTGAAAGTACATAAACGAAGTACAGGAGAAAACTTTTTTCTTTGATACCAAAGTAAAAAAAGAGGTAGATGGCACCGGTAAGCAACAAGATGCCATAGAAAATCCCAAAAACAAGTTGGTCTTTGTAAGAGGTCAAAACCAAGGAAGTAGCACTATGTAATTCCAGTGGAAGGTTAATAACTTCTCCGTCACTTTGATACTGCACGTAGAAATCATAACTTTTTCCAGATTTTAATTCGATCGGAAATATCATTTTCCTATGAGGAATGGGCTTGGTGTCAAAAGGAAGTAAATCTCCATTAACTTGGGAGAAGATGGCTCCAGTTTCATCCACTTGATGTAATTCAATGATGTCCGTGATCGGTCTTCCTGTTTCAAAAAATAGGCTAAGATCTCTGCCAGCATTATTTTCTAGTGTAAACTTAAGCCAATAATTATCTTTAGTGAAGCCAAGGTTGGAATTAGGACCGGTAATTGCGTCAAACTTTAGTGTATCCTGAATGGATAGAAACTTTTGGATAGTATACGATGCATTTCCCACATTGCTGATGCTTGCTGCTTCATAGATGGATATGGATTGGAGAAAGTCGTCTTTATCCAAGGTTAATTGGGCTTTCCCTTCCAAGGATATAAACATTAGACAGGCGACCCCTATCATTCGGTAAATGAAATGCATATTTTTCATAATTAAATGCGGGTAAGGTAAGTGCAACCAATTACGAAAGCGGGTTGTTTATTGGATTTTATTAAGGGTAAAAAAATGTATGTCGTAATCAATAATATGTTTTAGGAGGCAAAGAGCCATGGTGAGTGGTTATTGGGATTTTGTGTATAGGAGCAAGGGAAAGGAATTGAATGGTAACTGCTTTACCTAGCTGAATGCTATTTAGCAGCCACTTCTTTGGGATACTTGCATCAACCTTTGCTAGCTTTGCTGTTTAAAAAAATCAGCATTCAATCCGCTCCATCTCCTGTATCTGTTAGAGACTATTTCCGGAGTCGGCTCCACACTTTGGTGGTGAATCGTGGGCGATCCTCCATGACGTTTAAGTCATCTTCACTAACACGTTTCACACTTTCGATGGTGTAGAAGGCTTTATCGTTGAGGGATTTTACTTTTTCTATGTAGGCTTGTAAGTCTTCTCGCTTCATGACGGTAAACAATAAGTTTACTTTTCCATACCGACCCTCTGCACCTACACTTGTGAAGCGGAAGTTTTTGTCTTTCATATAGTCGATCAACTCTGGCATTGGGGTTGGGGTGATGACCCGTACAAGCACTCTACCCAAAGCCAGTTTTTCCTCTAAGGTCATCCCTACAAATGTTCCCATAGCAAATCCTCCTGCATAGGCTATGTATGACATCGGGTTATTGATATTTTGAAAAATCTGTCCGATAGCCAATAACCAAATCATGGCTTCAAAGAAGCCTAAAATAGGAGCTACCTTCTTTTTTCCCGAAAGCACAAACATGATCCTCAAGGTATTGATAGATACATCCATCACCCGTGCGCAGAAAATCAGCAGGGGCATGATGACAAAATCAAAAATATCTTTGGGTATACCTAGGCTTAGAAAATACTCTTGCATGGGGGCTCAGTCATAGTGAGCCACAAAGGTACGGGCTAATTATTTGCTTAAAAAATTAGACTTTAAAAAAATGGTTTCACGCTACGCCCGCAACGATTATCGCAACGAGCGCAAGGTCTTGCTACCAACTCTGCGCTCTCTACGCTTACCTTTGTGTCCTCTGCGGTTTTTGTTGCCACGAACCTGCTTGCATCAGGCAAGTGCAGTAATAACCACAGGTATTTTTTGCTGACGCAAATTGGTATTGGACATCACCATCCATTATTTCAATTTATTTCAACCGTATTTCCACCTTATTTCCATCGGAGGGGCATCCCTAATATCTACCAATCCCGAGGATCGGGACAAGTTAGCCAATATCTAGCAATATCAACTAATTACTGATAAATCTTCTCCAACGCCGACTCCAAATCAGGATACCTGAATTTAAATCCTTCTTGTTCTATTTTTTTAGAAGAAACTTTATTGCCTCCCAAGACCATTTGAGCCATTTCTCCCAATGCTAGCTTCAATCCAAATCCAGGAACACCAAAATTGATGAAGAATTTACGGGCTTTTTTGGCTGCTTTTTCGGTGAGTTCGGCATTGGTAGCTGGCTTGGGTCCCACAGCATTATAGATTCCCTGTACCTTTTCATCCTCTAGAGTAAATACAAACATGCGAGCTAAATCATCAATCTGAATCCAGCTCATCCATTGGTTGCCCGAACCAAGAGGTGCTGCCACGGGTGGTTTCATCATTTCTTTGAGTGCCCCTCCGTTTTTATCCAAGACAATGCCTATTCTCAACATGACTGTTCGAAGCCCGATCTTCTCTAACATTTTCACTCGGTTTTCCCAAGCGATGACCACTTGAGCCAAAAAGTCTTTACCGGCTTCACTTTCTTCCGTCTGCAAAACATCGCCTGTATTGAAACCATAATAGCCTACAGCTGATGCTGAAATGAAAACCTCAGGTTTAGCGGTAGCTTTTTCGATGGCATTGTACAGCATTTGGGTTGAAAGCGTACGGCTTTCAAGGATGGCACGTTTTCTTGCATTAGACCAGCGTTTATCAGCCACTCCTTCACCTGCCAAATGAATGATCGCATCAGCCCATTCAATAGCTTCAGCGTCTATTGATTGTTTATCTACATCCCAAAAGAAGGATTTTTGGGCATTTTTCGCTGGGCTTCTACTCAGCCAGGCGACTTCATAGCCTTTCTTTTCTATGAGTTGAGTAATTTTTTTGCCTACGAGACCAGAACCGCCGGTGATAAGGATATGTTTCATAAAGGTTGGGTACTACAGATATAAAAGGGATTTTCTCGAAAGATTGTTTCTATTTTATTCAAAATTTAATCAATTGGAAGGATTTTACCCAAAAACACCTATTTTTGTTTTTGATGGTGATGGGGTTCCACCAATAACCGCACTTTTTCTTGTGCTGATGACTCCTACTCTAACGAAAAAATTGAATAGCCGTTTGGCCCAAACACCATTAGTTAGCTATGTTGGAGAGGATATCTGCATTTTCAAGCTTCAAATCTTTTGTAAGTTCTGAGTTTGTACCAAATTTTTGGTTTTTACTGAAATGGTTGGTCATTGCCAGTTTGATTGGCTTTTTGGCTGGATCAGCTTCTGCCTTTTTTTTGGTTTCTTTGGATTGGGTGACCAACTACCGGGAAGCCAATGTATGGATCATTGCTTTGCTGCCCCTAGCAGGATTACTGATTGGTTGGACATATTACAAGTATGGAGCATCTGTAAGTAAGGGTAATAATCAGTTATTGGAAGAATTTTATCAGCCCAAGGAAACTATTCCTTTGAGAATGGCTCCATTGGTCTTATTTGGTACCTTGGCAACGCACCTTTTTGGAGGTTCTGCCGGCCGAGAAGGTACAGCAGTTCAGATGGGGGGAGCCATAGCGGACCAATTCACCAAATGGTTTACCCTTACCAAAGAGGATAGAAAAATTTTGATCACTATAGGTGTTGCGGCAGGTTTTTCATCTGTATTCGGTACGCCATTAGCGGGAGCTGTTTTTGCTTTGGAATGGTTGATTGTGGGTAGAATTCGCTATGAGGCTATTTTACCGGCCTTTATTGGAGCCTATGTGGCAGATTATGCCTGTGCTGAGTTTTGGCAAGTGCATCATACTCATTATGCCATAACGGAGGTTCCGGCTATTTCGATGGTGAATCTCTTGTGGTTGATTCCTGCAGGGATTTTATTTGGTCTAGCCGGTAGATTGTTTGCAAAAGCCTGCCATTTTTGGGGAGATCTCTTTCAAAAATACATCAGTTACCCCCCTTTGAGACCGGTCATTGGAGGTGTGTTAGTGGCATTAATTGTTTGGGCAAGTGGCACCACCAAGTACATTGGGCTGGGAGTGCCTACGATTGTGGATGCCTTTGAACAGACCTTGCCTTGGTACGATTCCTTAGCCAAAATCTTTATGACTTCCTTGACGCTTGGTGCAGGATTTAAGGGAGGTGAGGTGACTCCTTTGTTTTTTACAGGTGCTACACTTGGCAATGCCTTGTCCATGGCCATTCCCTTGCCTATGTCTTTATTAGCAGGAGTTGGTTTTGTGGCGGTCTTTGCTGGAGCTACCAATACTCCACTTGCGTGTACGCTAATGGGCTTGGAGCTTTTTGGTACGGAAGCAGGTATTTTTATAGGACTTGGCTGTGTCTTGGCGTATTTATTTTCAGGACATGCAGGGATTTATAATTCTCAGATTATAGGTAGTCCTAAAAGTTTGAAGCAGGCAGAGCGGAAGGGGAAGAGGATTGGAGAGGAGTAGTTTTTTCGTGTTATTGGTAGAATGAGAGAGTGATATATGCGTTTTCTTTGGGTAACTATAGTAAAATATAAATTGAAATAAGGCTACAGTTGAACTTTAATAAGGCTTTTAAATGTGAATTTTCCTTAAAAATACAAAATTAAAAATCCTTCCTTCAGTCAAGTTTCCTATTTTTAACCATTCAATTTTCAAAACACATGAATTTCAAAAAACTAGGATTGCTGATCGGCTGCTTGCTGATTGTCCAAACAGTCGTTTTTGCACAAACAAATTTACAACAAGAAGTACCGCTTGATCCACGCGTTCGAACAGGCACACTTGCCAATGGCTTGGTGTATTATATTCAACAAAATCCTAAACCCGCTAATAAGGTAGAACTTCGCTTGGCAGTCAATGCAGGATCTATATTAGAAGATGAAGATCAATTGGGGTTGGCGCATTTCACGGAGCATATGGCTTTCAATGGGACTAAGAATTTTGAGAAAAATGAATTGGTTTCCTATCTACAATCCATTGGTGTATCCTTTGGAGGTGATTTGAATGCATACACAGGATTTGATGAGACGGTCTATATTTTGCCTATTCCTTCCGATGATCCAGAGAAGTTACGCTCGGGTTTTCAAGTGTTGGCTGATTGGGCAGGAGGTGTGTTGATGAATGAAGAGGATATCGATGGTGAGCGAGGCATTATTGTGGAAGAGTGGCGGACGGGCCAAGGCTACAGTCAGCGGATGCGGGATCAGTATTTGCCAATTTTGCTACACAATTCCCAATATGCAGATCGCCTACCCATCGGAAAGATGGAAATCGTGGAGAACTTCGAATACGAAACTATCCGACGTTTTTACAGAGATTGGTATAGACCCAATAATATGGCTATCGTAGCTGTTGGCGATGAGGATCCAGATAAATTAGAAGCGTTGATTAAGGAATTTTTCTCAGAATTGACGAATCCTGCCAATGCACCTGAGAGGATTGCTTTTGAAGTACCAGCACATCAAGAAACCTTTGTAGCAATTGTCACGGATGATGAAGCACCAGGCATTCAGCTTCAATTGTTTTACAAACACAAAGCCTTGCCTACGCAAACTATCCAAGATTATAAAAACTTTTTGATGCGTACGATTTATTCTGGAATGCTTTCCCAGCGCTTGGATGAAATCAGGCAAAAGCCTGATGCACCTTTCATTTTCGCCGGAACAGGCTATGGTAATTTTGTGCGTGACTTGGATTATTTCTCCGCCACAGCGGTAGTGGCCCCTGGAAAAGCGGCAGCTGGTATTCAGTCTTTGATTGAAGAAAATGAGCGAGTTGCCAAACATGGTTTCACCCAAGGAGAATTGGATAGGGTTAAAAGCAGTTTACTCAACAGTGCGGAACGTGCCTTCAAAGAAATGGACAAAGCCGAATCCCGAGCCATTGTAGGGAGATATGTCAATCATTATTTGGAAGGAAGATTTGCTGAAGGAGAAGCTTGGAAGTACGAGTTTTATAAAGAAATCCTTCCTCAAATCACCCTAAAAGAAATCAACGCCCTTGCCAAAGAGCTGGTACGTGACGATAACAGGGTGGTTGTGGTTATGGCACCTAGCAACCAATTAGAAACGCTTCCATCCCAGGAAGATGTATTGGCCTTGTTTGATAAAGTTGATCAATTAGACTTGCTTCCTTATGAAGAAAAATTATTGGCGGATCAGCTGCTCACTAATTTACCGTCACCTGGGAAAATCACTGAGGTAGTAGCGCATGGATCGGTGGAGGTTCAAGAATTTGTGTTATCCAATGGAGCTCGAGTCTTTGTGAAGTCCACAGATTTCAAAAATGATGAAATTCTTTTCACGATTCGAGGCAACGGCGGGGTTTCAGTGTTCGGAGATGAGGATCATTACAGTGCTAGCTATGCAGGAGTGATGGTCAATACTATGGGTGTTGGTGATTTTTCACCATCTGATTTGAGAAAAATGTTGGCTGGTAAGACGGTTTCAGTCACTCCAAATATTGGGACCTATTCACAAACAATCGGAGGGGCAACCAGTCCAAAGGATTTGGAGACAACCATGCAGTTGATTCATTTATATTTTACAAGTCCTCGAAAAGATGCAGAACTTTTCCAAGTCTATGTGGATAACCAAAAGACACAACTAGCATCAGCACAGGCAAATCCTGATTTTCAGTTTAGTGTAGCATTGAACAAGCTAATTGCAAATAATAACCCAAGAGCCCTCAGCATTTATGATCCTGCCGATTTAGATAAAATCAGTGTGGAAAGGGGCTTAGAAATCTACAGGAATCGGTTCAGCAATGCGGCGAACTTTGAGTTTTACTTTACAGGTAACATTGACATAGAAACCTTCTTGCCTATGATAGAGCAGTATTTTGCTAGTTTGCCAGGGGATATTTCGAGTGTGGATAGCTTTAAAGATTTGGGTATCCGGCCCCCGAAAGGACGATCAGAAACCATTCGTGTAGGAACAGACGAAAAGAGTCAAGTGATATTATTTTTCTCCAATGAACACGCCTATGATAGGGCTTTGGCCAGCGATGTTTCTTTTTTAGGAGAAATTCTCACCATTAAATTGATTGAAAATCTACGGGAAGAAATCGGGGGTGTTTATGGAGTAGGTGCTAGTGGAAGCATGACGAATCAGCCAGTCGGTCAATTGAGTTTCTCCATTTCATTCCCATGCAGTCCGGATATGGTAGAGAAATTAACCGCTGCGGCATGGGCTGAAGTCAAGAAAATACAAGAAGAGGGACCGACGAAGGAAGACTTGGATAAGGTCAAGGAAAAAAGGAGAATTGCCTATCAGGAAAATTTGAAGCGAAACAATTATTGGAATGGGCAAATTGCAGCTGCCAGACAATATGATTTCCCATTCGAAAGTCTTTTGGAAGCGGGAAAAAGCATTGAAGCAGTTACTCAGGAGCGTGTACAGCAAATTGCTCAACAATTGCTTACCAAAGAAAATCTATTGGAGGTCATCAAATTGCCTTTAGAAAAGTAGTGTTTTCATGCTTTTAAAGCATGTAGTAGTTACAGTGGTTGATAGTAACGCAATATCTTTTTCGTTACTTCAACCACTTTTTCTATCATCTTCCCAATTTTCTACCTTATTTCGCTGTATGGATATTCAATGGATTTGGCAAGGTATTCTAGATGGCTTGGCTGAGATGACTTTATTGGAGGTGGTTGCCGTCTTTTTTGGTATTGCCTCGGTTTTTTATTCTATCAAAAAGAACATTCTTGTTTTTCCTACGGGAATGATTTCCACCATTATCTATGTTTACATCTGCTTGAAATATAAGCTTTATGCAGATATGGGCATCAATGCTTATTATTTTGCCATGTCCATCTATGGTTGGTATCTGTGGAGTAGACCAATTGAAGGAAAGGAAGAGTTGCCGGTAACTTGGTTATCCACCAAAGGCATTATTCAATCCGTAGGATTATTTTTGGTTTCTTATGGCGTGCTTTACACCGTACTTTTCAATTTCACCGATTCAGATGTACCCTATTGGGACTCTTTTACTACATCATCAGCATTTGTGGGAATGTGGTTGATGGCAAAGAAGAAAGTTGAAAACTGGATTGCTTGGATCATTACGGATATTGTTTCGGTCCCATTGTATTTTTACAAAGGCTTGATGCTGACATCTTTCCAGTTTTTGTTTTTCACAGTACTAGCCACGATTGGCTTAATCGAATGGATGAAAACTGCTAAAAAAGTACAGCATGCTTAAGAAAGTGGTTATTATAGGTCCAGAATCCACTGGTAAAAGTACACTAGCCCAACAGCTTGCAGACCATTTTGATTGTTTATGGGTGGAAGAGTATGCTCGGGAGTATCTTAAAAACTTGGATAGACCGTACGAGTTTGATGATTTGCTAAGCATAGCTCAAGGACAGCTATCTTTGGAAGATAGATTAGCCGCTCAATCTGATGAACTCCTAATTTGTGATACTGATTTACATGTGATTCAGGTATGGTCGGAACACAAATATGGAAAGGTGCATGAATGGGTAAAGCAACAAATAGAAGACCGGAATTATGACTTATATTTATTGACGAATATAGACATTCCTTGGGAGGATGATCCTCTGAGAGAGCATCCTGATCCAGAGATGCGTTGCCATTTTTTTGAATTATACAAGCAACTTTTAGAAAAGTCGCCAACATCTTTTAACATTATATCAGGCTCTTCTAAAGAGCGTTTGGAAAGTGCAATCAAGACTGTGAATGGTCTGTTTGCTCAAGGATTGATCACCAGATAAGCACATATTCTCTCTCATGCTTGTAGGCTTCGACTTGGAATTATCCAAATTTGTCCTATCTTTATAGCAGAATGTATCATAATCCTTTAGTTTATTTTGCATTCTGATTAACTAATTATCCCCCATTTATTACACATGCGTCCCCCAAGGTTTAGTACGGCATCTACCTTTCATGCCGATTTAAAAGAAAGGATCAAAAACTACTTTATTGAAAAAAACATTAACCCAACAGGCAATTTCTCACTCTATTTCAAAGCAGTGGTGATGGTTGTGGCATTCGTTTTTATTTACATCCATCTAGTGTTTTTTACTCCATTTTGGCCTTTTGCCATATTAGAAGCGATTATTCTAGGAGCCTTGACAGCCGGCATTGGATTCAATGTCATGCATGATGGAGCTCATGGAAGTTTCAGTAGAAAAGGCTGGGTCAATGAATTGGCAGGTATTTCTATCAATTTCCTTGGAGCTAACGTCTTCATGTGGAAAACCAAGCACAATGTCGCCCATCACTCATTTACCAATGTAGATGATCATGATGATGACCTGAATGCAGGCGTTTTTCTGCGATTAGGTCCAACTCAAAAACGCTATAAAATCCACAAGTATCAGCATCGCTACTTTATCTTCATTTACTCTATCTTGTATTTTTATTGGGTGTTTTTCACCGATTACAAGAAATATGTCACCAGGAAAGTTGGTGAAACGCCTATCAAAAAAATGGATGTGAAAGAACATATCTCATTTTGGGGTTTTAAAGTAGTCCATTTATTCCTGTTTATTGCTTTGCCAATCTACATGATGGGATTTTTGCCTTGGTTAGTGGGTTTCCTGCTTTTCGGGTTATCGACTGGAGTTATTATGAGTGTTGTCTTTCAATTGGCACACGTATTAGAAGAGACCTCTTTCCCTGTTCCTGATAAGGCTACTAACAAATTGGAAGATGACTGGGCTATTCATCAGTTGAAAACAACTGCTAATTTTGCTACCAGAAACAAAATCTTATCATGGTTTATTGGAGGGCTAAACTTTCAGATTGAGCATCATTTGTTTCCAAATATTTCTCATATTCATTATCCTGCCATTTCTCAGATTATCAAGCAGACTTGTCAGGAATATGGCATTCCTTACATAGAGCATCCAAAAATGAGAGTAGCGTTGGCTTCACATGTCAATCATTTAAGACATTTGGGTAGGAATTGATATCTTAATTGAAGCCACTAACAGTTAGCCTGTTCCTCTTCATAGGGACAGGCTTTTTTTATTCACTATCATAGGGAGCTGAAATAATATTTGGTTTTTACCCGTAGGCAATCTAGCTTTGCTCGCAGATCATGAGGGGTGCCTTAAAATTACGGGCTGAGATCATACCCACAATACCTGATCCGGGTAGTGCCGGCGAAGGGAAATGAGTACAACTGAATACACGTATTACAAAATAATAGCTTAGTTCTATTGTTGTGCGCGCATGTCTGCGTGTGTTCAGATCGGGTAAACAAACGGAAAGAAAAATCGCCCCTAGATTTTTCTATGTTTAACCAAAATACAAGTTGCATAAGTATCATGAAAAAAATTTATTCGCTGTTGCTCTTGTTGAGCATCACAAGTTTTGCCCTTGCACAATCTGCAGTGAAAGGGGTCGTCCAAAATCTATCTGGGGAGCTACTCCCAGGTGCTAACGTGGTTTTGACAGGGACGGGTAGAGGATCTACCACCAATCTCCAAGGAAAATTTGATATCCGCAATATCCCTGCAGGGGATTATTCCCTAAGGGTGAGTTTTATGGGCTATGAACCTGTTACGCAAGAAATCACTGTTCCTATTAGCGATGAAATTACTATAACCTTGAGTCCAAGTGCCATTCAAACAGAGGAGTTTATAGTCTTTGCTACTAGGGCTGGCGAAAAAACACCTACCACATTTAGTAAAGTCAGTAAAGAAGATATCGCTCGCTTAAATCTTGGACAAGATATCCCAATTCTACTCAACTTTACTCCATCTGTTGTGTCTTTCTCAGATGCCGGTGCTGGTGTGGGTTACACGGGGCTGCGAATTCGTGGTTCTGATCAAACACGTATCAACGTAACCGTTAATGGGATTCCTTTAAACGATGCGGAGTCTCATGGGGTATTTTGGGTCAATATGCCCGACTTTGCTTCTTCTGTGGATAACATTCAGATACAGCGAGGGGTTGGGACCTCTACCAACGGTGCTGCTACTTTTGGTGCGAGTTTGAATATTCAGACAGATACAAGACAGGATGAAGCTTATGCTGAAGTGGATAACTCCTTTGGTTCATTCAATACCCGTAGGCATATGGTCAAAGTGGGAACTGGATTGATCAATAATCGCTGGGCGTTTGATGGAAGGCTTTCTCGTATTAGTTCTGATGGATACATCGACCGTGCCTCTTCAGATTTGCGTTCCTATTTTCTATCGGGTGGATATTACGGTGAAAAGCATGTGGTGAAAATGAATGTCTTTGCTGGTGCAGAAGTAACTTACCAGGCTTGGGAGGGCGTTCCGGAAAATCTTTTGCGTACCAACCGTACCTTCAACCCTTATACCTACGATAATCAGGTAGACGACTACAAACAATCGCATTATCAATTGATTTATACAGGTGAATTGGGAGTGGGTTTGAAAGCTAACGCAGCTTTGCATTATACCTATGGTCGTGGTTTTTTTGAGCAGTTTAGAGCAAATGACCGTTTAAGCAGGTATGGATTGCCAAATTTGGTGATTGGTGGCGAAACAATTTCTCGCATGGATATCATTCGTAGAAGATGGTTGGACAATGATTTCTTCGGAGGAGTATTTTCCTTAAACTATGTCACAGAGGATGCGAGATGGGATATGACCTTAGGTGGGGGTGCAAACCGTTATATAGGAGATCATTTTGGAGAGATTATCTGGATGCGGTTTGCAGGACCTGTGAATATCCGTGATCGCTATTATGACAATGTAGCTATCAAAGATGACATCAATATCTATGGAAAGGCTACGTATCAGGCTACTGATAAATTGTTTTTATTTGGAGACCTTCAGGGAAGATGGATTGATTACAGCTTTGATGGGATTAATAATGATTTGAGAGATGTGACCGGCGAGGTGAATTTTGCTTTCTTCAATCCAAAAGTAGGGTTTACGTACCAGGTTAGTCCTGGAAAACAATGGTATGCGTCCTATGCTGTGGCCAATAGAGAACCTGTCAGAAGAGATTTTACGGACTCTCCGATTATTGACAGAGCGCCAAGACACGAAAACTTGCAGAATATCGAAGCTGGTTACCGTGTTCAGACCGGGAAATTCACATACAATGCCAATTTCTACTACATGAAGTACCGCGACCAATTGGTGTTGACTGGTCAGTTGAATGATGTAGGAGCCTATGTCCGTGACAATGTGGATAACTCTTATCGCATGGGTATTGAGTTAGATGGTGCATATAAGTTGACGGACAAGTTGACAGTGGCGGCTAACTTGGCCTTGAGCAGAAATAAGATTGATGAATTTATTGAGTACATAGACGACTTTTCTACAGCAGAATTTAGACAGGAGATGATTGTGCATACGAACACAGACATTGCTTTTTCTCCGAATGTAGTGGCGGCGGCAATTGTGGATTATAGACCTTTCAAGGGTTTTGAAATGTCTTTGATGAATAAGTATGTGGGCAGACAGTTTTTGGATAACACCCAAAATGAAGCACGCTCTCTGAATGCTTTCTGGACTTCCGATTTGAGATTTAACTATGCCCTAAGACCACGGTTTGTAAAAAATATGGAAATCACGGTCTTGGTGAATAACATCTTCAATAGATTGTACGAGCCCAATGGGTATACCTTTAGCTATTTCTTACCAGCCGAGGCGATGGGTGGCAGAGAATTGGTCACAGAGAACTTCTTTTATCCACAGGCAGGAACCAATTTCTTAGCAGGGGTGAAGTTTCTGTTTTAATGTAGCGTATTATTTATAGTCCATATCCCGCAAGAGTGTTATTCGGATGCTTTTGCGGGATTTTTTATGCTCGCGGAAGGCGCAGAAGATAAGGAAAGTTTTTAGACACACATTTAGAATGTGATTTTTGCGGATTGACACAGATGTTTTTTGGCTGAAAAAAATAACCATTAGCTTTTTTACTCGATTTCATGCAAAGCTAAAAATATTTCTAAAACCAATTTGAGTGTCAGAATAGCTTGAAATCAGAAACTACTGATTTCAAGCTGATTTTGATTTTAATACAGAGCGTTTTCTAAACCGATTTATCGATCTTGTAAAGCATTACAGCGATCATAAGATGGATCAATGTCAATAAATACCTCCTCTTTGGCAGATAAGAACCATTTGCTCAAAAGTTCCTCTTCTTTCTTCCTTCGTGTGGCAGCTTTTAACTTTTCGTAGTCATCTGTTAAATTGGCTCGGTGTGCTGGATATCGCTGCTTGTAATAAAGGATACGCACTTGTGGACCTTCACGCTCATCTTCAAAACGTATGGGCTTAGTGATGGACCCAACTTTCATAGTGTCCAAGGTAAAATAAAGAATAGGATCCTCTAGGGTACGTAGCGTTAATCGGTTAGATTGTGTCATTGGGTCTGCAAAGAAGCCTCCATTATCGGAAGTTGCCCTATCATTGGAATGGTCTTTAGCAGCTTTTGGAAACTCTATTTTTCCAGCCATGATTTCTGTTCTCAAACTATCAAGAAAGCGTTCTGCTTTTAAAATATCATCTTCACTGGGTTGAGGTTTGATCAGAATGTGGCGGGAATTATACGTATTCCCCCTTCTTTCCAATAGCTGAATCATGTGAATACCAAACATGGTTTCTACTGGATCACTGATTTCTCCAGGTCTGAGTCCAAGCGCCGTAGCTTCAAACTCGGGAGCCAATTCCCCTCTTCTAAAGAATCCTAGCTCTCCACCTTGAATAGCAGACATAGGATCTTCCGAATATTCACGGGCCAAGGACTGGAAATCTGTTAACCCATCTTCGATCATACGTTTGAAATTCATCATGCGCTTACGCACATCTTCTTTTGCTTTATCGTTGACAACAGGTTTACGTACGATTTGACCAACCGTTACTTCGGCGGAGAAGAAAGGGAGGGAATCTCTAGGGATAGCATTGAAAAACCTTCGAACTTCCGCAGGAGACACTGTCAAATCAGCTGTGATTTTTTGTTGCATTTTACCAATGACCTTCTGTTCACGTAGAGCTGATTCGATTTCACTTTTCATTTGATCAGCGGTCTTTCCATACGCTTCGATCAGGATATTTTCATCTCCACCGAATTGCTGCATCATCATAGAGAATCGCTGATCTGCTTCAAACATAACCTCTGCATCCGACACCATGACAGAATCTAGTTCCGCTTTGGCAACCATCAACTTATTAATCAATAAAGATTCAAATACCTCACAACGGGTTGGTGCCTCAAAACCTTGCTGACTTTGAGAAGCAACAGCTTCAATAAATGCTTGTTGTACCTCTGACTCCAACAAAATATAATTGTTGACTTTGGCTACAATCTTGTCAATAATCTGTCCAGTTGGAGGAGTACTTGGGGTCTCTTTTTTCTCTTCTTGCTCTTGGGCATGTGCCAAGCCAATGATCCCTATGAAAAATAGCCAACCAACGGTTAATTTTAATTTATTCATAAATACTGAATTCTTTATTTTCTAATGCGCGCGTAAATATATCTCTATGCAATTGTTCTCTCAACATGTTCACCCGCTTGTTCAAGAGTATTTTAGTTATTTCTTCCCTAACAAACTCTAGCGGTGGTACTTGATTTTGCAATTTGTATTCCAAAATGTCAAAGTAGTAGGAATAATTTTCACCATCAACCTTGATAAAGCTGCCGCTCCTTAGGAGTTGGGCGGTATTGGCTTCATTTTTGAGTGGAGTATTAGCCGTTAATTCACTCAAGCGAATCCAATTATCAATTTCCAAGTAGTAATTGCTGGCAAACTTTAAGCTAAGCTCCATCAATCGATCTTGTTCTTTTTGGCGAATTGCCCGCTCAAATGCATTCTTTTGAGGGCTATTCTTTTCTATTTTAATGAAATTCCCCCGTACGATGGTTTCCTTCAAGGTGAAATTATCCTTATGGGACTCATAGTACTCGAGTATTTCCTGTTCTTTTATTTCTTCATCAATCTGAGTATTGATGTAATTTTTTTCAAATTCATGGATCATTAATGATTCTCTATATTCTTTGATCCGCTGATTAAATTCGGGAGTATTGAAGTTGATGGCCTTGGACGCTTCTGCTATCATCAATTGTTGCCGTACCCATGATTGCACAAATCGGGAGACTGTTGCAGCACTATCCTCTTCTGATAGTTGAGCATTGAGCAAAAACTCTATATCAGAATGTAATAAGCTGTTATTGGCAACTGTTGCTAGTATCCGGTCTTCTTCTTCATTTTGAGTAGATTTTACTTTGAAGAAGTCACAGGACGAAATCAAGAGTAAGCTAAGAATGAAGCTTGAACTAATTATACGCGATTTTTTCGTAGATCTTATTTTTTTCATTCTCATCAATGCTGAAGTTAAATTTTTCCTTCAAATTGGTAATCAGCATATTGTCTAAGTATTCTTGATAGTCTTGGATTACCTTTCCCCTAGTCTCGCTGAGCAGCTTAGGAGCAGCAGGAACTCTTGGGCTTACAATGACGAATTGGGTTTTTCCATTTTGTTTGAGTTCATGGAAAGGCTTATCTACATTGATTCCCTTCAAGACAGGGTGGTTAGCCCACTCGAATAAGCCTTCTTCCATGGTGAACATTAATGGGTCATTGAGTAAGAAGGTATTTTCTAAACGATCTGTTAAGTCTGTTTTATATACCTTGTCGCTCAGGAATCTCCTTACTGAAGGAATAGATTCAGTTTTTGCCATGGTTACCAGAATTGCGTTCACACGCTCATTCCAATAGTAGCGCTCTTGATTTTGTTGGAAGAACCGCTCCAATCCTACACTGTCTTCTAGAGCTTTTTGCCAAACTTGCTCATTCATCAAGGAGAATAGTAAAATACCATCTCTATATTCCTTGAGAAGCATTCGATACTCCTCGTTGTTTTCTTCCAAATCTTGCTCCTCGATTCTATCCAAGGTAGCTGATACATAAGCATTTAACTGGCTTTCAAAGGCAGTCTGTGGCCTACCTGTAATCACTTGATTTTCTTTGTTTTTTACATGTACCAAAAAGTCCTTTACCAAGTAGGATTGGTCCTTCACACGGAAGAGCTCTTGCTGACCCAGTTCTTCCCCTTCCAATGCCGCCAACGCTTCCTTCATATTTTTGTCCTTGGCAAATGCGATCACTCGATCAAAAACTTCCTCGTTTTCTACAAATCCATATCGAGACTTCTGCATGGCTACCACTTGAGATCCAATTAAGCTAGATCGGGAATCTCTCATGATTCTGGATTTGATCATGGGTTCCATTTCTTCAAAAGGAGCAAGTGGTTTCCTTTCTTCTAATCGAATGATATGATACCCATAAGGAGTCTTCACTGGTGGAGAAATTTCACCTTCTTCTTGTAAGGCAAATGCCACTGCTTCAAATTCTGGAATCACTGAGCCCAAGCTAATCCAAGGCAGTCTTCCACCCGTATTCCTAGTGCCAACGTCTTCTGAGAATTGTTGACAAACTTGTTCCCAAATACTTTCCGGCTTTTGTAATTCATTGTAGATTTCTCCTACTTTTCTTAAGGCCCTCTCTTCGGATACGGGATCACCTATCTGAGAACGTACTAGTATGTGGGAAACTCGAATTTCACCTGGGTTTGGTTTTCTATCTTCCAATTTGATAATATGATATCCAAAGTCTGTCAATACAGGCTCAGAGATTTCATTGATCTTTAAATTGTATGCAGCATCTTCAAACTGATAGACCATTTGCATGGCAGTAAAGTATCCTAAGCTCCCATCATTGGTTTGTGCAGATGGATCATCAGAGTATTCTTTGGCCAATTCATTGAAATTTGCACCTGCATCAGCCTCAGACTTCAATTTCTGGGCCATTTTAAATACAGCGATTGAGTCTTCCCTTGAGGCATTGCTGGGGAATTGAAGCAAAATATGACTAGCCTTGATTACTTCCTGCATACGGTTATATGCCTTGAGCAATTCACCTTCCTGTAAGGAGTTTTTGATCAAGTAAGGTTTGATAAGATCTTGCTTGAACATCTCAAACTCCCGGTCAAATTCCTCATTTTTATCCAAGCCCTGACGCTCTGCTTCTTTGACTTTTAACTTGTAATTGATAAATAGCTCCAAGTTTTGATCAAATTCCTCTTGAGTTAAGAGTTCTTCTTTGTTGTCAAACTGTTTGTTTTTGGAAAAGAGATATAAAAATTCATCAGATTGAATTTCCTCCCCTTCAATGACAAGCAAGGGGATACTTTCAACCGTTGTATTTTCCGGCTGGATTAAACCAGTTTTAGGGCTACAGCCAAAAAATAGAATGAGTATTCCGATTAATAAATTCCGTTTATTCATAATTGAATTCAATGCAGCGAATAGAATGCAATGTTACGAATTTATATCAATACTTAGGGGAGAAGAAGCGTATTTACGCTTGGAATTAACAATTATTTGGAATTCACAAGTTTAAAGAGTCGGCAGGTATTTTTTCTGCCATTGGTTTCAAATTCAATTTTATCCATAAATTTTCTAACCAACATGATTCCCAATCCACCTTTACGCTTGGTGGTGATGAGTTGATCAATTTCTGGTTCTTCGTAATCCAAAATGTTGAAACCCGCACCTTGATCATGGATTTCTATTTTAAGGATATCTTCTTCAAGAAGGGCGTTTACCTGAATAAATTCACTCGAATTGCAGGCATGAGAATGGATTATAAGGTTAGCCGTAACCTCTTCCACAGATAGCAATACTTGATGTCTCTCAAGTTCGTTCAAGCTTGTAGACATCAGAAAATCTTCTAAAAACTGCCTTAGAAGGGTCAACTGACCTGTATCACAATATAACTTCAAACTCTGACTCATCCTACCAGTGCCAATGCATCCTCTTTATTGGGACGGATGCTAATCAGTTTATCTAAGCCTAATATTTCAAACACCTGCAATACTTTTGGAGCTAGGCCAAAAATGAAAATTTGAATGCCTTTCTCTTGAAAATCGTCAAGGTAAGACATGAATACGCCAAGCCCGGCAGAAGAAATATAATCTAACTCCCTGCCATCCACCAATATAATGGAGCATTCTTGTGCAAAGATGGACTGAATAGCAGAATCCAAGTCCACCGAGTTACTTGCATCTATTTCTCCTTTAAGGATCAACAGGTGCATTTGCTGCTCTATTTGAATATCAATTTTTAACATGCTCTATTTAACGTGATTATTTGATTTAAGTTAAAGAAATTTTATAACCATTAATGAATAGTCATCGTCTAGCCCTTGATTTTTTCCGATAAACTCAAAAACGCCTTCAATTATCAACTTTTGAATTTCTTCCGGATGCTTATCATGGTGCTTTTCTACGAGTTTTTTTAACCGTTCATAGCCAAATTCTTCTCTTTCTTCATTGCTGGCTTCTACCAATCCATCTGTGTATAGAACCATCAGGTCATGTGGATTGAAATTGATGGTTTTTTCATGGACAAAGTCTTCATATATATCCGTACGGATGATACCTAATCCCATCCCATCGATGCTTAAATAGTCCCATCGCTTCAATTTAGCATCGTAATACAAGGTAGGGCAGTGACCCGCCCGACTGAATTTGATGGTTTTTTTCAGCGTATTGATGATGAGATATGTAGTAGTTATAAATAATTGCCGCTCCAAGCAAAAACTTAAAGCCTTGTTGGCTTTGATCATAAAATCTCTGGGACTTGGATGTAGCTGAACCAAACTTTGGAAAACCCCCTTCATTTGGGACATGTTAAATGCAGCAGAAGTGCCTTTTCCTGATACATCTCCAATGATCACAGCAAATTCATGCTCTCCCAACTGTTGGGTTTCGTAGTAATCTCCTCCAACCTCATCCGCAGCCTCAGAAAAGCCACAGATTTCGAAATATTCATCGTGATGCAATTTTTCTGGCAGCAAGCTCCGCTGTACCCGTTGGGCAATTTTTAATTCCTCTTTGTAGCGCTCGTTTTGGATGGCCTCATTTAAAAGCCGGTGATTTTCTACCGAAATACAGGCCTGTCCTACAAAGGTGCTGATGATATTGAGCATTTCCTTGTTAAAACCTTCTTTCACCTCTTTTAGCAAGAAAATCCTTCCAAAGGTTTGGTTATTAGTCACCAAAGGAAGCATCAAGGCAGATAAATATCCCCCTTGGGAGATTCTTCCCTGATATATTTCGTATTCGTTCTTGGGGTTATTCCATTTAAAAGCAGTAAACGGATCTATACTTTCAATATGAAGTTGAATTTTATCCCGGTCGGATTCTTTGATACTTCTTCGGTGGACAATCTGTGGTCCTAAGTTTTCATCTATTACTTCAATCCAACCAGCATCAGCATAAGACGCACTCATGCAGGAATCTATCAAAATGTCCAACACTTGGGTTTCACTTTGTCCAGGCTTGATGGATTGACTCAGGCGTTGAAAATTAATGGCTTCTGTTAATTTTTGTTCAAAAACAGAAGATGTGGGAAGGTTAAATAAGGTGACAAGTAAGCTGAATAGCGAATATATAAATATAAACCCAAACAGTGCGATCAAAAACAGATTGTCAGTCAGATTAACAAAAACAAGTTCAGTATCGCTGTATGATAAAAGTTGCGAAAACAGATAAATGGTACATATCAAAATGATAAAAAAGAAAAGAATAGACTTCCACTTTTCCTTGAATGTGAGATAAGGTATCCATTTCAAATTGACTGAAAGGGAAATCGAAAAAATGAACATGAACACCATGCCGAATAGGAAACTGTAGTCAAGGGAGTTGTTGTTTAAAAACACAAAAAACATACTCATGAGTAAAATAACCTCAAATGCCTGCCATTGCTGTACAATTCTTTTGGTTTTTTGATAAAGAATCAATCTTCTCCAAAGGATTAATGTAGAAATTAAAAAAATGGTGATTAGCGCAAAATTTACATGGTAGAAGAAGTTTCTAAGTAAAGGGTCCACTGCTAACTTTCCATCTCCTAAAAGAAAATAGATTCCCCGAATGATTAGTGATACAGTTAAAGCTAAGAGACCAGTGGAGGCGGCTCTCCAGATCAACTCCAAAAATTCTGTATTCTTGTTGGAATTGATGGTATAATCATAGAAGATGTAAACCGTGATGAAAAATAGAATTTCCAATGCGTAGGAATATTCCGGACTAATACCGGTACCTAATTGGTTGAGCTCTCCAAAAATTCTGGTGATGTCCACAAATAAAAGCGCCAACCATATCAATACAGCACTAATCAAGCTTAGTTTTCCCGTATGTATTTTAGGCAGTTTTATCATTTTTTGAATATATCGCTACAATAATACTGATTAAACTTTAATTGAATGGTTTCGTTGATTGCTTTGGTACAAAAATGATGAATAAATTTGTAGCATGAAAAAGTTAACCATATTCAAAATTGCAGTTCTATGCTTGTTCCTTGTCGGATGCAATGCCAGTGACCTGAATAAAATTTTACAAGGCATGGGAGGCGGTGGACCATTGACCCAGCAGGAAGTATCCGGAGGATTGAAAGAGGCATTAGTGCAGGGGATCACCAATGGTGCTACCATGGCTTCCCGTCAGGATGGTTTTTGGGGTAATGAGCTGATCCGGATTATGCTTCCGGAAGATGCTAGAAGGGTAGAAAATACACTCAGACAGATTGGGCTTGGTTCGGAAGTTGACAGAGCTTTGTTGTCTATCAATCGTGGAGCTGAAAATGCGGCAAGACAAGCAATTCCTATTTTTACAAGCGCTATTCGCCAATTGACCATTCAAGATGCATTTGCTTTGTTGAGCGGTCAGCAAGATGCGGCTACTCAGTTTTTGAGAAGAACTACCGAAGCTCAATTGGTTGAATTATTTCAGCCTGAAATCCAAAAATCCTTGAATGAAGTTGGGGCAACCCGTTTTTATACGGATATCGCCAATACCTATAATGCTATCCCTTTGGTCAATCGTAGAATTGATCCGGATTTGAATGCTTATGTAACCCAGCAGGCAATCAATGGGCTATTTACTTTAGTAGCTCAGGAGGAAGCAAAAATCCGACAGGATCCTATGCAGCGAACTACTGCCTTGATGCGAAGAGTGTTTGGGTCACAGGATTGATCCGGAATTAAAGAATAACCACTTCCTCAATAAGCTCTTTACCAAATCGCTCTTGAATTAGTTGGATCAACTTGCTTTGATTCATGCGAAGTTCTTGTTTGACCGGTCCAGAGCTTATGGTGGCAAAAAGTTTTTTGTCTTTAATAAAAACAGAAGTGGTCCGGCTTGCAACGGTTTTTCCCATGATTTCTGGCCAAGCCTGAATCAATGCACGTTCATCAAATCTGTCTTTGATCTTGTATGCGCGCAGTAAATCTTCAAAAGCAGTGCTGAGAGGCATTGCTTCTTTTTTTCTAGTCGAAAAGTCTCTGTATTTATCTGAACTCATATCTCAAAGGTAGTCTATAAAGAGGGCACTCGCGATGCTGTCGGCAAGAAATTTTCCTTTTTTGCTTAATCGGATATGTTGTGTGTCAACAATAATCATTCCTTCTGCTTGAAGCTGAGTGACTAAGGGTTTTTTTTCTTCTAATAAATTGATTCCAAATTCAGATTGGATTTTTTGCAAGTCCGTGCCCCAGCTGGTACGCAAAGAAGTTAGCACATACTCATTGAGGATGTCTACAGGCTCCAAGGTTTCTTCCTGCGCCGAAAAATCCCTTGCTTGAATAGAACGGATATAACTATTGTTATTTGAAACTGTTGACCAACGCTTGCTTCCATCAAAAGAATGAGCGCTTGGACCTATGCCAAGGTAACTATGGCCTTTCCAATAGTTGCTGTTATGGATGGCCTCTTTTCCCGGAATAGCAAAGTTGGAGATCTCATATTGTTCGTAACCTGCTTTTTCGGTAGTTTCTATCAAGTGTTGCATCTGCTCTTGTATAAAGCCTTCATCTGCCTCCTCAAATTTTCCGGTTTGGGTCCATTTGGCCAATGCCGTTTTTGGTTCGATGGTCAGACAGTAACTGCTGATATGGCCAGGATTTATTTCCAAAGCGGTAGCTAAGTCCTGCTGCCAAATACTGTGGTCCGTATGCGGGAAGCCATACATTAGATCAATCGATAGTTTTTCAAAGCCAGCATCCTGACTTTTTTTCACCGCAAGCATAGATTCTTGAGCGCTGTGTGCACGGTTATAGAATTTCAATACATGCTCCTGAAAACTTTGGATTCCTATGCTTAAGCGATCTACTCCCAAACTTTTGAATTCTTGTAATTTTTCAATGGTAATATCATCAGGATTAGCTTCCAAGGTACATTCTTCCAAAGAAACTGGGTAATACTTATGAATAGTATTTAGTATCTGCTCAATTGCTTTGGTTGGCAATAAAGATGGTGTTCCACCTCCAAAATAAATGGTACGTATGAGTGGATCTTTTTGTAAAGCATCTTTTCTGTGTACAATCTCTGCAATCAAGGCCTCTGTCATGGCCTCCATCGTGCGATGATTAGTGCTGAAATGAAAGTCACAATAATGACATGCTTGCTTACAAAAAGGAATATGAATATATATGCCAGACAAATTGCTTAATTTTAAATCCCCTTCAAAGGTACTTGAAATTCAAGATTGTGTTTAAAAAAAATAGTTTCTGTTTGAGTCTGCTTTTCTTGCTGTTGTCCATGCAATTGCTGGCGCAAAGGGATTTTTTGTTGGTATATGACGTGAAGGGGGAAATTCCCAAAAGCGGAAGTGCTATTTTCCAGGATTCATTGGAGCGGGAGTTATTTGTGCAGAACTTCTTCAATGATCTCTATAATCGAGGGCATTTATCTTTTGAGTCGAGCAAAAAATACAGAGGAGATTCACTAGACCTTCTCATCCATACAGGGGAAGTGTTTCAATGGGTTTCTTTAGATGTAAGTCCTGTTCAGCAGTTGTTTCCGTTGGTATTAGGAAAGAAAGCAGATCCTGTTATTCAAGATAAATTTTCTTTGCAGGCATTTCAAGAGCTCCGCTTAACAGTCCTTAGTGCGGCTGAAGATTCCGGTTTTCCATTTGCAAGTGTGCAGTTAGATAGTTTGCTCCGAAATGGGAATGAACTGAGCGCCCGCTTATGGATGGATTTGGGTCCCAAGATTACCTTTGACACCATCAAAGTCATTGGCAATTCCAAAATGAAGCCTGCATACTTGCATCAGTTGCTAGATATCAAGGTTGGAGAGAATTTTTCGCAAAAAAAGGTAAACCAAGCCATTGCTATCCTACGGACTATTCCTTATTCCCGATTGACAGGACCGCCTGAATTGAGTTTTCAAAATTCTGAGGCAACCTTATACCTCCCTTTGCAGGATCGGAATCTAAATTCATTGGATGGAATTATTGGTGTATTACCCAATGAATTGGAGGGGGGGAGATTGTTATTGACAGGACAATTTGATCTCAAACTATTCAACATTGGTGGAAGAGGAAGAGATTTTGCTTTGCAATGGCAACGCTTCAATCAATTTTCCCAATTATTGGAGTTGAGAGCTCAGGAGTCTCACTTGCTAGGTTCCAAGCTAAATTTGTCGATTGGGTTTTCCTTATTAAAGGAAGATACCACATTCCTCAACCGAACTTTTAACTTAGGTTTTTCCGTCAATCTCAATCCTGAAAGTCAACTTCGATTTTTTGGTAATCGTCAAGCAAGTGACCTGTTGGCGACTGCGGGTTTATCAGAATTGACAAGTTTGCCGGAAGTGGGGGATTTCAGGTTTACCAATTATGGACTAGGGCATCGTTTTTTTAAAGTGGATGATCGTTTTGACCCAAGAAGAGGTTGGAGTACTGACGTATCATTTACAATTGGCAATAAGCAAATCATCCAAAATACGGCTATACCTCAAGAAGTATATGAAGGAATAGAGCTTCGAACCTTGCAGTATGAGTTGCAAGGACAGTTGAATCATTTTCTACCCATTGGAAATAAGATCACCTTTTTTCAACGCCTTGCATTTGGGACAGTAGAAAACCCCAATTTATTTTTGAATGATTTATTCCGACTGGGAGGGTTGCAGTCTTTTCGTGGCTTCAACGAAAACTTCTTCTTTGTCAATGATTACATCTATCTGAATTTAGAGCCGAGATTTTATTTTGATCGCTATTCATATTTTATGATTTTTGCCGACGTTGGCAGGTTTAGTAATCAAGTGCAGAACAGTCCTACGGATTTCCCATATGCGGCAGGTTTAGGCTTTCGTTTGGAAACTCAATCAGGATTTTTCAATTTTGTATACGCTTTAGGCGGAAGCAATACGCAGGATTTTGCAATCAATCAATCAAAGATTCATTTTGGATACACAGGCAGATTTTAAATAATGGTTAAATTTTGGTTGATTATTAGTTTTGTTTTTTTGGCTGGACTAGGCTTGTCAGCGCAGACCTTGGAGAATTATTCAGGTAACTTCAAGCAACAGTCCAATCGATCCTGGAATTACACAAGTGATGTTATCAGCACAGAGGTGGATGTGAAAAGCTTTCCTGCCAGTATGCTTAAATTGCAGGTGCCTGCTCAAAGTACTGTTTTTCTGCACAATCAGATTTGGTTTTTTGCCCAACAGGATACAGCGATTATAATACCCTTGACTGATGTACATGAGCGCTTTGATTTGGCAGGGCAGCAGACAGTTTCTTTGGTAATTTATGGACAGGGAATTTCTAAGAACAACGTTTTGTTGGAAAAAGGTTACTTTGAGAAGCTCCCAAATTTGATGGAAGTTGTGAATTTGGAGGATACCAATAAAAGGACAGTGTCCTCGTTTAAGGATTTCTACTACTTGAGTATTTGCATCTTGTTTATTCTATTCGGAATTGTGAAATCCGTTTTTCCTGTTGAATTAAATTATATGCTATCACCAAAAGGAGTTATTTCTTTAGGTGATAATTTGGAAGGAAATCCCAAGTTTTTCTCCTTAGATGTGTTGTTTTTCCTGTTTTTGATAGGTCTTGCCATTGTACAGAGTGTCATGTTTTTCCTGTATTACTTTAATGATGGGTTGACTTATTTTTTCAACCCCAGCAATATGAATGATCTATTCTTTAAATGGATTATCGGTTCATTGGTTTTTGTTGGACTATCGATACTAAAATACCTATATTTGAATTTTATGACATTTGTTTTCAATATAAAGAAATTTGAAATCGTACACTTTTTTTATTTGCTTAGGATTATTTCATTGATGGCTTTTACTTTGATTTTATTTCAAATGCTCATCCTTACAAATGATTTGATTGTGATGAAGGATTGGGAGTTGATCGCCAAGAATGTTTTCTTTGCAATTTATCTATTTGCAACTGTATTGCTTTTTGTAGCCATGACAAATCAAGTAGATTTTAAATTTTATCATTTAATTGCTTACCTTTGCACCGCAGAATTATTACCATTCCTAATAGTCTCAAAGTACTTGATATGGTAATAGGCATTGATTCAACAATCTACGAAAGTATAGTAAACCATGACTAAGTCAACCAAAGACAGATTTAATCCGGTAAGAAGTATCTTGGTATCACAGCCAAAGCCAGTGGACGATAAATCCCCTTATTTTCAGTTGGCTGAAAAGTATAAGTTGAAGATTGATTTTAGACCTTTTATTCAAGTTGAGCCTGTTCCTGTCAAAGAATTCAGAAAGCAGAAGATCGAAATTTTGAAACATACGGCGATAATTTTCACCAGTAGAAATGCGATCGATCACTTTTTTACGATTTGCAAAGAGTTGAAAATTGAGATGCCTGCTGATATGAAATATTTTTGTATATCGGAACAGACAGCGCATTATCTGCAGAAGTATATTGTCATTAGAAAAAGAAAATTGTTTGTAGGTCAAAAGACCGCCTCGGATTTGTTTGACTACTTCAAAAAGCATAAATCGGAAAAATATTTGTTTCCATGTTCAGATATAAGGAAAGATGAAATTCCCGAATATTTAGCAAAAATGAATATTACATTTACCGAGGCGATAATTTATCATACGGTGGCTTCTGACCTATCTGATTTAGCTAATATCAAGTATGATGTACTTGCTTTTTTTAGTCCATCCGGTATCAAATCATTGAAACAAAACTTTCCTGACTTTGAGCAGGGCTTTACGAGGATAGCTGCTTTTGGACCGACAACAGCAAAAGAAGTACTTGACCAAGGACTGATTTTGGACATAGAAGCACCGATGCCTAATGCTCCAAGTATGACAGGGGCATTGGAGTTGTACATTAAAAAGGCAAATAATTTGTGATCTTTTTAATCTTTTGTGGTCTTTTTCAGTTTAAATGTTTAGAATAGTAGATTGTTAGATGTTTTAAACTTGCATGGGACTACGAAAACCAACAATTGATAAGCTCTTAGCATGCGTTTTTGTGCTAGCGGTTGTTGTTGTGCTGCCTTCAAAGGCACAACAAGACGCTCAATTTACCCAATATATGTACAACGGTCTCTTTTTTAATCCTGCTTTTGCAGGAAAAGAGTCTGGGTACAGGTTTTCAGCTTTGCACCGCTCCCAGTGGTTGAATTATACAGGTCTTAATGGACCGGCCCCGCTCACACAATTATTGACGGCTACAGGTAGATTAGATAATTTAAATCTAGGATATGGGCTAACGTTTATCAATGATAACATTGGTGCTACGAGCAATCAGGAAGTCAACCTTTCCTTGGGGTATCATAAGCGCTTGAGAAGAGGTGTTTTGTCCTTTGGTATTTCCGGTGGTTTGTTTTCCAGTACATTGAAATATGATCAGTTTGATTTTGTAGATCAGGAAATGATCATCCCCACTTCAGGTGATGAGACTCAAATGAATTTCAATGCGGGTTTCGGAGCAATTTATGATCGTGGAAATTACTTTATTGGAATTAGTAGTCGGCATTTGAATGAACCAGGATTTGATTTTGGAGATGGAGCGATCAATAATCAGCTTCGTAATCATTCTTACATCAATTTTGGATACAGGATAAGAACATTTGCGCTTTGGACTTTTGAGCCAAGTTTTCTAATTAAAACCGTATCCTTTAATAATTTTTCTTACGATCTTGGCGTTATAGCGACACATAATAATAAGATAAGTGGAGGAGTGACCTTTAGAGGTCAAGAATCGGTATCATTATTGCTAGGCTACAGTGTTCTTAGCGATAATTCCTTAAGGATTGGTTATGCTTTTGATTTGGTGGTGAGTAATGTTCAGGCAAAGGCACCGACGAGTCACGAGTTTATGTTGACCTATAATCTTCAACCCTTGGTCCGCGAATATCAGCGTGCAATCCAACGGACACCAAGGTTTAGGTTTTAAAAATATCTTAGAAAATTTGTACTGAAATTTGTTGATTTGACGTAATTTCTTTAAACTTTGAGCTTGTAAACTAGCTAATTTCGGTGGTTGGTTTACGTAACGAATTAAATGTTGATTATGTACAATAATATGAAATCAAAGGGAATTCCCATCTTAGCAGCCTTGGTGATAGCGGTTTCACTACAAGGTTGCGGACTTTTTGGCAAGAAAGGTTCTGCCAGTGAAAGGGATAACAGAAGAGGTGAGGTGACGGGTGTTCCGAAGCGCTCTGGTTGGCAGCAAAGTCTACCGATAGACATGGTCGCTATCAAAGCAGGGACCTTCTGGATGGGCCAAGCTGACGAGGACATAGCCTTCACGCAATCTGCCTTCAACAAACAGATTACTATCTCTGAATTTTACTTGGACAAGTATGAAGTCTCCAATAATAAATACAGGCAATTTGTCGACGCTGTGAGAGAAGGTGTATATGCTTTTGGAACTCCAACCACGTTGAAAGATGCTCCTAGTTTTAATCTGAATGAGGTACTTCCGGATACGACTGTTTGGAACACTAGCTTCACCTATCATTACGGAGATCCTTTGATGGAGTTTTACTTCGATCACCCTGCATTTGACAATTACCCGGTAGTAGGTGTCAGTTGGGAACAGGCGCAGATGTATACTAAGTGGAGGACATACCATCTTAATGCAAATGATAAGTCTGATTTTGACTTTCCTTACTTCAGATTGCCTTCTGAGGCAGAGTGGGAGTATGCAGCCAAAGGAGGAAAAGAAATCGCCAAGTATCCTTGGGGAGGTCCTTATCTTAAAAATAAAAGAGGTTGTTTGATGGCTAACTTTAAGCCCGGTAGAGGGAATTACATTGATGATGGATTTGCTTACACCGCACCCGTAGATGTGTTTGCCCCCAATGGCTTCGGATTGTATAATATGTCAGGTAACGTTGCTGAGTGGGTATTGGATGCATACAACCCAATTGCAAGTTCTTTAACTTGGGATTTGGATCCAGTTTATAATAATGCTAACGAGCCAAGAAAAGTAGTGCGTGGTGGTTCTTGGAAAGATGTAGCCCATTACTTGGAAACGAGCACCCGCACTTATGAATACCAAGATGTAAAAACCGCTCATATTGGTTTCAGAACAGCAATGACCTTCCTAGGTAGATCTGGATCTATGGATGTCAACAATAACAGAAGAAGAAGAAGATAAAAAATAAAATATCATAACAACTCACGATTAGAAAAAAATGGCTAACAAGAATTCTTTCAAGTATAAGTTTTACAGTGATATCATGCCAAAGGTGTATGGTATCGGTGCATCCCTCGTAATTTTAGGAGCTATGTTCAAGATTTTGGACTGGCAAGGTGCGAGTTTGATGATTGGGGTAGGTCTGACTACTGAGGCCATTATATTTTTCCTTTCGGCATTTGAGCCTAAGCAGGAAGAAGTTGATTGGAGTAAGGTGTATCCTGAATTGGCTTCTGATGAACCTTTTACAAGAAAAACAGCCGCTAAAGCCAATACAAATGAGGGGATGACCCAAAAATTTGATGATTTATTAGCAAATGCTAAAATTGGTCCTGAATTATTTGAAAGCTTGGGTAAGGGAATCAACAACCTTGCAGAATCTGCTTCGCAAATGAGCAAAATTTCCAATGCAGCAGTAGCTACCAATGAGTACGCTGAAAATGTGAAGACTGCTTCTAAAACTTTGGTGGACATTAATTCCTCCTATGGCAAGACTGCTGCGGCACTTTCTGAACTTTCTTCAGCTTCAACAGATGCTAAAGCTTATCATGCACAAGTGGTAGAAGTGACTAAAAATCTTTCTTCATTGAATAATGTATATGAAATGGAGCTATTGGATGCGCAGAGTCACTTGAAAACGTTGAATAAGTTTTATTCCAATGTAGCCTCTGCAATGGAAGGCCTATCTGAAGCCGGGAAAGAGACCGAAGCGTTCAAAAATGAATTGGCGAAATTAAATCAAAATGTAAGTTCATTGAATAAAATATATGGTGGTATGTTAACCGCCATGAAAGGTTAATCGATCAATCATCTAGTAGTAAACATTTAGAAAAAAATGGCAGGGGGTAAAGAAACACCTAGACAACGGATGATTGGGATGATGTACTTGGTACTGACAGCACTGTTAGCACTACAAGTAAGTAATCAGATTCTCCAAAAGTTCGTCTTATTAAATGATGGTCTGGAAAGAACATCCAAGAATTTCATTCAGAAAAATGAGTTTACAGTTTCCTCCATAGAAGCGACTGTAGAGCAACAAGGAAATAATGAAAGAGATATCCCGAAGGTTGCAGCTGCAAGAGAGGTGAGAAAAATTACGGCAGAGACCTTTGTTTACTTGGAAGAACTTAAGCAGTTATTGATTGAGCAGTCCAATGCAAAAAATGACAATGGGCAGTTTAAAAACTCTTCTTTGAAAAACGTAGATGTTCCTGGGAATATTTTCAATAATCAGGGTAAAGGGGAAGAGATGAAATCAAAACTCAATACCTATCCAGTGGACATTAATAGAATCCTAGGTAATTTGGGTATCGAGAGTTCCTTTGGAGATATTGCAAAAGATGCCAGAGACATAGAAATCTTCCAGAATGATCGTGAGGTCAGAGATAAAAGTTTTGTGTTTTTGAACTTTGTAAAATCTCCTGTAGGTGCTGTAATGGCTTTGATTTCTCAGTATCAAAATGAGGTATTGAATATTGAAGCAGAAGCTTTGTCTCAAATTTTCTCTTCTATCGGTACTTTTTACTTCAGGTCTGATGTATTCGAAGCTAAAGTTGCAGCCAACTCTAATGTAGTAGCAGCAGGTACAAAATTTGAAGGTAGCATGTTCATTGCTTCTGCCTCTTCTTCAGCTTCTCCTAAGATGACCATCGGAGGTAGAGAGATTCCTGTAGTGAATGGTTTTGGTGAAATCAGTTTCACTGTGCCGCCAGCTGGAAATTATGATGACAGAGGTTTAGCAAGACAAACGTTGAAAGGCGAAATCACTGTAAATATTGCTGGTAAGGATTCTACGCTGACAGTTGATTATGAATACTTCGTCGCTCAACCGGTAGTAAGAGTGACTTCTGATGTGGTCAATCAATTGTATGCTGATTGTGCCAACGACCTTTTCATTGACGTACCCGCATTGGGAAATTCCTATGCGCCGCAGTTTACTGTTAATAATGGTACAGCGATCAATGGAAGTAGACCTGGTCAGGTGACGATTATTCCGGGTAACTCTGGGAAAGTTGTAATAGGCGTGAGTTCAGGAGGTAATAAAATTGATGATGTTTCTTATGATATTAAGCCCGTTCCAGCGCCATCTATTCGGTTGTTTGACGGAAGAGGTGAGATTGATATGAGTGTAGGTTATCCTGCGCCTGGCCCATCTACATTGTTGGTTAGAGCTGTTCCTGAACCGACCTTTGCCAGAACAATGGCTAGAGATTCTAATTTTGAAGTAAGTGGTGGCGATGTGACGTTGATACGTAATGAAGTCCCACGTGAAAAAGTATCCATTACTGGTGAAAATGTAGCTATTAGAAATTTATTGGCATCTGCTAGAGCTGGTGATGCGTTAGTAATTCGAGTGACTGAAGTAACACGTACTAACTTCCGAGGCAATAAGATCAAATCAAGTCAAAATGAAATCAGGATTATTCGAATTCGATAATTTGAATTGTCAGGTTTCAATAAATTAAATTGCCATGAAAAGAACAAACAAAATTATCGCACTCTTCGCATTGACCTTGGTCTTTGTGTTGGAAGGCTTTGCACAGACGGCAACGAGTGTGCAGCCCTCAAGATATGGGGACAGAAGCTTCAAAATGGACACTGTCTTCTCCATTAAGCCAATGCGAGAAGATGATAAAATGTTCACTATTGATGTTTGGAGGAGAATTGACCTTCGTGAAAAATACAATATTCCATTATACGGGACTGGTGATGCTAAACTCGATGGAATAGTTGGGAATATTTACAAGGCTGTGGTAGAGGAAAATGCATTTGAAGTGTATGCAGATGAAAGCTTTTCTAGACCGATGTCTATTTCCGAGTTTCAGTCGGAGTTTTGGTTAAATGCATTAGGTGATTCAATCTTTATGAAGCAATTGTATTACCTAGATTTCAAGGAGGATTTTATCATTGACAAACATCACTCCCAAGCAAGATTTGATATTAAATATTTGGAGTTGGTTATGCCGTCCGTTACCAATGCTAATGCGGGTCAAAAGACCATTGGATTTATTAAGTTTAAGGATTTCTATAATCATTTTAAAGATCATCCTGAGGCTAAGTGGTTCAATTTTCAGAACACATCCAAGAGTTTAGGATACGATCATGTGTTTGATGTGCGTTTGTTCAGATCTGTGGTCAGGAAATACACCAATGAAGGAAATGAGTTGTTGATAGATTTGGTGGATCCAAATAATCCAAATGCAGAATTACAAGCGTTTTTAAATGCGCTAGAGTTTGAATATAAGCTGCTAGAGTTCGAAAACGGGCTCTGGGAGTGGTAAAAAAAAGCGGGTTAATTACCCGCTTTTTTTATTTGTATTGCTTCAAAAACCAGTGACGCCTTGCTCTTACCTACCACTGCTTCAATTTCCTCCAAACTCGCTACTTCTATTTTTTTGATAGACTTGAAATGTTTCAATAGCTTTTCTGCCATTGCGTTACCTATACCTGGAATGTCTGTTAAAGAAGTATTGAAGGCTTTTTTACTTCTGATATCTCTATGAAAGGTGATGGCAAACCTGTGAGCTTCATCTCTGACGCGCTGAAGGAGTCGCAGGGACTCTGATTTTTTATCGATATGTAAAGGATATTGATCTTCAGGGAAATAGATTTCCTCCAAACGCTTGGCTATGCCTATGATAGGAATCTGTCCATAGATACCTAATGCTTTTAGTGCTTCCACGGCAGAAGACAACTGACCCTTACCTCCGTCAATGACAATCAACTTTGGTAAAGGAAGTCCTTCTTCTAATACCCGTTTGTACCGTCTACCTACTACCTCTGTCATGGAAGCAAAGTCATTTGGTCCCTCCACGGTTTTGATATGATAATGCCTGTAGTCCTTCGTAGATGGTTTGCCGTTTTTGAAATATACCATGGAAGCTACCGGATTGGTCCCTTGGATATTGGAGTTATCAAAGCATTCAATATGGTCAGGAAGTTCTTTTAAGGATAAATCCGCCTGTAGTTGTTTTAAGACCCTGTTCTTTTTATCGATTACTTCACCGGAGGCTAGAAGCTTTTCTTTCTTGTAGAATTTGGTGTTTTTAAGAGAGAGTTCTACCAATCGCTTTTTGTCTCCGATTTTAGGCGTATGGATATTAAGTCCCTCATAGGTTTCTTCTAATTCAATATTCGTAAGGATTTCTACAGAATCCGAATTGAATTGATCTCGAAGGCGGACGATTGCGATCAACAAAAGATCTGTCTCTGATTCATCCAATTTTTTCTTGAGCTCTACCGTTTTAGTGATGATGATGGAGCCATTTTTTACTTTGAGGTAGTTGACATACGCTAGCTTTTCGTCAGATTCCAAGGTGAATACATCACAGTCTGCAATAGAAGGATTGACAACCAAAGACTTTGCCTGGTATTTTTCCAATAAGTCTAGCTTTTCCTTGAAATAATGTGCCCGCTCAAAGGCCAAATTTTCCGCAGCTTCTTGCATACGCTTTTTGAAGAAGCCCTTGGCAAGCCCAAGATTTCCTTTCAAGATATGCTTTGCATGCTCCAAGTCTTCCATGTAATCGCTTTCCTTTTGCAATCCTTCACATGGACCTAGGCAATTGCCAATATGGTATTCCAGACAAACTTTGTATTTCTGTTCTCCAATTTTATATGGACTGAGATCCAATTTGCATGTGCGGATAGTGAACAAGCTTCGAATCAATTCCAAAACATTATTCATTGCTTTGACACTGGCAAATGGTCCATAGTAAGTTCCCCTATGGGGGATGAGTTTACGGGTTGGAAAAATCCTTGGGTAATTTTCTTTGGTCAGGAGTAAGTACGGATAGGTTTTATCATCCTTGAGAAGGATATTGTACTTGGGTTGACTTTTTTTGATCAGGTTGTTTTCAAGTAGCAGGGCATCAAATTCTGTATTCACGATGGTGATTTCGATGCGCTGGATTTCCCGTACCATCCTCTTGGTCTTGTGATTGATGCCGATGGCTTTAGAAAAATAAGAAGCTACTCTTTTCTTTAGGCTTTTTGCCTTTCCTACATAAATCAGTTCCTGATCAGCATTGTAATATTTGTAGACCCCTGGTAAGTCGGGCAATTGTAGATAATCGGTAACTGCGTATGAAAATGCCTCCATAAGAAATGAAAAGTGGTCAGTTACTACAACTGACCACTCTACTATTGGTTTTAGAAGTCAGACTTTCTTGGATCAAAATCGAAATCGCTGAATTTGTTGCTGTCCATTTCATAGCGATCACAATCGATTTCTATACTGAGCGGTCTTTCTGGTCTTCTGAATGGACCTTTGGTATATCCCAGACTTTGGTCGGCATATACTTTGGCCATGTATTTGACCCAAATTGGTCGGGCAGTTTGTCCACCTTGTCCACTGGTCCAGCTTCTGAAGTGAATGGCACGGTCATCACCACCTACCCAAGCACCCGAAACCAAGTCCTTACTTACTCCGATGTACCAACCATCAGAAGCATTTTGTGTGGTACCTGTTTTACCTCCCAATTCGTTTCCTTCATCACGCAAGGTCCACGGAACACCCTGAGAAGTTCCTCTTGATTCTTCAAAACCGCCTCTCAGCATGTATAACATGAGATAAGCGTGCTCCTCGCTCATAGCAGGACGCTTTTTAGGAGTGAATTGCTGAATCAGATTGCCGTTTTTGTCTTCAATTCGTTCGATATAGAAAGGCGTGATATGCTCCCCTTGGTTGACGAATGTTCCAAAAGCACCAACCATTTCATAGATGGATACATCCGATGTACCCAATGCCAAGGCTGGCACCTCTTCCAAATCGGAGGTTATACCCAAGCGATGGGCAGTCTCTACAATAATTCTTGGACTCAGTTTTTTCATCATAAAAGCTGTGATGGAGTTGATGGATTGTGCCATGGCTCTCCTGATGGTCATACTTTCGTATGAAAACTTATTATCCGCATTTTTTGGAATCCAAGCAGGTTGGCCCGGGATGTTGATTTCTACCGGTTGATCAATTACTCGATAACATGGGCTGTAGCCATTTTCAATGGCAGCTGCATATACAAAAGCTTTAAAGGTAGAGCCCGGCTGTCTCTTGCCTTGCTTTACATGGTCAAACTTGAAGTACTTATGGTTTAATCCTCCAACCCAAGCTTTGACATGTCCTGTTTCAGCTTCCACGGATACAAAGCCTGGTCTTAAGAATTTTTTATAGTACCGTAAGGAATCCATGGTGCTAAATAGCGTATCGATTTCACCCCGTTCCCAAGAGAATACCCGCATACGTTTCTTCTCATTCAGTTTTATTTCGATGGAATCGCTGTTGGCTCCATAACGAGTGACAAGATTTCTATAAACGTCCGTACGTTTGACGGCATTTTCCAAGAAGTTAGGTATTACGCGTCCATTGTTATCAATCCATGGATCACGATTGCCCATTTCACGCTCAAACTTTTTCTGCAATTCCCGCATGTGCTCATCTACTGCTTCTTCTGCATAGCGCTGCATACGGCTATCAATGGTGGTGTAAATCTTAAGTCCATCTCCAAAAATATCGTAAGGAGTTCCATCTGGCTTGAGTGTTTCCCTGGCCCATTTCAAAAGGTCAGCTTTGATGACTTCCCGAAGATGGGTAGCCAAACCTTGATTTTGGTTAGAGACCCGATAATCCAATTCAATGGGTAGTTGAACCAAGGAGTCACGTTCTGCTCTACTGATGTATCCGTATTTCTCCATTTGGAACAAAACAGTATTCCTTCTTCGAAGAGAGTTTTCAGGATTGAACACAGGGCTGTAATAAGTTGGTGCCTTAAAAAGGCCAACCAATACTGCTGATTCCTGGACCTCCAATTCATGAGGTTCCTTGTTGAAAAAGGTTTTTGATGCTGTTTTGACACCATAGGCATTACTTCCAAATTCTGAGGTATTGAGGTAAAGAGTCAATATTTCATCCTTCGTGTAAGAACGCTCCAGCTTGGCAGCCACTATCCATTCTTTGGTTTTGATGATAAGCATTCTCAAGCCTGGCACCCGGCTCAAAGCACCCTGCGATTCTAGGTTTCTTGTTTTAAATAGATTTTTGGCAGTTTGCTGAGATAATGTACTTCCTCCTCCGGCACCCTGTCTCAATATAAGGGATTTAAAAAACACCCTCCCCATACTTTTGAAATCAATACCCGAGTGACTTTCAAATCGAACATCCTCTGTCGCAATCAAGGCATTGACCAAATTGGGGGCAAGTTCGTTGTAAGTAACAGGACTTCGATTTTCCCTGAAGTAATTTCCCAGCAAAACTCCATCTGCAGAATAGAGCTCTGAGGCCAATTCTGATTGGGGGTTTTCCAAGGCTTTGAAGTCAGGTAAAGGGCCAAATAACCCTAGGAAGTTACTGCTAACTGCCCAAATAAATAAGATGAATCCTACCACTCCTATGACAAAAGATGCCCATAGAAGTTTTATGATTTTTTGTGTCATGTATAAAGTACTAATCTTTTATCAATAATTTCTTCGGAAGAATCGACGGTACTCATCCAAATCTTTCCTTTTGTTCAGCTCTTGGAAATTTCCAATGGAAATCACAAAGCTTGACTCCTTATCATCAGGTCCCAAGGAACCGGATTCGAAGCTTTCCAAGAATTTCTCCCTATATGCCAAGGCTCGTTCTGCATTGTTGAACGGACTGACGATGAAGATGACTTGCTCACGGGTTATATTCATGTTGCCCGTGCGCAGTCTTGCGTTGCTAAACTGAGAAGAATGGAAGGTTTCCATGTCTCCCAATAGTGCTTTTGCCTCTCTTGCGCGCTCTTGACTCAATGCGAGGACAAATATATGTGTTTGACTGGCACTTTCTTTATACGGACTTTCATCTTCCTCCAAATCCTCTGCATCTGCTAGATCCTCTGCATCTGCATTTTCTTCTTCAGCAGTAGTTTCTTCTTGGTTTTCAGCGACAAGCTCTTCTTCATCTCCTTTGACTACTCTTAGCATATTTCTTGCCAGTTCTTTCAACTCTGGATTTTCTGTTTGGAGGGTGTAGATTTCCAAGCGGTATTTGTAGAAGTCCATGCTGTCAATTTTTCCGGAAATCATGATGTCTAACAAGAGTAAGCGATCCGTATTTTTAGTCAAGGGGAATAGCTCCATTGTCCTGCGAATGACTCCTCGGGCTTCCTCATATTGTTTGTTTTCATACAATTCATAGGCAGTCCGGTACATTTTGGAAGATTCCACCAAGGCCGCTCCTCCCGTCAATGCATCTGGGTTGTTGACTGCAAACGTGTAGGGAGAATAAGGGAATTCCCGATTGAGTCGTTCGCTGTATAGACTCGTATTTCCTCCCAATTCCCTATTGGCCAAGAATAAAATATAATAAGCTTCCGCTTTTTTAATGGTGTTAGGATAGACGGTTATCAGGATTTCTAGGTTCTCCTTACTCATCTCATACTCGCGAAAATCAAAGAAAAGTAATTTTCCCAATTCAAAGTAAGCTAATTCCAGACCTGTGCGCATAGCCTCTAGTTGGGATTCATCCCGGGGTATTTGCGCCAAAAGGGAAGCTTTGTCTGGAATCTGTGAAAGAATATCATTGGATTCTTCTTCTTCATTCGATTCATTTGTTGCAGATTCTGGTTCATCTTCTTCTTCTGCTACATCCCTCCGGATCGTGGATTGGAAGCTTTGCACACTTCTTCTCCAGTTGTCATCCAAATTTCTATTCCCCCAAACTCGTACAAATTCAATAGCTCCCTGCTGCATGGCCAAGCTATTTTCGAAATAGAAGCTTCTGCCGCCACTTGATCCACGTCCACTAAAAGCCAATAAGTTGTCAAAAATCCCTGTGTTTTTTGGTCTTGCTTTTTCTTCTGCTTCCCTCAGTAGTCGTTCTTCTTCTTTGGCAATAAATTCATCAGCTAAGCGCTCCTGTGCTTCTGGAGAAAGTTGTGCCACCCGCAAGAGGCTGTCATTTCGCAGGATAGTTTCATAGTGAAGTACAAAATTATCCAAGCGCACCTTCTCCCGTTCGATCTGTCGGTAAGAAGCATCTACCGGACGGAAGTTGGCTAAGGCACTGTCCAAGTAATACTTGGTCGCCCGAAAATCCCGATCAATATCAAAACTGATTTCTGCCAGTTTTTGGTAGATATAACCTTTTTGAACAGGGTTTTTACCTTCTTCTTTGGCTGCTCTGACAAGTAATTCTTTTGCAGTCTCTACTTCATCCTGACGGAGTTCAAAAATGGCTTTTTCATATAAAATCACATCTTTGAGCTCCCTGTTTTTGCTGTCCTTATACAAATCGTCGAAGTAGGCACGTACCCGTTGCAGGTCCTTGCTTTTGTTGAGCTCGGCCACTTGCTGCATGTATAACTGCGCAAAGAAACTTCGCTCATAGGGAGGGTTTCCTTTTTGAGCTTGTTGATAATAGGAGTAGGCCAAGGCATCTAAGTCCTCCCGTTGGTAAAGTTGGGCAAGGATAAAGTTAATTCGGGAGCGTTCAAATCGGTCTTTACTGTATTCCAAAGCTTTATCCAAGGCTCCTATTTTACCATTGACATCTTCTCGCTTATCGTAATAGTAAGCCAAAGTTTTGTAGAGCAGGAATCGATTTTCCCGGTTGATTCCGGTTTCTTTGGATAAGTAGTCGATAACATAGGCTGCGTCGTCAAAGCTGTCCAAGTCTATAAATTGCCGCATCAGTTGAATAAGTGAGCGGTGACGGATATGTTTTTTCTTACTGTTGACGTTTAGGTAACGGAAGGTATTGGAAGCATCGTCAAATTGGGCTTCGTAGTAATCAGCCATTCCCAGAAGAAGGTAATTATCATCCACCCATTTGGAAATGCGATGCCAATCAATCGCTCTGGAGGAAAAATAGCGTACATCCTTAAGCAATTCCCTGTTTTCATCAATCAGGGCACTGTCGATGGGATAGAAGATTGGGAGCACCTGACTGAAATCCTCATTATGAGCCGCTGCTATTTTCTGTTCGAGTTCAGCGATCATCAATTTGGAATAAAACATGGCATTATACCGAGAAGTGGTATTATGGTAGGTCCTATTGATGAATGTATCCTTAGTCGAAGAACATGCGGATGCAAAAAGCAGGATAAATACAAGTACGCGTATGTGAATATGGTTCATTTTGAGCTTTGACGCAGCAAGCTTCCAAATTACTGCTTTTGATCTAATTTATTTAACGCTCTAGCTAAATATAATATTTTCAATCCAAAAAAATAACCAAATTTGAGCATGAAGCGATTTGATCTCAAAAAAATCACCCAACTCAAGTACCTTTTTGTCATTCGAAAAGAGCAGGATTTCTCTGTGCTCTCTTCATTCAGTTTGTCCGCTCTCCGCCTCCTGGTGTTGGGTGCATTTGTGTTTTTGGTAATTTTTGGACTTGCTGTTCTCAGCACCAAGACGATATTTAAGCGCTGGTTTGACGCCTCTTCTGCACAAATGGCCAATACCGAAAGAATCCTTGAATTATCTGACCAAGTTGATTCGTTATTAATAGAGGTACGAAAAAAGGAACAGTTTATCGATAACATTCAGCTCATCATCAAAGGTGAGCCCTTAGAAGTAGCAGAAGAAATCCCCACATCGCTGCCTCAAGCTAACCGATCAGAGGGGATCGTCAATCAGCAGTGGAGTGAAGGCACAAAGAAAATCATGCAGGAATTTCAATCCACCACAGCAGAGCCTTTATTGGCCAATCGGAATTCAGCGGCATCCTCTGATGCCGGAGCTGTTTTTTTCTTCACGCCTATCAAAGGGTTTGTTTCGGCCCGCTTTGACCCTGCTAATGACCACTTTGGTGTGGATGTCATTGCCAAAGGAAATGAACCTGTTTTGGCTATAGCAGATGGGACGGTAATTCTCAGCACATGGACAATCAATACCGGTTATGTTATCGGAATTCAGCATAGAGGAGAATTCCTTTCATTTTATAAACACAATTCGGTACTTTTGAAGGACGTCGGTGATGTGGTCCGTGGTGGAGACATCGTTTCCATCATAGGAAATACCGGTGACCTAAGCACAGGTTCTCACTTACACTTTGAACTGTGGCACAAAGGGTCGGCACTTAATCCCCAAGAATTTATAACCTTCGATTAAATATGTTTGGAAAGTCAGAAGAAAAATCAATCAAAGAAATTGTCAGCAGCAGTAATGTGATCTCCAAAGAGACAAAGATTACAGGTGACATTGTAGCGCAGGGAAATATCCGAATCGAAGGTACGATTGAAGGTACAGTTGCCTCCAAGAGTAAAATTGTGATTGGGGACTCTGCCTTAATCAAGGGAGATTTGAATTCTGCTGAGGCGGAAATAGCCGGTAAAGTTGCTGGTTCGGTCACTTGCTCAGAATTGTTGTATCTCAAAAGTTCCGCAGTGATTGAAGGAGATATCATTACTGTAAAATTGGTGGTGGAAAATGGTGCAGTATTTAATGGAAAATGTCAAATGAAAAGTGGGGCAATGAAAGTTTCCAAACAGCATGAAGCCAAACTCCAAGAATCGGCAGCGGGATAATCTCAATAAAATTCTCAAATACTCCGGCCTTTCCTTTCAGATTTTTGCGGTCATCGGTATTGGAACGTGGTTTGGTTGGTTTTTAGACCAAAAAACTCAGATGGTCTTCCCTTTGTGGTTATTGGTATTCGTATTTCTTTCTACGATTGCAGCATTCTACCATTTATTCGTCTCTATCAAAAATGATGATAGTGAAGATAATCCGTAGAAAAAGACCTACCTTTGCGGCATAATTCAAAATTATGCAATCCATTAAAATCCTTACTGTTCGCTTATTGATCTATTCACTGATCATTGGTGGGCTCGTTTACTTGCTCCAAGAATATATCAAACCTTCTTGGGTGCATGAGACTGTTTGGACAACCATTTCATTCTTTTTGATTTTGACCTGGTTGACAAGTGCATTTAGTCATTATTTGATAAGCATCAATCAGGAAAATTCAGTCAACATTATGCTGGGTGCTTTGGGTATCCGATTTCTAGGGAGCCTTGGCTACATTGGAATAATGCTATTTTTGGGGGTTGAAAATATAATTTTGTTTGTCGCCAATTTCTTTGCGATTTATTTGTTTTACTTATTATTTGATATGTACGGGTTAATAACTAATTTGCGCCCGATTTCAAGGTAGTTCCAAAAAAAATCTATTAATGTTACGCAGGTTCCTTTGTTTAAGCGTTTTATTATCAGCTATTTGGCTGATAAATCCAGTTACCGCGATGGCCGGAGGTGATGATAGTGATAAGACAGGCTTTATCATGCATCACATCAAAGATTCATACGAATGGCATTTCGCAACATTTGGAGACACACATTTAACTCTTTCATTGCCTGTAATCATCTATTCTTCTGATAAAGGATTGCAATTTTTTTCTTCTTCCAATTTCCAAGATCCCGTTACCCACAAATTCGGTGAAGCATATGCGCACGAAGGGTATTATATCGATGAGCACGAGCATTTGTTTAGTGTAGACGGAAGTTCTTTTATTGATCTATCGATTACCAAAAACGTAGCATTCATGTTTTTGGTTTTAATTGTTTTGATTTCTTTTGTGCTTTCTGCTGCTTCCAACTACAAAAAGAATGGAGTTGCTGCTCCGAAAGGTGCTGCGGCTATCTTAGAACCAATTGTAGTTTTTGTTAGAGACGAGATTGCTCTCAAAGCGATTGGACCAAAGTACAGAAAGTTTTTACCTTACCTTTTGACTCTCTTCTTTTTTATCTGGATTGGTAACTTACTAGGCTTGATGCCGGGTGCTGCCAACCTTACCGGTAATATCGCGGTCACTATGACCCTTGCTGTATTGACATTTATTGTAGTAAATACCAATGGAAATAAAGATTACTGGAAGCACGTATTTGCTACGCCGGGTGTTCCTGTTCCATTGTTGTTGGTAATTGTGCCTGTAGAAATCATCGGATTATTCACCAAGCCATTCGCTTTGATGGTCCGTTTGTTTGTGGCGATTACCGCGGGTCACATTGTGATCCTGGCCTTCATTGCGTTGGTATTCATTTTTGAATCTATCGCGATTGGGGTAGTAAGTACCTTGATGGTTACCTTCCTGAATGTGATCGAATTATTGGTTGCTACGATTCAGGCGTATGTGTTCACCTTGTTCTCTGCGATGTATATCGGAGGGGCTGTTGCGGAGCATGCACACGACGATCATCATTAATAAGAAATTTCTTTGTTCAATTTATAAATCACAAACACGTATGTTAACTTCAATCTTGTTGTCTGCTGGATTAGCACTAATGGGTGCTGGAATCGGTGCTGGAATCGTTGCAATTGGTGCAGGTCTTGGTATCGGTAGAATCGGTGGTCAGGCTATGGAATCTATTGCTCGTCAGCCTGAGGCTGCTGGTAAAGTTCAGACTGCCATGCTAATCATCGCGGCTCTTATTGAGGTGGTATCCCTGTTCGCAGTAGTAGTGTGTCTACTTATTGCATTGAACGCAGGTGGTCTTACCTTCTAAGAACAAAAGAAAAGGGGTCAGCGCTAGGCTGATCCCTCCTTTTAATTGAACAAATATCATTGTATCTAAACACTAGAAATACATGGATCTTATAATACCTGGCTCGGGCTTAATCATTTGGCAATTATTCGGATTTCTTGCCTTATTGTTTATTCTAACAAAGTTTGCTTGGAAGCCGATTTTGGCAGCCTTGGATGAGCGTGAAAAATCGATTGAAGATGCCCTAAAATCAGCTGAGATTGCCAGAAACGAAATGGCAAATCTAAAGGCTGAAAACGAGCGCATCCTACACGAGGCTAAAATCCAACGTGATGAAATGCTTCACAAAGCAACGGAGCATGCGAAGCAGATCATTGAGGAAGCTAAAGAAAAAGCACAACAAGAAGGTGCTATCCTTTTAGAAAATGCAAGACATGCTATCCAAACTGAGAAGAAGGCAGCCGTAGAAGAAGTGAAAGTATTGGTAGCTACTTTGTCATTGGACGTAGCAGAGAAATTGATTAAGAAAAATTATACCAGTGATGCAGCTCAGAAAGCATTGGTAGAGGAGTTTGTGAAAGATATTAAGGTAAACTGATATGTCAGATATTAAGGTAGCATCCAGATATGCCAAAGCACTCCTCGAGCTAGCGATTGAAAAAAAGCAGCTGGAAGAAGTGACTGCGGATATCAAAGAGTTTCTTGCTGTTGCTGAAGCCAATCGTGAATTTCAACTACTGCTTCATAGTCCGATTGTCAATGCTGACAAGAAGAAGAATGTGATTCATGCGCTATTTGGAAAGCATGCCAACGCGATTACCTTAAGTTTTTATGACATCGTAACGCGCAAAAATAGATCCAACGTATTGGTCAGTACAGCAAAGGAGTTTGTAAGACAATACAATGTACATAAAGGCATTCAAGTGGCCTATGTGACTACTACAATAGCTTTGACAGACGAATTGAGAAAATCATTCCAATCCATCGTGACAGAAATTTCAGGCATGGAAAAGATTGAATTGGTAGAAAAAATCAATCCTGACTTGATCGGAGGCTTTGTATTGAAAGTAAATGACAAATTACTCGACGATTCTGTCAGCGGTAAGTTAAGAACGTTAAGAACCAAATTGGCTCAACGTTACTTTGTCAAAACATATTAATCATTAGTTAACAAATAATTCAACATATAATGGCACAAGTTAGACCTGATGAGGTTTCAGCGATTTTGAGAGAGCAGCTCTCCAATGTCAAAACTGAGGCTGAACTTGAAGAAGTGGGTACCGTACTCCAGGTAGGTGACGGTGTTGCCCGTATCTATGGACTTTCCAAAGCTCAGGCAGGTGAATTGCTTGAGTTTGACAATGGCTTAAGAGCCATGGTTCTTAACCTTGAAGAAGACAATGTGGGAGCCGTTCTTTTTGGAGATTCCAAATTGGTAAAAGAAGGTGACAACGTAAAAAGAACCAAGCAGATTGCATCTATCAAGGTAGGTGAAGGTATGCTGGGTCGTGTCGTAGACACTTTGGGTAATCCTATCGATGGAAAAGGCCCTCTTCAAGGTGAATTGTATGAGATGCCTTTGGAGAGAAAAGCACCAGGGGTAATCTACAGACAGCCGGTAACAGAACCTCTTCAAACAGGTATCAAAGCGATTGACTCTATGATTCCAATCGGAAGAGGTCAGCGTGAATTGATCATCGGTGACCGTCAGACAGGTAAGACTGCTGTGGCTATCGATACTATCTTGAACCAAAAAGAATATTACGAAAAAGGTGAGCCAGTATTCTGTATCTACGTTGCTGTAGGTCAGAAGGCTTCTACTGTTGCGGGTATTGTTTCTGCTTTGGAAAAAGGCGGAGCGCTTCCGTACTCAGTGGTGGTTTCTGCTGCTGCTTCTGATCCTGCTCCGATGCAGTTTTTTGCCCCATTTACAGGTGCATGTATCGGTGAATTCTTCCGTGATACCGGACGTCCTGCACTGGTAATCTATGATGACCTTTCTAAGCAGGCAGTTGCTTACCGTGAAGTTTCCTTGTTGTTGAGAAGACCTCCGGGACGTGAAGCTTATCCGGGTGACGTTTTCTACTTGCACTCCAGACTATTGGAAAGAGCTGCAAAAATCAACGCATCCGATGAGATTGCTAAGCAAATGAATGATTTGCCTGAGTCTTTGAGACCATTGGTAAAAGGTGGTGGTTCCTTGACCGCTCTTCCGATTATCGAAACTCAAGCTGGTGACGTTTCTGCCTATATTCCGACGAACGTAATTTCCATTACGGATGGTCAGATCTTCTTGGAGACTAACTTATTCAACTCTGGTATCCGTCCTGCGATCAACGTAGGTATCTCTGTATCCCGAGTAGGTGGTAATGCACAGATCAAGTCCATGAAGAAAGTTGCCGGTACTTTGAAATTGGATCAGGCGCAGTTCCGTGAATTGGAAGCGTTTGCGAAATTCGGTTCTGACTTAGATGCATCTACGAAGAGAACTATCGAAAGAGGTAGAAGAAACCAAGAGATCTTGAAGCAAGCGCAGTATTCTCCGGTAGCGGTAGAATTGCAAGTAGCGATCATCTATGTATCCACCAAAGGTTACATCGATAACGTTCCTGTAGAAAGCGCACGTCAATTCGAGAAGGAGTTCTATAACTTGTTGAAGAGTAGCCACCCAGAGGCATTGGAACTACTTTTGAAAGGTAAAATCGATGAGGCAGGTAAAATCCTTGAAGCTGCTGCAAAGGATTTGGCAACCAAGTTTGCTAAAAAATAATTTTCTCAAGGGAGGTCTAACCCCCTCCCTTTCAATTTTATATTTCTGACAATAGCATCTTATGGCTAACTTAAAGGAAGTAAAACAAAGGATCACTTCTGTAACCTCCACTCAGCAAATCACTAAAGCCATGAAAATGGTGGCGGCAGCCAAGTTGAGAAGAGCACAGGACAGAATCCTAAAAATGCGTCCATACTCTCAAAAATTGACAGCTATACTCAATGATGTAGTAGCTGCCATGGGAGGTGAATTGCAAATTGCCTATGCTGAGCAAAGACCGGTAGAGCGTGTGTTGATCGTCCCGATGACCTCAGATAAAGGACTTTGTGGAGCTTTCAATTCCAACGTGTTGAAAAGTGCCTCTCTCGCTATCAATGAGACTTATGCGAATGCTCAGGTGACCGTATTGCCTTTGGGTAAAAAAGCGTATGAGTTTTTCTCCAAAAGAGGCTATCATACCATTGCTGATTATTATGAGGTATTCATGGACTTGAGCTATGACAAAGTTCGAGATATCGCAACTTTCGCCATGGACTCATTTATCGCAGGAGACTACGACCGTGTAGTATTGGTATATAACCACTTCCGGAATGTCGCTACTCAGGAAATCCAAGTGGAGCAGTTTCTTCCAATGGAAGGGGCTTCCTTGGCAGCAAATGATAGCATGTCCATTGATTATATCCTGGAGCCTACCAAAGAATATGTGATAGAAGAACTTGTGCCAGTAGCTCTCAAAACACAATTCTATAAGGCGGTCTTGGATAGTAATGCATCTGAACATGGTGCACGGATGACTTCTATGGATAAAGCGACAGAAAACGCTGGTGAACTCCTGAAAGATTTGAAATTGATGTATAACAGAAGCCGTCAGGCAGCCATCACCAACGAAATCCTTGAAATTGTTGCTGGAGCTAATGCCTTGGAGGGTAATTAATCATACCGACAATACAACCCAAACATCAAAACCACTTTCGAGTGGTTTTTTTGTTGGTAGTCAAAAAAGTTCAGTAGATTGTCAGGCATGAAGCAAGGAATATTCCATAGACTCTGGTCTCTTTTTTCCATCTTATCCTTAGACGTGGTCTCAGGTGCCCTTGCAGGGATGTATTTTTTTGAAAATCTATGGGATGTAGTACTCGATCCTGAGATGTACTTTTTGTTAGGATTAGCTGTTTGGATCGTTTATACAGCTGATCACTTACTAGATGTTCGGCATGATTCTCCTTCAGGCTTTGCTTCCCGTCATGCATTTCATCGGAAGTATTGGAAAGTGCTTACAGTAGGTATGATCGTTGGAATAATTGTTGGTTTAGGTATCTTGATAACCACTCCCAAGACACACATTATAATCCCCTATGGACTGGGATTGGGTTTGTTGATAGGGTTGTGGTATTGCTTATTGATCTTCAAAAAAGAACAGGTCGCCCATCTCAAGGAATTTATAACAGCTTTGGTATATACCTTGGGGATTTCACTAGCCCCAGGGGTTTTTGCTTTTGAGGATATTCAGCTAGTGCACATAGGCTTATTGCTAGGATACTTTTTGTTAGCTTTTACTAATTTGATTATCCTTAGCTATTTTGATCGCAGCTATGATGAAGCTCATGCTTTTGGTTCCATAGGTGCCCGATGGAGCGAAGCCCCGCACAAAAATCTTTGCTTTGGTCTATTATATGTGACCATAGGAGGACTGATTTTAGCAATGATGCTTGTCTTCTCTTATTATAGACTGTTTTTTGGAATACTCCTGTTGATTGCAGTTATTCATTACAGGCTATTCCGTGTTTCAGAAGATAAAATGCGTGCAAGAGGCTTGATGGAAATCTCTTTTTCCTTGCCTTGGCTGCTCCTGTTATTTTGAAGCTTTGTCTATCAGTTTGAAGGTGATTTCGTTGAAATAAGCCCCATTCTGTGGTCCAAACCAATTCATATCTCGGACTTCGTATTTGGGTAAATCGTAGTATTCATCAGGTGTGATGTATCCTATGTACCCGCCGTTGAAGCAGGTCACGATTAGATTTAACTTTTTGGCCTTGGCATAATCTTCCCAAGCTTTCATAAACACTCCTGATAATTCCCCACTAGAACTTAAAAAGAGGGTATTTCCCAATTTGACCACATCCATGTGTGGGTTGGTGCTACCAAATAAGCTGTTGAACACCCAAGGCCGGAGTCTTACCTTTTCACTGATGCGGTAATGTGCTTTGCGCAAGTGAATGGGGATGCGGCCAGCTAACATGAGAGGCTCTTTGTTGGTACTAAAGGATTTCATGCTCCCCATGATTTGTTGGCTAAGTGTCTGTGCGTATTGTTCTACAGCGTTGATGTCTTTGCCTTCTGCAAGGGGTTTATGGGAACCCACCGTTCCTGCGGCAAATAGGGTGAAATCGTAGTGTTTTTCCTCCAAGATTCTGGATAGTGCGGCTGGGTAATCACCTGAAAGGCCCATAAATTTTCTATCCATAATAGTAGGGTGGGCACTGTAGCTGAGAAATGCTGCATTTTTACCATCTTTTCTTCGGATGATCATTTTTCTGACGTATGGATCAATGCTATCCCCTTCGATCAAGCGATTGGCTACTAGGTCTTTTGTAAGGGATTTTTGGAAAAATAGCTCAGCAGTATCTAAGGAAGCAACTGCTGTTTCAATGGATTCTATCGTTCGTTGTTGAAGATTTTTCACAAAAGACTTGTCATACCCCCCAAAAGCGACTATTCCTAAGAGACCGGGAATATGCCCCCCCAAACCTGCATGTGTATGGGTGGCTGTAAAATAGGTATGTTGAATGGGGAGTTGGGCCTCTGCGATACTGTTCAGAATAGCGGTCTCAAGGCTAGGATGGATAATCATGAACTCATAATTGAGGAACAAGACCGTGCTGATACCATTGCTCACAAGCAAGGCTTTAACAAAGCTGCTATCTTGTACAAACTCATAGGGGCCTCTAGGTTTGTAACCTAATAAACCCAAAGGTTTGTCAGGGGTTACATTCGATTTAGCCCAAGATGCCAACCAAATACTCCCTTTACTCTGAGGGATATTCATGGTATCGATGCTTGCCATGGTCAGCTTGTAATAGTCTGATTCCCGATAATCGCTTCTATCCACCCGGGTAATGAGTAGGGTGGTTATAAAAAACAATATCCCCAAAGTCCAAGCTGAAATTTTAAATGTTCGCTTAATCTGTGGGGACATGGATCATGGGTTTATGGATGCTCTAATATAAAGGCTTCTCTCGGTGTAACCTAAGCCTCCCTGTGATTTCTGTCAGATTTCCAGTTGTCTTCTATAGAGTTGAATGGTATTTTCCAATCCATAGTACAAAGCATCGCAAATCAAGGCATGTCCTATGGACACCTCATCTAGAAAAGGAATGCATTCCTTCAAATACTTTAAGTTGTGCAAATCCAAATCATGCCCCGCATTCAAGCCTAGACCTAGTTCTTTGGCAATGTTGGCTACCTCTACGTAAGGTTTGACCGCCATTTCTTTATTGGCATGAAAATGCGCTGCATAAGGTTCTGTATATAATTCTACTCTATCGGTACCGGTCAACTTAGCAGGTTCAAAGTATTTTGCTTCAGGATTGATGAAGATAGAGACCCTTGTGCCATAGCTTTTTAGTTCGGCTACAATATCTTGGAGTAAGCTTTGATGGGTGATGGTATCCCAGCCATTATTGGAAGTCAATACATGTGGGGGATCGGGTACCAAGGTAGCCTGGGCAGGTTTTACCGTTCGAATGATTTCCATAAATCGCTCGTCCGGATAGCCTTCAATGTTAAATTCAGTGGTCACGACTGGGGCTAGATCCAACACATCCTGATAGCGGATATGTCGTTCATCAGGTCTTGGGTGTACGGTTATTCCTTCCGCTCCAAACCGTTCGGCATCCTTGGCAACCTGCACTACATTGGGGTTGTTGGCCCCTCTTGCATTCCTGATAGTGGCGATTTTGTTAATATTTACGCTTAGCTTAGTCATTTCGTGAATAATCAGATATTTTTGTGATACAAATTTACACCTATAATACAAACAACAAGACAATGAGTTTAAAGGCAAGTGTAGAAAGTGAAATAAAAAAAGCCATGTTGGCTAAAGACAAAGACCGATTGAGAGCCTTGAGAGCGATCAAATCTTTGATTTTGTTGGAAGAGACCAAAGCGGGTGGAGGTGATGGCATTTCGGCAGATGAAGAAATGAAGTTATTGACCAAAGCGGCCAAGCAACGCAAGGACTCTGCTGATATCTACAAGGAGCAAAACAGAGAAGATCTCTATGCAGTAGAAATGGCCGAATTGGAAATAATCTCTGAATTTTTGCCTAAGCAGCTTTCTGCCGAAGAATTAGAGGCAGAATTGAAAGCCATCATTGCAGAGGTAGGTGCAGCGGGCCCTAAAGACATGGGTAAAGTGATGGGAGTAGCTACTAAATCCTTGGCAGGCAAGGCGGATGGAAAAGCTATTTCGCAGAAGGTAAAAGAATTATTGGGCTAATTCATTGGCAACACTCGATATCATAGTCATCCTATTGTTGGGAATTGGCGCATTCACGGGCTACAAGCAGGGATTCTTTATCAGTATCCTATCCATTGTAGCCTTTGTTTTTGCCTTGGTGGTGGCTTTTCAGCTGATGGGCTGGGGAGCGACTATCCTGTCCCAGCGGGTTGAAAACCTGACATTTATGTTGCCATTTGTAGCATTTATCATGATTTTTTTAGGCGTGATTCTGATTATCAGAGGGCTTGGTTTCATAGTTAAAAAGACCCTGGACCTGACCTTATTGGGTTCTTTCGATAATATTGCCGGAGCCGTTTTAGGTGTGATCAAAAGCGCTTTTACCATTAGTTTGTTTATTTGGGTAACAGTTTCCTTTGAATTCAGTTTTCTACAAGACTGGCAAGAAAAGTCAACCCTTTACACTTACATTGAACCCATCGCTCCCGTATTCATTCGCTGGATTGATGCCTATATCCCTTTTATCCAAGAGACGATTAATCTGATCCAAGAACTAGTCAACACTGCCACCGATGGTATTATTAATTGATAATTTCGATTCCTTTTCCCACATGTTGGCGGATTATTTCTTGCGCTTCGATGTGGAGATAAAGATTTACCGCAATGATGTTTCTTTGGAGGAATTGAAGGGGCATGCATGGGAGGCATTGATTCTATCTCCTGGTCCTGAAACTCCCCAAAAAGCGGGTAATCTGATGGAGATTTTAGGGTATTACCATGACAAATTACCAGTTTTGGGAATTTGTTTGGGACATCAGGCCATAGGAGAGTTTTTTGGAGCTACCTTACAAAAAGGGAGAAAGCCCATACATGGGAAGGTGCATCAGGTAGTTAAAAAAACCGAGCATCCTGTATTAACTGACCTGCCGCATCAATTTGCTGTGACACGATATCATTCCTTGGAACTAGTCAACTTACCTACATGCTTGCAATCATTGCTCGAAACCGAGATAGGTGAAATCATGGGGATAGCCCACCAAACGTTGCCGATTATTGGGATTCAATACCATCCTGAAGCCGTATTGACAGCATATGGTGAAGAGATTATTGGGAATTTCCTGCAAATAGCAGGTTTACTTTCCATCGAAAAAGTCCTTATTCAGGAGTAGACTTCAAAAAAAATAAGCATTTTGAACAAGGATGGGCTTGCCATCGTTTTTATATTCGATATCAATCCATATATTTAGGTCATGCAGGCATTTGAATACATCAACAATCTTATTCCACCACTGAAAATTACCGATCAGACAGGTAAAGCACTCCTTTGGATGGAAGAGATTCGCACCAATTGCTTACCGGTTGTGCACGATAAATTTTTCAAAGGATTGGTCACTGATGAGCAAATTTATACCCTAAATCAACCAAAGCTGTCCATGGATGCCGTGGAGTTAGAAAATCAGGGCTGTTTTGTGTATTTGGACAAGCATATCTACGATGTCATTCGCACGGCGGCTGAGTTTCATACCAACATGGTAGCTGTATTGGATAAGAATAATGAATATCTGGGCGTAATTACCATGGAGGACGCTATTACGGCTTTTGCAGACAGTCTTAGCATACAGTCCAATGGAGCGGTGATTGTTCTATCCATGTTTATGACCGATTACAGCATGTCAGAAATCGCTCGGGTAATTGAGTCTGAAAATGCCAAAATCCTGAGTAGCTTCATAGCAAGTGATCCATTGGATGACAGTAAAATAAAATTGACCTTGAAATTGGATAAGACCGAACTAAGGCATGTAAAAGCCACCTTAGAACGATTTGGTTACCATGTGTTGGACCACTATCAAGAGCAGGCAGGTGTGAGTGAAGATCAGGAACGTATCGATAACTTATTCCGATTTTTGGATATCTAAACCCTTCCTTCATGAAAATTATCCTTCACGGGATTGGATTCAGTAAGGAGTTTCTCCCTTACGTAGAGCAGCTGATTGCCACTTTGGAATCACATCAGTTTACAGTTTTTTTTACTGAAAGTTTTTCCAAATCGCTCAAAAAGCATACGAGTAAATTTCAATCTTCCCATACCATTGTAGCTATCTCGGATCTTGCAGAGGCAGATTTTGTGGTATCCGTAGGGGGAGATGGGACTCTTCTGGATGCAGTCAGTATGGTAGGAGCACTGGAGATCCCAATTATTGGCATCAATACTGGAAGACTGGGCTTTTTAGCTACCGTAGCCAAAGAAAATCTGGAGCAAGCCATCGATGATTTGGCACAACAAAACTACACCATTGAAAGCAGGACACTTGTGTGCATAGAGTCTAATCGTCCTTTGCTGAATGGGCTGAATTTTGGGCTGAATGAGTTTACCATCCACAAGCGGGATACCTCTTCCATGATTACAGTGCACACCTACATCAATGGACAGTATTTGAATAGTTACTGGGCAGATGGGCTGATTGTGGCTACTCCCACGGGCTCTACAGGCTATTCCTTGAGTTGCGGGGGACCATTAATTACACCTGGAGCAAAGAATTTTGTCATCACACCCGTGAGTCCGCATAATTTGAATGTAAGACCCATTATTGTGCCGGACGACTCTGAAATCACCTTCAGTATTGAGGGAAGATCAGAAAAGTTTTTAGTATCATTGGATTCCCGCTCTACAGCTATTGATGCGAGCTATCAGTTAAAGCTTAGAAAAGCAGATTTTGTAGCGAAATTGGTCAAGTTTCAATCCTATGGCTATTTTGATACCTTGAGGCAAAAGCTGAACTGGGGTTTCGATATGCGGAACTAAAAAAACTTTCTGTTTTCTTTTGGGTGAAGACTAAGATAAAATAGTAAATTCGGTCTGTCAATTAAGTTTTCTTAACACCCGTTCTTAACAAAAATTAACCCTGCAAGCAATAGAAAGGGTTTTTATATCGTTGAGTACTTCATAAATTGCACTGTCTTGAACATAAAAGCTTTTCTTTCGCTAGTTGTCTCTGGCATATCGATCGGTATCATGATGCTTAGCCCCTTGCAAATGCAGGCGCAGCAGTATGATTTCGGAGGAGGATTGGGTGTAGCGGCCTATTCCGGAGAGATCGTCAGAAGATTGGATGAAGGAAGAGTGGGACTTCAAGGGACGTTTTTTGGCAGACGAAATTTTGACAATGTATGGTCTTTGAGAGGGGGCTTGTCTTTTGCGCGCATTAGTGCAGCGGACAGCATTACTCGCTTAGACCCTGTAGCAGTATCCCGGGATGCCTTTTTCAGAGGCAATGTGTGGGAAATCAGTGCGGTGATGGAATATCACTTCTTGGACTTCATGCATCCGCAGGCACAGTTTAGGTTTTCTCCATATGGCTTTTTTGGTCTGGGATTTACTTATTATTCTGGAGAAGGGAGATCTTTTCTCTTGGAGCAGCCTGAGCGATTTCGAACCACTACTCCTGTTATTCCCTTTGGCTTAGGCATCAAGTATAGGCTGAACGATCGCTGGGTCTTAGCAGCAGAATTGGGTTTCAGGGCCACCTTTACTGATAGGCTCGATAAAATCGAGGATAATCAGTTGGTAATTCCACGATTTCCAAACCCCAATGTGACCGAGCCACAGGTATTTGGCTACAATGCAGCCAATTACAGTGATCGGGATTGGTACTACTTTTTGGGGCTGACCATCAGTTATAGCATAAGTTCAGTGAAGTGCTATGCGTATTAATTAATTAGCCATTCACGTAGATTATTGAAAAAGAAATAGCATTTTTGTACCTCCAAAAAACAACATGCGATTTCGGCATTAGGAATGAAGGAACAGATAGATAGGCAAAACATCCCTCAACATATAGCAGTCATCATGGACGGAAATGGGCGTTGGGCCCAAAAAAAAGGTGCCATGAGAATTTTTGGACATAGAAATGCACTGACTGCTGTGAGGGAAACCATAGAAAGCTGTGTTGAACTCGGAGTGAAGTACTTGACTTTGTATGCATTTTCTACCGAAAACTGGTCAAGACCTCAAGACGAAGTCAACGCCCTGATGGAAATATTAATCAATTCCATCACAGATGAGGTGCCTACGATGATGAAAAATAATATTACCTTATCTTCCATCGGAAACATTCAATCCCTTCCTGATAGCGCACAGAAAAAACTTCAAGAAGCCTATGAGCTTACCAAATCCAATACTGGCTTAACGGTTTTTCTGGCCTTGAGTTACAGTGGTCGTTGGGAAATACAGCAAGCAGTCCAAAACATTGTCAAAAAAGTAGTCAATCAAGAAATAAACCTAGAGGAGATTACACAAGAACTCCTATCAGCACATATGACTACGGCCAATGTGCCTGATCCGGAGTTGTTGGTCAGAACAAGTGGGGAATTGCGCATAAGTAATTTTCTTTTATGGCAAATGGCCTATACGGAACTGTATTTTACAGATACCTTATGGCCGGATTTCAGGAAAGAACATTTATGGGAAGCCATCTTGGATTATCAAAAAAGAGAAAGAAGATTCGGGAAAACCGGAGCTCAGATAAAAGGAAAAGGTTGATGAAAAAGATTACAGTACTGATTTTTCTACTGCTAGTGGTAGGGATAGCCGAAGCCCAAGTAAGGCTTGGACAAAGTCGCTATACCCCGTCGCGTCCAGTGAATATCTTGGAATTAAATTATTCCAAGCCACAAAAGTTCAGGATTGCGGAAATCAAAGCAGTAGGATTGACAACGCTGGATGAAACAGCAATCATTTCACTTGCGGGCTTGAGAGTAGATGATGTGATTTCTGTACCAGGAGATGCTACTGCCAATGCCTTGAAAAAGCTATGGGGTCAGGGAATCATCGGAGATGTGAAATTATTGGTGACCAAAATCGAAGGAGATGACATTTTTCTTTTGTTGGAGTTGACTGAGCGCCCACGCTTTAGCCGGGTAGAATTCACAGGTGTCACCAAAACCCAGGAATCGGAACTAAAAGATAAAATTAAAATCCGAGGGAGAGTCGTGCGTGACGATGTATTGAGCACCTCTCAGCGCAATATCCGCCAGTATTTTGTCGATAAAGGCTTTTTAAATGCAGAAGTAAAAGTTGTTCAGGAGCGGGATACTACGCTTCCAAATTCTGTGAAACTCCGATTTGATGTAGATCCAAAATCGAAAGTGAGAATCAATCAGGTCAATGTGTATGGCAATGAGGAAATCAGCGATAAACGAATCAAAGGAAAGTTAAAGAATACCAAGGAACATGCCCGCATGCACTTGGTTCGTGATATTTGGTCTCGAGTGACCAATACTACCCCTAAGTCTGCAAAAGAAGCCATCGTTTATAGAAATGTTGCTTCTGATGAAGAAGTAAAACTGTATATCAACCGTACCATGAAATTGAATTTCTTCAATTCATCCAAGTACGTGGCGAAGGAATTCAAAGAGGACAAAGAGAAAGTAATTGCTTTCTACAATTCCCGAGGATACAGAGATGCGGCTATTTTGGCAGATTCTACCTACCGATTCTCCGAGAATACGATTAATGTGGATCTTTCCATTGAGGAAGGTGTGAAATATTATTACCGCAATATTTCCTTTGTTGGAAATTACTTACATACAGATAAAGAGTTGTTGGATCGCTTAGGTATTCAAAAAGGCGATGTCTATAACAAGGAAAGACTTGAAAAACGTCTAAATTATGATCCTCAGAAAGGGGATGATGTGAGTTCCTTGTACCAAGATAATGGATACTTGTTCTTCCAAATTGACCCAGTGGAGGTAATGGTGGAGGCGGATTCCATCGATATTGAAATGAGAGTTTTTGAGGGACCACAAGTAACCGTAAACTCTGTGACTATTCAGGGGAATGAGCGTACTTCTGACCACGTGGTGATGCGTGAAATCCGAATTCTTCCTGGACAAAAGTTCAATAGAAGTGCTTTGGTACGAACCATTCGAGAGTTGTCCCAATTAGGATATTTCGATCCTGAAAATATTGAACCGGATATGCGTCCAAATTTTGAGGATGCTACGGTTGATATCATTTTCAAACTGGAGGAGCGACCCAATGACCAAATTGAGCTTTCCGGTGGTTGGGGTGGATTCTTTGGATTCGTAGGTACTGTCGGACTTGTCTTTAATAATTTCTCGATTAGAAATATTGGAAACTTTGAGAAGTGGAGACCGCTTCCAGTAGGTGATGGTCAGCGACTTTCCTTACGGGTACAGGCCAATGGTCGTCAGTTCCAAAATTATTCTATTTCTTTGACTGAGCCTTGGTTTGGTGGTAAAAAGCCTAATGCCTTAAGCGTGAGTTTCAACCACTCTGTTCAGCGTCAAGTGGATTTCTTTAACCAACAAAATCCTGGACAGGAGATTGGGTTCTTTAAAATTACTGGTGCTACGGTGGGACTTTCCAAGCGTGTGACTTGGCCGGATGATTACTTTATGTTCAGTACTGCTTTAGCTTTCCAAATATATGACTTCTTGAACTTTGGTAATTTCTTTGGATTAAGCTACAACACTGGAAAGGCGAATAGTTTAGCCTTGAATACAACAGTCGCCAGAAATAACGTAGATAATCCGATTTATCCGAGATTTGGTTCTAACATTAATTTGACAACTTCGTTTACTCCTCCATATTCGTCCTTAAATCCGAATATTGATAGAGAATCTCCTGATGAGGAGCGATTCCGATGGTTGGAGTATCATAAGTGGATGTTTGATGCCTCATTCTATACCCCTGTTTTTGGGTCTTCGAAGTTTGTGATTTCGGGAAGAACACACATGGGCTTCTTGGGATCGTATGGAAACAGAATCGGAATCATTCCTTTGGAGCGATTTGTAATGGGGGGTGATGGTATGAACTTCAATAACTTTGCTTTGGGTCAGGAGATCATTGGCTTGAGAGGATATGAAAATCAGGCGATTACTCCAGGTGGTGGTGCTGCCCGAGGTCAAGGTGGAGCATTCGGGGGGATTGTGTACAACAAGCATGTGATGGAGCTACGCTTCTTAGTGTCACCTAATCCTTCTGCAACAATCTTCTTATTGGGTTTTGCTGAGGCAGGCAATAACTGGGGACAGTATGCAGACTTCAATCCATTTAATTTGAAGCGTTCTGCGGGCTTTGGTGCAAGGATCTTTATGCCGGCCTTTGGTTTGCTAGGGCTGGATTGGGGGTATGGATTTGATACCTTGGAAGATATCAATCCTGCCTTACGAGGAAGGTCAGGACCACAGTTCCACTTTACGATTGGTCAGCAATTTAGATAAGCATGAAAAGCTCAGGTAAATTATTAATTTTGTGCTGTCTTGGGCTCTTATTCGCACATGAGAGCTTTGCGCAGAAGTTTGGCTATGTGGATACGGAGTATTTGTTAAACAAGCATCCGGATTACAAGCTGATTCAGAATGAGTTAGAATCTTTAAGATCTGAGTGGACAAAACAGGCACAATCTTTGGAACAAGGGATCAAAGAAATGTATGCCAGCCTCAAAGCAGAAGAAGTCTTGCTTACCGAGGAGATGTACAATGAGCGTATGAAGGCGATTCGTGAGAAGGAGAAGGAATCACAAACCTTCAATAATCGAATCTTTGGACTCAATGGGCAGTATTATCAGAAGCAATTAGAGTTGATGCAGCCTTTACAGTCTAAAATATTCGATGCGATTGATCGGGTATGCAAACGCTACGGCTTGGCGGTCTTATTCGATAAAGCCTCTGGGCCCTTGCAGATGATTTATTCTGACCCGAGGCATGATTATTCGGAGTTTGTCTTAGAAGAATTAGGAATTAAAAATTAATTAAATAGAAACAAAAATGATGAAAGTTAAAGTTATCCTTTCCGCAATCGCTTTGTTTTGCGTAGGATTTGTAGCTCAGGCTCAGCAGGACTTGAAAATTGGCTATACCAATGTTGAGTTACTGATTGATTTAATGCCAGAAATGGAACAGATTGGTGCTGATTTGCAGGATTATCAGTCACAGTTGCAGACGAATATCCAGACTAAAATTGCAGATTTTCAGAGAAAAGTTCAGCAATTCCAGCAAGCAGCTCCTACCATGGCAGAAGATGCGATGAACCAAAGAAGAGCTGAATTGCAAAGACAAGAGCAGGAATTGCAAAAGTTTGAGCAAGATGCGCAAGTATCTTACCAAAGAAAATTGCAGGAATTGCTAGAGCCAGTGCAGCAGAAAGTATTCAATGCGATCAATGCGGTAGCTGCCGAAAACAATTACACACACATCTTCTCCGAGACCGCTGGAAATGCCCCAGTCTTGTTGTACACAAGAGACGAAGATAAATTCACTGAATTGGTGATTGCCAAATTGGGAATTGTTTTACCAGAAAGACCACAGCAATAATTGTTGTCGATAGTTAAGAAAAAAGACGCTTTGATAGAGGCGTCTTTTTTGTTTGTAGATAGCTATTTTTTGGGCATGTCATGTACTTTTGAAATTTAAAAATTTTCCAAACTAAAGCTTGCTTATTTCTTTATATCCGCTTTCTTAGCGAAAGTATTGTTTGAACTCTAAAAAGTTAACTGACCTGCATGCAAAAGCTTTCTTACATAGTTTTCATATGGCTGTTTTGGACTGTGGTTTCCTGCAATGAAAAAGAAGCAGAAAGCAGAGGTAATTCTACCGACTTTACATTAGAAGAAGGCGATAGCCTAGTCATTCCTTTAGACAGCGTCAGTCCTCCTAAGCCACCTTTTGTCCAGTTATTGGAGGAGGAAAACCTGCTTACTTTTTTCAATGCTTTCAACAGGTCCATTTATTGGTTTGATTTGGAGGAAAAAAACTATTTTGAAAGAACTGTAATTAATGCCCAAGGAGCAAATCAGGTTGGTAGGCCTGTGGGATACCATATCATCCATCGGGATTCCATAGCTGTTTTTGATATGCTCAAAAATGAACTGGTATTTATTAATGACAAAGGAACTAAGCTGAATGCTTTTTCCATAGTTGATAATTTTCCCATGAATGATAGCAATTGGCTTTTATCCTATCCTCAATTTTTTCCTAGAACGGTCACGCCATTTATCCTCATGGATGAAAAGTTGATTTTTTCTGGAAGCTTTATGTGGGCGATACCGGATAAAATTTTAGACACATTCAAATTCACGGCTTTATTTGACCTGTCAAACAATGAGCTTACCTATACTCATTCGTATCCGAAAAGTATCTATGGCAGTAAGTTTAACTGGGATGATCCTTATTACACAACCGTATACTATGATTGGAATCCCGATAAAAAAGTGATGGTCTACAGTTTTCCTATATCCAATAGTCTTTTTACGGCTTCACTCGAAAAGGAGGGTTTGAATGAAGTTGTTGATTCGGAGTATGGTTCAAAAGTGGTCAAGCCCTTATCCAAGAAAAATCCTACGAGGGAACTCATGCTCAGTCATTTAATGGAATCAGACATTTATGCAGGGATTAAATACGATTCATATAGAAACGTATATTATAGGGTATTGATGCATGCAGTATCTGGTATGGCTGAGGCCAAGGATTTATCCCTTAAGCGGGTAAGTATTATTATCTATGATTCCGAATTGAACGTAGTAGGTAAAAAAGAGCTTGGGTTACTAAAAAACTGGAATATTGATAATATGATGGTTACCAAAGACGGATTATTGGTAGAATATACAGACATGCTCAGTAGTAATGAAGATTATATGGTGTTTAAGTTGTTGAAACTCATCGCCAATGATTAAGTACTTGTCCATAGGTTGTTTCTTTTTCTTGCCTTACCTGTTACAGGCGCAGTCGGCCTATGAGCAAACGTTGGTGATAGATTTTGAGGAAAAGGCGAGACGGCATGCAAGACCCATAGAGTACTTGCAGACGGATAAGGATATTTATGAGACAGGGGAAGCCATTTGGTTTAATTTCTTTCAAATTGACGGGCAGTACCTAACCCCATTTTCTTCAGATAGTGTGTTGTATTTGCGTATGGTGCATCAAGTGAGCAGGGATGTTGTATGGGAAGAACGCTATGTACTTTCGGATGGTTTTAGTACGGGTCAGCTAGTGATAGGAGAGGATGTATTTCCTGGGATTTACCAGATCGAGGCTTATACTCCATCAGCCATGGAAAAGGGGATGACCCATTTTTATGCATTTAAAGAAATTGAGATAAGACAGTTTATTTTACCCCCTATAGAGCTTCGGTATGAGTTGCCGGATTCATTTGAGAAAGGCGCAGTAGGAACACTCACGGTAGTAGAGCGGATTGATAGGTTGCAGGGTGCAGATGTGTCCTTGAGTTTTTTGGATGCGGGAAAAAAAGTCCGGAATGAAATCCGGCACTTGACCGACGAAAAGGGTGAGGTGAAGTTTGAATTACCTGTTTCTTCAATTGCTTATCTAGACATTTCTATCAGGCATCAAAGTAAGGCTGTATTTTATAGAATTGAAATTCCTAACGAGGGTCTGGGCAAATTTCCAGTATTGCAGCCAGAAAGCTCAAAGCTGGTAAGTGGTCATGAAAGCTGGGTCAACATCAAGCGGCATACCGAAGCAAATATAGGTTCACAAAATGGAGCTTTACTCGCTGATGGGGAGTTGTTGCAATATATTGCTGTGAATGAAAAAGGGCTTGGAAAATTTAAATTTATCCCTAAACAAAATACAGATTACCATGTGGTATGGGAAGATTTCCCTAAAGATACTCTCCGGGTGTTTGAGTCGATAGAATCGGCAGGTGTTACAATGACAGTAGATAACTCCTCCGATACATTGCTTTTTCATCTACAGACCACTCATATACAAGAAAAGCATATTTTAAGACTGCAAAGCCGAGGGATAGTCTATGCATATCTGGATTTCATATTGCCATCCCGTGGAACTGTGAAAATACCTAAGTCCGATATTCCCACGGGAATCGTAGCGACCACCGTATTCAATGAAGATGGAGAACTATTAACAGAGCAGCTTATCTGGAATGAAAACAATGGTAGGCTCATCCTCAGAGCAAACTTGGATAAAAACAGTTATGGCAATAGAGATAAGGTAAAATTGAGAATCACAGTAGAAGACGAATTGGGGAGAGCGGTTGAAAACGTCCGGATTTTTGGCTCCGTCTTTGATGAACTGTATAGCAGGTCAAGTCTGCGGAGAAGTTTTTTTTCTCAAGTCCATGTTTTAAGTCAATTAAAACCTTCCAAAGATTATCGTTTATTTCCGAATGTATCATTCAATGCTGAATCGGGTGTCAAAAATGACAATCTTTTAACGTATTTAGAATCGATGAACTATCGCTGGTCTGTGGTGCAAAATGTCTCAGTCAGAGATAAATTAGCATTGCTTAGTAATGTGCAGAAAGGCACTATTCGATACGGGAGAAAAAAAGGCGAACAGGAATCGTCTTATGCGTTATTTTTTAGGGGAGATGATGAAAGTGGTTCCAGTTTTATTCCCTTGGATGCAGCAGGTAATTTTGAGATTCTTCCAGAGGATTTACTATTTGCAGGCAATGAGTATTTATATATAAAAGCATTGCCAATTGGCAATCAATCAGTTGAGATGAGAATCGAAAATTCTTTCGAAGGTATAGAGGAGACCTTAAAAGAATCTGAGTTTGTTTATGCTCCAAAGATAAAAAATCTTGAAAAAAGCGTAGTGCCCCGTCCTGTATTTGATAGGAATGAGATTCTTTTGAATGAGTTTCTTGTCAGCGCTAGAAGGTTGAATTTAGATAATCGGGATAAGTACATTATCAGTCTCAACGAGAGGGCAAATAGAGACTTTAATAATGATTTTGTTTGTAAGGCTGCTCCAGGTATACTCAATTGTCCTGTTTGTGGACATACAGATATCAAGCCAATAGAAGGGCAAGAGTACACAGTAATTTTAAATGAGTCCTTTAAAAATCAAACTCTATCAGGCCATCATAAGATTACAGATTTCTATCGAGTTATTTATAAGTATCCCACGTATACTGAAGAGGAGCTTATGAAACTTTACAATGTAATTCGTACCAAAGGATTTTTTACCGGGATTGATTTTGCACATATAGCTTATCCTGATGAGGAATCAAGAAAAAGACTGGAGTCAGACTACAGGTCCACTCTTACTTGGGAACCCAGTTTATTTACGGATGAGAATGGTCGGGTAGAACTGGAATTTTATACCTCCGACATCCGTTCCATATTCACAGGCAACTTCGAAGCCCTGAGTCCAGATGGTAAGATGGGGCAGGTGATTTTTGAGTTTGTGGTGGAGTAGGTTTCGCGCAGAGGTTTCACGCAGACCTGCGTGTCTGCAGACAGGGACGCAAAGGCGCCAAGAGGTAGGCTTGATTTTTTAAATTTCCTC
>NZ_JBSZCK010000003.1:0-125387 GCF_054166905.1 Mongoliitalea sp. | reverse complement strand
GAGGAATTTATGCTGGAGAGCAACTCACAGATAAAGATACCGATTGCCCATATTCCCTCAGGCATAGCAGAAGTAGCGGTATTCAACGCAGCCTCTGAGCCCTTGGGTCAACGGCTTACTTGGATAGAGAACAATGGTAAGTTACATGTAGAGGCGGCCCTCAACCAAGAGGAATACGGGAGCAGGGAGAAAGTTAGCGTCACTTTTACAGTCAGGGATTCCCAAGGACAGCCGCAGGGAGGTGTTCTTTTGGGGGGAGCTGTGTCGGATAAGCTTTTCCAAATCCCGGGTTACAAAAGAAACTTGTATACTACTGCACACATACTCATCCAAGTGGGTACACAGCCCAATCTAGAGGCACTTTTGGCAGCACCGGAAGCCAATGACAACAGAAAGCTTCAGACGATATTGGAAGCCTGTGGCATAGAACAATATAGCTGGCTGGAAGCGCGGCTGAAAGACAATCAGTCCAAAGAACACCCTCTTCCCAACAAGATTAGGGGACAGATCGTGTATAAAAGCTCCAAAAAGCTGGACAATCCCCAATATGCACTCATGTTCAGAGGGGACGATGAAGCCTCTACGGAATTTATTCCCTTGGATGGAGAGGGCAATTTTGAAATAGATGCAGAAAGTTTGGACTTTGGAAGAGATGAGTATCTATATGTAAAAGCCTTACCAAACGGTTCGATGCAAATTGATCTTTCCATCGAGAAGCCTTTGGAGCTTGTGTCTCCTGTAATGAAAACAGCACGGCTGATTTACCCAAGTATGACTAATGGAAGGCAGGAAGAGGAAAAACTGGACTTTCCAGCCTTTGACAGGAATATGATTCTATTAGGGGAATTTGTTGTCAGAGGTAAACGTATCGTTGAGGAGCGGGAAAAGTTTATAGGTGAACTAATTGAAAAGGCTAAAGTTGATTTTAACAATGATTATTTGTGTAGACCTGCGGGTATGCTTTCGGAAATATTAAACTGTGGAAATCCAAGATGCAAGGAGGAAAATAATAAGCCAATCGAGGGGAAAGAATATACCGAAATTTTTGATATGGAAAAGGCTAAGCATCCAAATTATCATTATGTTTTAACCCCCGGTAATTGGAGAAGGATAACATATAAATATCCAGTCTATACCGATGAGGAGCTGATGAAGTTATATAACATGACGAGAACCAAGGGTTTTTTTAGAGGGCCGGGGTTTGTGCATAAAAAGTATCCTGATCTAACTTCTAAAAATGATCCTGAGTCGGATTATAGGAATACGCTTACATGGATGCCATATATCTTGACAGATGAAGGAGGGAAGGCTGAGTTGGAGTTTTATACCTCCGACATCCGCTCCATATTCTCAGGCAACTTCGAAGCCCTCAGTCCAGATGGTAAGATGGGGCAGGTGATTTTTGAGTTTGTGGTGGAGTAGGTTTCAGGTAGAGGTTTCAGGCGGAGGTTTCACGCAGACCTGCTTGTCGGCAGACAGGGTCGCAAAGGCGCAAAATGTTTGAATCATACCAAATCTAAAACCCTCCTGATGAAAGGCAGATCTAACTTCGAAAAATAAATCTAAAATCTACCCTCTAATCCCGATAGCTATCGGGACTAAAATAAAAAAGTCCACAGATGGCACAGATTTCACAGAGGAAGGTGTTGTGCTACATTTAAAATGATCCCAGCAAATGATAAGTGACTTTTTAAATCTGGAAAAGTCAACTCAAACAAAGGATATCGAGAAAGCAAAGGAAATTTGGAAAAGGATAAAAAAGTAAAAAATGGAAACATCAAAATTTGATATAGCCGATTATTTAGACAGCAAAGAAATGATTGCTGAATATTTGAATTCTGTTTTGGAGGAAGGGGATAATGATGATGTTGTTGTTGCCCTTGGGCACATTGCAAAAGCAATTGGGATGTCCAAAATAGCGGAAGAAACAGGTATGAGTAGACCAAGTTTGTATAAAGCCCTATCAACAGGCTCAAAGCCTCAATTTGAAACAATAATGAAAGTATTAAAAGCTGTTGGTGGTCAATTAAGAATAAATCCTACATCAGCGTAAAAAAAACGATGCCACAACCTCACCCGGGATACAGCCTGCCTTTTTCGCCTGCCTGCCGGCTAAGACAGGGTATACAGGTGACTGGTTAAGAGAAAATAGAAGGTTTATTATCTTTTAGTTGGATGTCTTATATGCTCTGATAGGATTGATTTTAAAATTTCCTCGCATGGCTTGGGGATTGGGTTTCACCCTTCTACCTTCATCCTTACCTTCATTCGACATTCGGAGTTTGACGTTCATCATTCGACATTTTTTCACGCCAAGCCTGCAATGTAAGTCTTGCAGTTCATTCTAAATTCCTCATTCCAAATTCCTAATTATTTTCCTCCTTCCTCCTTTTCAATCGTTCATCATTCGACATTTTTGCCCGCCATGGACGCAATGGTTGATTGCTACGCCCGCTAAGGAAAATTATCTCTTACGTTCAAATCTACTCAGAAGTAAAAAAAAAGCAGTCAATATAACTGGAATTTTAACCCTCGATCATATCTACCTCTCTTTTTAAGGGTTGTCAATATCATCGGAAAATAGTGGTCAACATCATCGGATTAGGTGGAGATGGATCGGGATATAGTACTTTGTAATGGCTAAGAAGAAAAGGGGATGAAACATGCTTTTCTATTACCATAAAACATAATTTATAATCAAGTGAACCACTAATGAAGTATGTTATCAATCGTTGAAATAGGGTTAGGTAACCCTCCCGCCCAAAGTAATTGAATCTTTTTTTATTTCTTGTGATAACGTAACTGATTACACCTTTTCTAAAATTTCTTTTTTAATAAATCTCGTCCTTTCTTTCTTTGGTATAAGGCTCTAAGTTTGGTTGCCAATAGTTCGTCTAATTGATATGTTGGAACCAGAGCTTCTCCCTTATCCCATTCAGAATCCAATTTTACAGGAATATCCACCAATCCGTACACTGAAAAATGTTCTCGGGTATTGACTTCTATTTTTAATTTTATCGGTATATCATCTTCAGATTGGATACTGTAAACAATGGTGTTGTTATGCTCTTTTTGTTTGATACGAGGTTTTCCCAAAAATGAAAGCTGCTCTCTTACTCTATCTATGATTGCTCCAAAAGGTTCTGCCTTTATTTGAACTAGATCAATATCTTCCGAATACCTTACGGCAGGAGCTAAGTACAGCTTGTGCAATGCTGTTCCACCACGAAATGCCAATCGTCCTTTGATAAATTCATCATTAAACAAAGCGATTAAAGCACGCTGTATAATCAAATCTTGTTCTACCTGATAATTTTCCTGCCAGGGAGCCTGCTTTCGCCATGCTGTTATGTATGATTGTGGGATCATAGATCTGCTTCTATTTGTATATTAGGTACAATTTTCCATCTATTTCCAGTGTTCATATTTTCAGGTTTCATTTTTTGAGGTCTCATTAAAATAGGATAATGTTCAATGGATACTAAGTAATTGTACAAAGTGCTGCTTAATTCATTTTCTTCCAGCACATATTCCAATAAATATCCCAAACGCTGGATCACTGTAATTTCTTTATATTGTTTTGCCACTTCTACCAACTTTTCTGCTTGTATCACTTCTTTCAATTCTTCGATTACAGTCGCTACTCGGTTGAATCCACCCACTTCATTATAATAGCTTACCAAATCCAAGGCGGTCAATTCAGGTGATGAAATATTGATATATCCTGTATCTACTTTTTTCTTGATTATATCCTTTTTGTTCCACGCCTTTTTGATGAAAAAGTTAATTCTCACATGATCATTTTTTATGGGTCTTAAAGCAATACCTTCAGTTATTATCGAATAGTTTTGAGGTTGTTGATGAGCTGCTCCGTGGTAAGCTGCAGCATTTAACAGACCCACATAATAATCCCTATTTAAAAATTTCATCAGATCATTTATGTACAGACTGGTAGGAATTATACCTTTAGCTCTGTATTCGGGTGGAACAATTACATAGAAGCCTTTGCGTACCATCACTACTAACTCTTGATTTTTGAGCCTTTGCAAAGCCTTTTTTAAAGCATTCTCTGAAATATTCAGTTTAATATGCAAGCCTCCGGTAGTAAAGCTATATTTACCGTTCGACCTTTGCTCGTCTAAAAATGCATCTAAATATTTATATTGGGTAGCCATGAATTAAGTTTTAAATTGCTTAAGGGGTTGTTTTTTGGCCCCTTACGCAAACGTAAACTTAATTTTTATGTATCAAGAAGGCAAATTTATTGGGAGGTATTTAATTTTAACAAGGTAGAAGTTTACTTAATAGTAGATCTCATAAGACCTCTATTGATGACAACTTTGTAATTTCTTCCTCATTTTGAAAAGGACATTTTAATTGTTGATGATTCTAATAAAATGAGGCATTATACCAAAAATCCAAAGGATTGGGGATTTTAAATTGATATCCTAAACTCACAATCTTTTCTGCTGAAATTTCTTTCCAGGGTTCCTGTTGTTGGGCATAGGATGCAGGAGGAGGAAAGCCTAATTCGGTTGCATTTTTTTCATAGACTTCTTTGCGAAGGGGATGGACGGGGCAGACACCGTTGATGATGTCATTCCAGATTCCCTGTTCCAATACAAAAGCAGCTAGCCCTACTGCGTCATCTTGATGGATGTAATTGACAGGGCTGTCTCCTTGTACCTGCTCTTTACCTGAAAAATACCTGCCTGGAATCCTATTGACTCCCAATAAGCCCCCATAGCGAATGATGGTTAAGTCATAGTGCTTGTTGTCTTGCAAAAGCTGTTCTGCTTGATAAAGGGTTAAATTACTCGTATTGGTGGAATGGAGTGGATCGGATTCTTTCCAAACCTGATTGGTGTCAGGATATACCGAAGTGGCAGAGACATACACTACTTGCTTGATACCATACTGATCGATCAATGCGCGTAAGTATTTGACCTGTTCAGGATGAAAGGTAGCAGGCAAATGCCTGGTGCGTGGAGGAATATTGATAAAGAGTATGTCCGTTTGGAACAGTTCGTTGAAGCCTTCACCTGTTGGATGAGGATTTAGGTTGAATAGATAAGTTTCAAGACCTTCTTGGAGGAGTGCATTCACTTTTTCTGGACTTGTGGCACTGCCTTTAACTGTGTATCCCAGTGTTTGAAGATGTTTACCCAAGGGAAGTCCTAGCCAGCCAAAGCCAATGATTGAAATTCTTTTGTTATCCATTGTTGTAAATTCTTGGAGATGATGTTTATAAAAAAAGGGGACTAAATCCCCTTGTCTTATTTGTCTTTTTTGGGCATGGTTCCCAGCAGGAAGTCCCACAATGGAGAACTCACGCCGAAGGCAGCATCCGGATCTTTATAGTGGTGCACTGCATGGTTTACCCAGAGGATTTTCAGGAAATTTTTTGGAGGCTGATAGGCATGTACGGCATAGTGCACTCCCAAGTACGCAGCATATCCCAATAAAAAACCTGGTAAAAAGAACAGGGCAAAATCACCCATTAATAGCGTAAATGCACCATAGAAGATCAATGCATAAGCTGCACTGATAAATGGAGGCATGGCTAGCCTGTCTTTATCTTTTGGATAATCGTGGTGTACTCCGTGGACAGTGTATTGTAATTTATCTTTGGCAGGTGTGTCAGGTTCCATGTGGAAGAAATGCTTGTGCATCATGTATTCCACAAAAGTAAAGGCTAACAAGCCTGCCAATAAAACCAACATACCTATACCTAAATTGATGCTAGTAGTGCTCACGGCATAATAAAACGAAACTGCCGAAATTACTAAAAACATGGTAATTGGGATGCTGATGTGTGTTCTGGATAATTTTTCTAACACAGGGTTTCCGAACATCTGTGCAGATCCGTTATTATCCGGACGGTCCAATCTTCCAATCTTTTTTAAGGTAGCCATTCTTAGTAGTTTTTGTCTAATTATCCTGTTTAAACAAGATTATTTCCGTTGGTCAGTAATTTTTTGCAAAATTAAACTAGATTCTATCAAAACTGTTCAAAAACTTTGCCTAAGTTTTTGTGATTATGAGTTTTGTAAGAATAAAGCTTTGGAGCGCTCAATGGTCTTTTCGTAGAATGAAACGTATTTGGGTAGGATGTTGGTTACATCAAATTCTTTGGCCCGTTTTAGGGCATGTTGCTTGAATCGTGGAAGGTTAGCATCGTCAAGGATTTCCATTGCTTTTTCCGTCATCCCATGAACATCTCCCACATTGCAAACAAATCCAGTGACCCCATTTACATTTAGTTCCGGAATACCTCCGGCATTAGAAGTCAAAATGGGGACTTCACATGCCAAGGCCTCCAATGCTGCCAAACCAAAACTTTCTTTTTCGGAAGGCATGATAAACAAATCTGCCACTGAAAGCACTTCTTCCACGGCCTCCAATTTCCCGAGAAAGCGGATATCGTCACAGGTGCCCAAATCTCTGCAAAGCCGTTCCATTCGATCCCTTTCAGGCCCATCTCCTACTAAAAGCAATTTAACAGGAATTTGTTTTCTCAATTCAAAGAATACCATGATGACATCTTCCACCCGTTTTACCTTGCGAAAATTGGAGGTATGAACAATCAATTTCTCTCCATTGGGACAAATGGCACGTTTGAAGTGCTCCTTTTTCTGTTTTTTAAACCTATCCAAATCAATGAAATTAGGGATTACCTCAATTTCACTCTTGACAGGAAAGTGTTCGTATGTGGCCTTTTTTAGATCTTCCGAGACGGCAGTGACGCCGTCAGATTGGTTGATGCTAAAAGTCACTACAGGTTCATAGCTTGGATCTTTTCCCACAAGGGTGATATCCGTTCCGTGTAAGGTAGTCACCACAGGAATGTCGATGCCTTCTTGTTTGAGTATTTGCTTGGCCATGTAGGCAGCAGATGCATGAGGAATGGCATAATGTACATGCAGTAGATCCAAATGCTCGTATTTGACTACGTTGACCATCTTACTTGCCAAGGCAAGTTCATAGGGTGCGTGTTCGAATAACGGATAACTTTTGATGTCTACCTCATGGTAAAATAAGTTCTCACTAAAAAAATCCAATCGGGTAGGCTGACTGTAGGTGATAAAATGGATTTGATGACCCTCTTTGGCCAAGGCTTTACCTAATTCTGTAGCAACCACTCCACTACCGCCGAATGTAGGATAGCAGACTATACCGATTTTCATAGGATATATTTAGCTTTTTTATGACAACTATATAAACATCTTATCACATGGTTTTTGTTCATTTTTCGAGAGCTTTATAAATGATATCGTGAATTTCAGTACGGACGCCATCTTTAAGCAAGGTATTATTGTTGGCATCTGGATGCACCCTGTTGGAAAGAAATACATAAATCAAGTCGTTTTCTGGGTCTGCCCAGACACAAGTTCCTGTAAATCCGGTATGGCCAAAGGTTGATTTGGGGGCAAGACTTCCTGCACTTCCTCCCTTGCCTTTTTCAGGTTCGGGCTTGTCCCATCCCCATCCTCTTCTGCTCTGAGAGGACTGGCGTTTGGTGAATTCTTTGATAGTTGCTTCATCCATCAGCGTAAGCCCCCCATAGGTCCCACCATTCAGCATCAGTTGCATCATCACGGCCAAATCATTGGCTTTGCCAAAAAGTCCGGCATGTCCTGCCACCCCTCCATACATAGCTGCACCAGGGTCGTGTACATATCCTTGAATGAGTCGTTTTCTAAAAGCAACGTCATCTTCTGTAGGTGCAATCCATTCTAGTGGATACTTCATGGTAGGATTGAAACTCATCGTGTAAAGTCCTAATGGCTCATAGAAATTTTGTGCCAAAAATGCATCCAAGGGCTGATTGGTGACACTTTCTACCAAAGCTTGAAGAAGGTACATGGTCAAGTCGGAGTACACATAGCTATATTTCCTACGTCCTGGTTCCAATTTTCTCAAGTCCGACTTGATTGTCCATACCCAAAGGCTATCTCGTAGTGTATTGATGCCAAACATATTGTTGGATACAGGAAGGCTGTAGGCTGGTAGGGCTTGTTCGCTGTAGTATTCAGATTTCCATGTTCGGCCGTCCACTGTTTTGGCTTGATGGGGAATATATGCCACTAGTCCCGCTTCATGGGCCAAGATATCCTTGAGAATAAGATTGCCTTTGTTAGTGTTTTTTAATTCGGGTACATATCTGGAAATAGGTTGATCCATGTCAATCAGTTTCCGGCTGGCCAAAAACATGACAGCTTGGGTGGTAGCTAAAACCTTTGTGATCGAGGCCAAGTCATAGACAGTTTCTGTACTAACAGCCTTGGTTTTTTGATAGTCATAGTACCCATAAGCCCGTTCAAACACTACTTTCCCATCTTTGGCTACCAAGACAACACCCCCAGGAAAAGCACGCTTGGAGATGCTGCGCTGCATGACCTCATCGATTTGATTCAATTGAGAAGTCTTCAGCCCTACTTCCTCTGGCATAGCATAAGCTAAGCGGTCCAAGCCTCTCATAAAACCTCCGGAACCCATACGTATTTCATTGCTCACCGAAACAGGTAAAATTCCATGTGCATCTCTACCACCAAAAATGATTTCGGGAGCCAATTTTTGGGTAAATTCATTATTTTCAAAAGCAATCAAGTGATGCGGGAAGTCCTGCATTTGCTTGGCTGCATAGGCATTGCCAAAAAGTACCGTTACCACATTTTTGGTCTGACTTAACTTTCGGATAAATGCCATGTCCGATGATTGGATGCCGAAGGCACGCGATGGGCTGTTGGTCACACCAAAGATTCCAATGACTACCGTATTGACATTTTCCAGTTTTCGCTCCAATGCTTGTTGACTTGCTGCATCCGCACCTTTAGAAAGGTCAAAGTGTTGGAATGGGGCATATTTCCCTAAATATTGTTGAAATACTTTGGCATCTCCGCCCAAACTGACAGAGGCAAATGATTGCAAATCCAAGTTTTTGATGGGAAGAAAGTTGCCTTTGTTGGAAGTCACAGTAATAGCCTCAGCATACAGTTTTTCGGCGATCAGTGCTGTAGCAGGTTGATTGATTCTATCAACCAAGGCTTTGGTGTCAATGGTAGGTGTTTTTCGTAATCCTGCCCAATATTTTGCTTTGAGTACTTTGCGCACCCGCTCGTCTACTTCCTTTTGAGTAATTTTGCCATCAGCTACCGCTTGGATGATCAGCGCTTTTGCTTTGGCTACGTCCTGGGAATAGAGTAAAATATCATTTCCTGCCAACAAAGCGAGTAGATCTACCTCGCCTGGCTTATGGAAGCTGGCTACCCCTTTCATATTCAAGGCATCTGTAAACACCAGCCCATTGAAATTCATTTGTGTTTTGAGCAGGTCGGTGACTACGTATTTGGATAAGGTGGTGGCTTTATTACGCTCGGAATCTAAGCTTGGGATGTGCAGGTGGGCCACCATCACACTCATCAGGTCATTATCAATAAGCTCCCGATAGGGATAGAGGTCAATGTCTTTGATTCTATTTTCTGAATGTCGGATGACTGGAAGTGTATAATGTGAATCGGATTCGGTGTCTCCATGTCCAGGGAAATGCTTGGCATTGGCAATCACTCCATGGTCTTGGAGGCCCTTCATGTAGGCAAGAGACTTTTTGGCCACCAAGCGTTTCTCTTCACCAAATGCCCGATAGCCGATTACTGGGTTATTGGGATTGGAATTCACATCTACTACAGGAGCGAAATTGATGTGCATGCCGAGTAGCTTGAATTGACGGGCCATCTCAGCACCCATATCGTAGATCAGTTTTTCGTCAGCGACAGCCCCGAGAGTCATGGCTTTGGGGAAGCTCAAGACTGAGTCCAAGCGCATGCTGATTCCCCATTCTGCATCCATGGCTATGAAGAGGGGAACTTTGGAGATGGATTGGTAGTAGTTGGTCAGATTGGCTTGTCTGACAGGTCCGCCTTGGAAGAATATAAGGCCCCCCAATTGCTGGTCTTGGATGAGTTTCGCGATTTCCTGTTTGTGTCGCTCATCTTTATTGGAATAGGCGGCTACCATAAATAACTGCCCCAAGCGCTCCTCAAAGCTCATGGAATTGAAAACCGAATCTACCCAGGAAGTTTGCTTGCGCTGATCTTTGGATACCAATGGGTCACGCTCTTCCCGCTTACGGTCCTCATGGCTTTTTTCAAGGCCCAAGACCGCATCAGACTGAAAAATTACTACAGCAGCCAACAGGATTATCCAAACTTTACCTCTCATCCAAGTATTTAATTTTTATTGCTTAGATTTTAAAATAACTTTGTATGAATATACATCGTTTTGTACAAACATACACGGAAAAAACGTAAACAATGGTTGTATATTTGATAAGTTGAACCAGTTTTATTTTTTCCGTCCCAAACAGATTAAATCCGAGTACGCATGAAATTTCCTTCTATCTTCAGGACATCCCAGCCGATGCGGTTTGAAATCAAGCCTCGCTATTACGATCCCGTAAAAGAAGAGATTGAGCAACGAACCGCCCAAATTAAAAGAGAACTACAAGCGGAAGGCGCTTTACCGATTGAGGATGAGGATGAAGATAACCTCCGAAGAAATTATGGAGGTTCGCTGAGAGGCGCTTTTTCATCCGGCTCACAACTGAAAGGTAGGAAAACAAGCTCCTTGCATAGTGCAGGACTTATCCGGATGGTAATCTTCATTTTATTGATAGGCGGCATGTTTGGCTATATCTATTATGGCCCGGAAGTTTTTTATATCCTCTTGTATGCTGTCATGGGGATCTTCGGTTTTACCCTTTTGTTGAAATTAAGAAGAAAACGAAATTAATGAGTGATATTATCCATCTGTTGCCAGATGCCATTGCCAATCAAATAGCGGCGGGTGAAGTGGTGCAGCGCCCGGCGTCTGCCTTAAAGGAATTGATGGAAAATGCTATCGATGCAGGTGCCACATCGGTAAAGGTGGTGGTGAAAGATGCAGGAAAAGCGCTGATTCAGGTGATTGATAACGGCAAGGGAATGTCTCTGACAGATGCTCGTATGTCTTTTGAGCGTCATGCGACGTCCAAAATCCGTACTTCTGACGATCTTTTTGCTATCCGTACGTTTGGTTTTAGGGGAGAAGCTTTGGCCTCCATAGCGGCAGTAGCCCAAGTTGAAATGAAAACCAAGCAGACAGCTGCCGAGTTGGGTACCTTGATTCATATTGAGGGTTCTGAAGTAAAAAAACAGGAGCCGATAGCTACCTCCGAAGGCACTAGTATTGCTGTTAAAAACCTTTTTTTCAACGTTCCCGCTAGAAGAAACTTCCTCAAATCTAACCCGGTAGAAATGCGCCATTTGGTGGATGAATTTCAGCGAGTGGCTCTATCCTATCCAGAGGTGGCTTTCACTTTCCATCAAAATGATATGGAGTTTTTCAACCTGAGCAGTGGGAAACTTAGCCATAGGATCGTAGGAATTTTTGGGAAAACCTATCAGGGAAATTTGGTTTCCTGTGCAGAAGACACCCCTCATCTCAAGATCAAAGGATACATTGGCAAGCCAGCTGCTGCCAAAAAAAGTAGGGGAGAGCAGTTTTTCTTTGTGAATAACCGGTATATCCGAAATAATTACCTCCATCATGCAGTTGTTAATGCCTATGAAGGCTTGATTCCGGCCGACGCCCATCCTTTTTATGTGCTGTTTTTGGAGATTGACCCCTCCCATATCGATATCAATGTACATCCGACGAAGACTGAAATCAAATTTGATGATGAACGAACGGTGTATGGTGTCATTCGCTCAGCAGTGAAGCAAGCTTTGGGAGCTCATCATGTGATGCCCACCCTGGATTTCTCCTTGGATGTCAACTTTTCAGAGAATATTGGCAGGGATTCTGAAAAAAGGGATGCCCTTCGCGAAGAACACCGATACAAGGGAGAAGATGAGCGAGGAGCCGAAGTCAAGTACAAAAACTTTCAATCCCCCTCATTTCAAAGACCTTCTGTTTCTGGCTGGGAAAAGTTATTTGAAGGAGCCGAAAAATTCAGTGCTCCTAGCAGAGAAGTTTCTTCCTCTAGCAGTGCTTTGGATGACTTGGACGTCTTGACCTTTTCTTCCAAGGCGAATGATGAGTCTCAAAAGAGCCCACTTAATTTTCCTGATCCGAGAGAGACGGAAACGGGCACAGTTTTCCAAGTGGATGGAAATTATATTGTAGCACAGATGTCGTCTGGACTGATCATTATCGATCAGCAAACTGCCCATGAGCGTATCCTGTACGAGCGCTATCAGCGTCAATTAGCAAAAGCAGCGGGTTCTTCCCAGCAATGTTTGTTTCCGCAACATGTGCAGTTGAGTCCTTCCGACTTTGTATTGGTGATGGATATCAAGGATGAGTTGTACAGTTTGGGATTTCAAATCGAAGAATTTGGAAAAGACACGGTGTTGATTCAAGGGATTCCGGCAGATACACCCAATACCAATGAAAAGGCATTGTTTGAGGGCTTGTTGGAGCAGTTTAAGCACTTCAAGTCTGAGCTATCTTTGGATACCCGTGAAAATCTCGCCCGCTCTATGGCCAAGCGCTCATCTATCAAGAGAGGGGCTAAGCTCAACGCCGCAGAGATGGAATCTGTGGTGGGGCAATTATTTGCCTGTCAAAACCCGAATTATGGACTTTCTGGGAACAAAACCTTTGTCAAATTAGATTTACATAAGATACAAGCCTTTTTTCTTAAATAAGCTATGTTCAGAAACTTAACACCGGTAGTAAAAAATCTGCTTTTAATCACTGTGCTGATTTATTTTATTTCAGCCATGATTATGCCCCAATTGAAAGCTATTGGTGCATTATACTATATCCATAGCAGTAAGTTTTTGCCTTTCCAGTTTCTGACTTACATGTTTCTGCATGCAGATGGATGGCATTTATTTTCCAACATGCTGGGTCTCTTTATTTTTGGGCCCTTGTTGGAGCAGTATTTGGGTCCAAAAAAATTGTTGACCTTATGGCTTGTCTGTGGTGTAGGTTCTGGCTTGCTGTATTCGGGGTATACAGCATACAGAATGAATTCCCTTGATCAGGAGATTGCCGCTTTCAATAACGATCCTACGCCGGAGCGTTTCAATGATTTCGTCAAAGAAAACAGGCATTTGTTTCGAACGGGGGTATTTGATTTTATTGATAACTTTAGCAGAAACCCTGAAAGCAAAGAATTAAAGCAGCGTGCACGGGAGAATATGAGCCAAGTGAGAAATATACAGGCGAATATTCCAATGGTAGGTGCTTCGGGGGCTTTGTTTGGGGTATTGATCGCATTTGGAATGCTCTTTCCCAATACGCAGCTATTCTTACTGTTTCCACCCATGCCAGTGAAGGCGAAGTACTTGGTTTTGGTATACGGTTTGTATACCATTTACAACGTCATCAATAATAATCCGTTAGATAATGTGGCGCATTTTGCTCACTTAAGTGGATTGGTGATTGGAGCGATTTTAGTAACTTACTGGAGAAAAAAACGAGATAGTTTCTACTGATATGATGTACGGAGGATTTTGGCATAATTTGAAAAACGCATTCAAGGAAAGCAATAATAGTTTGTTCAAACTTATTGCGATCAACTTGATGGTGTTTGCTGTGATGTTGGTGTTGCGGGTAGTCCTAACCTTGGCTGGTTTGGGAGAAGTGTATCAATCGTTCCGCTCGATTTTGATGGTGCCGGCATCCTTGGAAAGTCTGATTATTCAGCCATGGTCTTTAGTAACCTATATGTTTTTCCATGAAGGGGTTTTTCATATCCTTTTCAATATGCTCTTCCTGTATTGGTTTGGCTTGTTGGTCCATGAATATCTTGGTAGTAGAAAGCTAGCTAATCTATATATTTTAGGGGGGTTGACGGGTGCCTTGTTGTATATACTCATGTACAATTTGTCTCCTTACTTTTCGAACTCTGTAGATGTAGCCCGCATGTTAGGTGCTAGTGCAGGGGTTTATGCGATCGTGGTGGGTGCGGCTACCTTGGCTCCGAATACCACCTTTCAATTGTTATTGCTTGGTCCTGTAAAAATCAAATACATTGCTATTTTTTATGTACTGATAGCTTTTGCCAATTCAATAGGTTCCAATGCGGGAGGAGAGCTATCCCATTTGGGAGGAGCACTTCTTGGTTTCCTGTATATCAATCAGTTGAGAAAAGGAAAAGACTGGGGTATTCCTATTCAGGCCATTGGTTTGTTCTTTGAAAATCTCTTGAAAAAGCGGCCTAAAGTTCGCGTTTCTTACAGAAAGCAAAAGACGCCCACTTCTTCATCTTCTACCACAAGCAGTAGTGGCTCCAAATTTGAAGGATTTTCGACCAACAAAGCAAGTAGTCCACTTCGTGGAGGCGGAAAAGAAGCTACGCAAGAGGAAATTGATGCAATTTTAGATAAGATTGCGGATAAAGGCTATGAAGCGCTGAGTAAAGAAGAGAAGCGAAAATTATTTGAGTTTTCGAAGAAATAAAACCATTACATCCCAAAGATTAGTCCTACCCGTAAAACAGATTGTCTGGTGTTTTGGCTTTGAATTTTGAACTCCGTGTTTAAGCCTATGCCATCAATCAGCGCAATCATGGCACCTAAGCCAAAATTACCGCCCGGTCTTGATTGGTTCAAGCCAGGTACTCCAGGCTGTAGATTGATCCAATAGTTGTTATAGCCTCCCAATACATATACCTGTGAAACCCCTTCAGTAAGGTAGTAGCGGAGATCCATATTAAAGTTCATACTACGCCCTACTCTTGGAAACCAATAGGTAAAATTGGGGGCTAGGGCAAATCTATCAGCGAAGAAATATTCCACACCGGCATTTGCTCCAAAGTCCTCAATTTGGAGTTTGTATTCACCGCCCAATTGAACTCTGAAGTCCCCTTGCTCTTGTGCTTGGGCAAAGGTGATTATTCCAAAAAACAAGCAGATTACTAATAGCTTTTTCATAATGATAGTGTTTGCTTTCAAATTATACAAAAAAAGAAAAATCCCCAACTTCGGTCGGGGATTTAAGCGTAAAATAGCTTATTCAGCTCCAATTTCTTGTTCTAAGTAAGAAATCCTACCAAACTTGTCTATGCCTTGTATGATCACCTTATATTTTTCTACATAGTCATTGTTGAAAAATTCTACGGTAGCTTCGTTGCCTGACCAGGTGAGTTTTGGACTCCAGAAGAGGGTAGAGCGGAAGTCTGGTCTTGGGTCATTTTCTTTGTCATATCTTGGTATATAAAATTCTCTAGGTGTGGTATAGCCTGGGAATTGAAGGTTAAATACTCCATCTCCTACATCCACTAATCCACTACCTCTTTTAGTGTAAACTGCGATAGCTCCTCCTGCTCCGGCAGAACCAAATATTGCCAAGGAAGCAGCATCTTTAAATACTTCAACAGTGGCAACCTCTCTTGGGGTAATCGTGCTTAAGAGTTCAGCGTCCACCTGAACGTTGTCTAATAGGAAAATTGGGGAAACTGGATTGATTGATCCAACTCCTCTAATGGTAATTACTGGTGTTCCACCACCCACGGGACTTGGTACTATTCTCACGCCAGCTATTCTTCCTTGTAGCATCTGCCAAATATCAAAGAAACCTTCATAGCCGGCAATATCAGAGGGTTTGATAACCACATCTCCTTTTCCAAATACTCTATTGATATTTTCTTCTTCGGGAGCTATTCGTTGAGCTTTAACAACGAACTCTCCTATATCCACTGTCCCCATTTCGTCGAAAGCCACATTTACCTGTCTTCTTTTGTCCGCATTTGTCAAATAATCCCTCATGACAGGATTGATCTCAAAGGGTTGGTACAATGGATTGAAACCTTTCCATTGTTCGTATTTGGCTAAGGGTTTATCCAATTCTAAACTCACGAATTCCCGTAGCCTTCTATCTTGTACAGTCAATACCAACTGACTGGTATCCTGAAAATCCATATCATCTATGATGAACCGCCCATTTTCGGCAAATTCAGCCATCACAAACTCCTCTGCCTTCCCTTTTAAGAATGCAGTTACAGTGCCACCGCTTAAGCCTCTTCTACGTTCTTCTTTTGGCTTTACTGTTCCTGTTATATTGATTCCTTGTTCTATGAAATGCTCATTTCCAAAGTTTCCTGCCAGCACTTTTTCCCAGTTAAACCTTCTCCAACCATGGGTGAGCATGACTAAATCCAGCTCTTCCATATTAGAGCCTTCAGTAAACAAAGCTTTTGCGTTATGGATAGTCCCCCTTAGTTCAGACTCTAACTTAAGGTATGAGAAAATATTGCTATCAAAAGACCCAGGAGATTCATTAGCATCTGTGATCGCTATGGAATATGATCCACCTTCAAAGTTGTCACCATTAATTCGAACTTTCCATGTGTTTTTTCCTCTAGCAGTTAGGTTTAAATTACCTGTTTCCAAAGCAAAATCCAGCTTATTGTCTTGCGGAATAAAGATCAGTCTTTCAGCAAGTGGAGTTCCATTTGGCTCAAAAAGTGTCACTTGGTTGATACCTGGAGCTAATTGTGACTTTTGAATTCGAGCGCCAGATACCCCACTGGCAAGATTGATTTTCTGCATGTGGCCAACTCTTCCTCGAGCATGCACTACGAGAAGTCCCTCTCCATTCGGTGAAATGTTATTAAAATTACTAGCTTGGATCAGAATGTTTACTAAACCTTCCCTAAGGTTGTCTACTGTAAGGTTGATACCAGTATCTTTGATTGCTGGGAGTGCTTTTTCCAGTTGTTCATTTCCTCTAGTAAGGGATGCTTTGTAGGTTATCCCAGATTGTGGTGTAAAGGTAAATTGCCCAAGTCCACTGGTATTGGTCGAAAAAGTTACTTCTTCCTCACCTACTGTTAGTTTCCCTTGCAGTTCTATAGGTAAACCTGCTGGACTAATGGAACGAATAGCAACTTTGTTGGGGAAGCCTGCGATGAGATCTCCTCCTTCGGGTAACAATTGTATATCTGCCACTGAGAGTGGTGTAGGTAAGATAAACTTTCTGGAGATGCTATATTCTTCATTTTCCTTTTGAATAAGTACCAGTACGGTTAGCTTTTCCAAATCTTTTTGTGGTAGATTGAAGTTTAAGGTATACTTACCTTCGGCATCTGTTATGAAACGTCCTTCTTTTAAGGTTTTGCCTTGTTGCAATAGTTCATAATGAATCTCTTCGTTTGCTAAGGATTGCAATGATTGATTTAGTGCTGTGATGCTCGCATTGTAAGAGACTTCATTTGCCGTTTCTGAATAAGTAAATGTTGTATTAGGCTGAAACTTGAGATTGTATGGTTCAAGTACCTGAATGCTTGTCTGAAAATAAGATTCTTCTTCAAAACCTCTCATCCAATGACTGTAAGCTTTTAGATGATAGGTTCCTTCTTTTGCATAAATATTTAATCGAAAACTTCCTTCTCCGTGCCCATCAGTGATTCGAACATTACTTTGTTCTACTAAATTTCCTTCATTGTCTAATAAATCCACATAGACCACTTTACTTAATGGCGAAGGAATGTCAGGACTACCTGCGGTAATATAAACTGAGAACCAAATAAAATCTCCAGCTGCATAATTGGGTCTGTCTAGATGAAGGAAGACTTTTTCTTCAGGGAAATCATTAGTGTAGCTCTCAGTTTGGGCGAGAATTCTTTCTGCCAATTCTGCTAGTTCATTTTTGAGTTGGTAAGCTGAAAATACTAGAATAAAGAAAAGTGCTAAAGGCAATAGATACTTTACTGGTCTTTGCATATTAAATAATCGTTGGTTTAGGTTTTAGTTGGGACAAATTTACTAGGTTTATCAACGGTATTTTCAAAATCTTGTTCGCTTTTCGAACCATTTTTTGATTTTTTAACTAATAATTCACGAATATACCTATTTAAAACTTAGGTTTGGGAAATTTTATCCAAAAATTTGTTAAAAGATTAGTTTTCGAATTGGAGTACCGCCAGAGGAATTAGTGTTTTTGGTCACCGGAGAATTAATCGTTAGCTTGTATTTTTGTACAAAATCAGCAGTAGATGGCAAAGAAGAAGTTTAAAGATGTGGTCAACCAATCCGATGAGTTCGTTTTGGTGGATTTTTATGCGGATTGGTGTGCTCCTTGTCAGACAATGAACCCTGTGTTGGAACAGGTTATTGGAGAGTTGGGAGGGAAAGTTAAACTCTTTAAACTCAATGTAGACCGTAATCCTCAGGTAAGTTTGCAATTCGGTGTGCGCTCCATACCCCATTATATCTTGTTTAAGCGGGGTAAAATTCTTTGGAGGAAGGGTGGTTATATGACCAAGCGGGATTTGCTGCAGGCGATGAAAGCCTTTGTTTCGTAGTACTAGTGAATTGATTATTGGTAATTTAGGAGCAGTATTGGATGATTATATTATAAACTTACTTGGGTCCCTTCTAGTGTAAAAAAAGCCTGAGAACAATTGCTCTCAGGCTTTCAATGTAATTAATGGACTTAATGTTAGCCGTTATTCTTTATTTGCTCCAACTAGCTTTACCGCCTTTGGCAGAATCAACCGTGATACTGTACTTGCTGTTTCCACTGACGATCCAGCGAACTTTTACAGCGCCCATACCTGGGATATTGTCAACAGCGATTTTTTCAGGATTGACTTTTTGTTCGGCAAGTTTGTTGAAATCCTCATTTTCTACCACAAAACCTGCCACAACTTTTGCACCTGAAATACTGATGTAATCCGGACGCTCGATTTTGTATTTCAAGTCTTGAGAAGAGTGCGTTGGAATCATGCGCTCATTGTAGATGGTAGCCGTGATTTCACGTAAGCCACCGCCCAAATCTTTTTCTTTCACATCAGATACAGAAAGTTTTGGGGTATGATAGGCGTGAAGAATGGTGAAAGCGGCATTTCTATGGGCGTCCGTTTCCATCAAGAAGCCTGGATGTAATCTTCCGAAGTTCTTTTTGAAACCTCCGATTTCGATTGTGCCATACTGAGGGTGATTATATTCTTCCCAATTGACAAAGGCATCCCCGAAGAGTAAATAGTCATCAGCTTTGAACTGCTCATCCTGATTGTTTCTGCCTGCATTTGTATGGAAATACAAGTAGGAAGTCATCAATTCATTGGAGTAAGTGAAGATCCCTCTTCCTCCGTAAAACCAATCCAATTGTCCACCAAATACAGAATACAAATCTTTGTATACGACTAGATATCTGTAGCCTGGCATAAACTCTTCACCTTTTTTCGCGATAGCATCATACACGCGTACGTCTGTAGCATTGTATGTGCCCAAATCCTCTTCAGCACCAGGACCTCTTAGAATCATCCCTCCGTAATTGTGGTAAGATTGAGCTGCAGCAATGTTTGGGTGCTTCATGACGAAATCAACTACTGCTCTGTTTTCTGGAACGGAGAACGGATAGCGCAAAGCACCTGATTGAATATAATCCGGCTGCCAGTTCCAACCCCAGTCTCTGTTGGGGTCATAATATCCGATACCATCATCGTTGATGACACCATCTCCATCCCGATCGATCCCTTCATAGCCAAGCATTTCATATTCTCCTTGCTGATCGGGGCCTACCATGATAAGCTTGCGAGGGTCCATTTTATCTTTAATGAATCGACCTGTAGGAGATTTACGGATCATCATGGTGATGTGCCCATCCTTATTCAAATCATCAAAAGGATCTTCACCAAATTCTCCATCACGGTCGTTGTCAAAAATCATCATTCCCGAACGTGGGGAGTTTTGATTGTTAGCCTCTTTGATGAAGTAATCGTGGGCATCTGGGTTGATCGTTGGAGCAATGTAGAAGGTTTTATCTTTCAGCAATTGCGTGATAAAATCTAAATCCCCATACATCTCGGCTAAGTACCAAGCGGTGTAGAGTGTAAATTCTGTTCCTTGGATTTCATTGGAGTGGATGTTTCCATCAATCCACATGGCAGGCTTGTCTTCTGCTTTTCCAGTGCTGAAATCCGTAATAGTCAAGACCCAAATGTCATTGCCTTGGTAAGATTTGCCAATGCTTTGCAATTTGACAATGTTTGGATGCTTCTTGGCCATGTCTTTCATGATTTCTTCCAAGGCCAAGTTGGTATGGTAGCGATTCCAGGATACTGGAACTTTGGGGTTATGAGGAGTTCCAAGTGCACGGAAATATCTTCCGTCAGCTACCTGTGCAGTGGATTCCTGTATGCCCGTGAAGCACAATGCTGCTCCAATCAGGCCTGTATATACTAAATTTTTTAATTTCATGGCTTGATGGATTAAAGTTTCACGTTTAAGGTGGCAAATCCTGCATGTGCTGCACCTGCTTTGATGTCAACACTTCCCGAACCTTTTACAACCCAAGTCAATGTGGTCTTGTCAAAAGCATCGATTTTATTGATCAACTTGATTTTATCACCTGCGATCAAGTCTTTGGCGTCACGGTTGATGTCTACACGAACTCTTCTCAACCATCTAGAGCGCACACCCATGTCGGAATGCGTCGGTAGTGGGGAATTATTGAATAAATCTACTGTGATTCGCGTGAGGCCATTGCCTAACTTTTCGGTTTGCAGATTATGAAACTCCAACTTTGGGCTCATCTCAGCTAGTTTCAAGATGAATTCATTGTGTTCTTTCGCAATGTCAGCTACTTTCTCAAACGGAGGATTGTACATGACAAATGGCTTGATGCCTCCAACTTCCACTTTCTGCCCAGGGAGGTCAGGGTGGGAAACTGATTGCCAATCCACAAATGCATCAATGCCTTCGCTATCTGCCCAAGCAAGGAAATTTGCTTCTGCATTCGGATTGGATTTACCGTCTGCATCCTTAAACTCAGGTACCCACCATCCTGGTGTAGAGAAGCTTAATCTTCCAAAGTGGAAATATGCCCATTGAAAGAAATCCCCGTCAGTACCTTGGTTGGTCTGATTGTAGGCTTTTTGAGTAACTGTTTTGTTGTAAATCCCTGATACCATACTGTTGATGGCTACATCTTTTTCCAGCATAGAAGTCACGATTCTCTTGCGCGCATCTGCAGCATTGTACTTCAATGGAGAAGATAAGTTATTCGCAGGAGAGAAGGTGAAAATTGCGAAGATATTCCACTGATCGAACAAATAATCCAACATGGCTCTTCCTTCCACTTGGGATACTGCAAAATCACCTGCTAATGGAGTGAAAATCGGGAATTTGTAGGTTAGGGATCGGTTGAAGGCAATACCTTCTTCCAAGTCCTCACCAAATTTCCCGTCTTTGTCAGTATCACGAGATTCAGTCATTAGCATGTGTGTGCCTTTTTCTCCTTTACTTCTGTCAGCTTTGACCATTACGCGAGGATCCTTTTCGTGTACATAGTAGTCACCCATAGGGCTCTCTACACGCATCATGGTGATCACTCCATCTTTATTTAAGTCAACATAGCCATCTTCAGAAACTTGTCCATCTCTATCGTGGTCTACTTTTGCAGCGTTACCTCTACGCTCGTACTTTAAGGATGCATGATATTGCTCGTAAGCATCAGGAGACATATTTGGGAATATGTAAAAGGTGTTTCTGTCTAGTGCTGCACTATTGTCTTTTACCAATGACTCGGCAAATTGTAGCGCAAGCTCTACACTCAATACATGGAATCCTTCCACTCCGCCCACTACGGCAATGGCAGGTTTGTTGTCTAGGTCGCCTTTTCCGACTTTGAGTACCCAAATGTCTTTTCCACCTTCAGTCTTGGTTAAGGAACTGAGTTTGGCAGCACTGCCGCTACCCGAGATGGCTTGCAGCCGTTGGGTCATCTGGCTGAGGGTGGGATAATCCCGCTGCGCCAAGGATTCGGTCTGTATAGCTAAGAGCATTCCAGCACCGGCAACCCATGATAGTAGGTTTTTCTTCATAAATTATCAGGTTATATTCCGATTGATTTGAATTAGCATGGATAGCTAATCGAGCCCTATGTTACGAAAAAAATATGGCTCTTGGGAACGGCCTTCGTGTAGCATGACTAAAGCTTTGCTAAGTGGTTAAAGTATTGGATAAATGGAAGGAGTGATTTGCCATTCCTCAAACTCTTTGATTTTTCTTACCCAAAAGCAAATAAAATTGGTATTTTACCCCTTGAAACTTTGCCGTTATGTTTAAGAAGATTGCCCTTGCCATTGCTTTTTCTCCTCGTTTTGCAGCATTGATCGCTGAAGCCAAGCGTCTTTCAGAGATTTTTGATGCAGAATTAATCCTGATTCATGTTGGTGAACAGGATGAGTCCCAGATGAACGTGTTGACTCAAATCCTACAGGATATGGGGATTCATCAAAAAACCAAAGTTTTTTGGGAACAAGGGAAGCCTGCCAATAAAATCATGGAAGTATGCGAAAAACAAGGAGTGGATTTGTTGGTCGCGGGTGCCTTAAAAAAGGAGGGTTTACTTCAATATTACATAGGTTCCATAGCCCGAAAAATTATCCGTAAGTCTAAATGTTCTGTGCTTATGTTGATAGAGCCCTTGGAAAAACCAACCCCTTTTGACAAGGTAGTGATCAATGGTACGCAACAAGAGCAAACGCCACGGGTTATTGCACGGGGATTGGATTGGTGTAAGATAGATCAGGCCAAGCAGGTATTTATCGTGAATGAAATTAAAATGTATGGTATGCAGATGGCTACAGCTGGAGAGGGAGGGGAAAGTGAAATAGCCAACACCCGAAGAAGGCTGGTAGCGGAAGAAGTGGCTTACGTGGAAAATATATTGAAAGGATTGGATAAAGGAAATTTGAAGGTGCATATCAAAATTACCTGTGGTAAATGGGCAGTGGAGTTAGCTCGATTTGCAACAGATGTAAAGGCGGATTTGCTGATAGTAGGAGATGAAGGGAAATTGGGGCTGTTGGATCGATTGTTTCCACATGATTTGGAGGAAATCCTCAGTGATTTGCCTTGTAATTTATTAATTGTTAAAAAGTAAACAGCTTCATGGAACATTTATCACATCAAGATGTAGTCAATCTATTTCTGATGCTAGCGGCCATGTTGCTGCTGGCGCGGGTCTTTGCGGAGATAGCGCAGAAATTCAAACAACCTGCTGTTGTAGGCGAGTTGCTTGCCGGAATTTTATTGGGTCCCACGATTTTGGGAACATTTTTTCCGGAATTTCACGAAACGCTCTTTATGAGCAATCCAAACGCCAACTTGGCCTTGGATGGATTTGTACAAATAGCAGTTGTACTCTTATTATTTATTGCAGGCCTAGAAGTCGAATTGCATTTGGTGTGGTCTCAGGGTAAATCAGCGCTGAGCATAAGTTTGCTTGGATTGGTGGTGCCATTTGCCTTGGGCTTTGTATTCCCGTATTATTTTCCGGAGTTCTTTGGCTTGGCAGAGGGGGACCGATTGCTGTTTTCATTGTTTATGGGTACAGCCATGTCGATTACTGCATTGCCCGTCGTCGTGCGGATTTTGATGGATTTGGATTTATTTAAAACCAAAATGGGCATGTTGATCGTGGCATCCGCTATGGTCAATGATATCATCGGTTGGTTGATTTTCTCCGTGATTTTATCCTTTATGGGTAAAGCGGGTAATCTCTCCTTGATGCAGACTATTGGGATTACCTTGTTGTTTACCTTCTTTATGTTGACCATTGGGAAGTTTATCATCAATAAAGCATTGCCTTGGATCAATAAAAAATTAGCTTGGCCGGGTGGTGTACTGTCACTTTCCATGGCTTTTTGTTTTATGGCTGCTGCATTTACGGAGTGGTTGGGAATCCATGCGATTTTTGGGGCATTTTTGTTGGGTGTAGCTTTGGGAGACTCCGAACACATGTCCGAGAGAGCCAAAGAGATTGTGCATCAATTTATCAACAATATTTTCGCACCACTTTTCTTTGTATCTATTGGTTTGAAGATTAATTTCTTTACCAATTTTGACCTACTGCTTACCTTGGCAATCTTGGTTATCTCATTTGCAGGAAAGATTGTGGGAAGTGGCTTTGGGGCATACAAGGGTGGCTTCAATGTTAAGGAATCCTTGGCGGTTGGTTTTGGGATGAATGCTCGTGGTGCTATGGAAATTATTTTGGGTTTGATTGCATTAGAAAATGGATTGATTGGGGAGAAGCTCTTTGTGGCTTTAGTTATCATGGCTATTGTAACCAGTATGAGCAGTGGCCCGTTGATGAAGTGGTCTCTGAAGGCGGCTAAAGAAGAACAAGCTGCTGCAACCTAAAGCAGTCAATCAACGATACAAAGATTCAATTGGTAAATTGCAACCAAAGACAGTACTTTTGGTTTCTATTTGGAAAAAGACGTTACTAGAATATATCATGAGTAAGAATAAAGCTAAAATTGGCGTATTGCTCGTCAACTTGGGTACTCCTGACAGTACAGCTGTTGGTGATGTTAGAAAATACTTGAGAGAGTTTTTGATGGATGGACGCGTGATTGACTTCCCTTTTATTCCACGATGGATGTTGGTCAATCTGATTATTGCTCCTTTTAGATCTTTCAAATCAGCCGCAGAATATAGAAAAGTATGGGAAGAAAGAGGTTCTCCTTTGATGTTTCATACAGTAGACTTACGTGATAAAGTAGCTGAAAAACTGGATAAGGATAAGTACGTGGTCGAAATGGCCATGCGTTACCAAACACCAAGTATTGAGGAAGGATTGAATAAGCTCAATAAAGCCAATGTGAGGAAAATCATCGTGATTTCTTTATTTCCTCAGTATGCTTCTGCTACCAATGGCTCTGTTGTGGACAAAGTGATGGAGATTGCCCGTACTTGGCAGATTATACCTAATATTTCTTTCGTCAATAACTTTGTGGATCATCCGCTATTCTTGGAAGCTTGGGCTGAATTGGGTAGGGAGTGGATGGCCAAGCAGGAGTATGATAAATACCTGTTCTCTTACCACGGCCTTCCAGCCAGACAAATCAAAAAGGGTTCTGTGGATAATTACTGTCAGTTGAGTGACAAATGCTGTGGGAATTATACCAAGAAAAATCAGTTTTGCTACCGAGGGCAGTGTTTCTACACTACACGTCTGATTGCCGAGAAATTGGGCATCCCTATGGAAAAGACCATTACCTGCTTCCAGTCTCGACTAGGGAAAGATACTTGGATTCAGCCCTACACAGAGGATGTGATTGAGGAATTGGCAAAAGATGGTATCAAAAAAGTGTTGGTGTTTTCACCGGCATTCGTAGCTGATTGCTTGGAAACAACCGTGGAAGTTGGACAGGAGTACAAAGAGGAATTCATCGAACTAGGTGGTGAACAATGGGATCTGGTACCAAGCTTAAACTCCAATGATACTTGGGTGGAGTGTGTGAAGGAGTTGGTGGTGGAGAATAGTTGATACTTAGGGATATTGGTAGATATTTGATATTGATTGAAATAAGGTAGAAATAAAGTGGAAATAAGGTTGAAATAGGGGCGTTGGGTTGAGAAGGATGTTTTGTTTCTAGGAAATTGTAACCGCAAAGGTCTCAAAGTTTTGCGCTGAGGGCGCTGAGATAGAAAAATATTCTTTGGGTTCTTTGCGTTGCCTTTGCATCTTTGCGGTTTAGAAGAGCAAAAGTGGAAATAAGAAAGTTGGCCCAGAGTAATGGGTTTTTGTTTTTTGGGATTTTATTGGTCGCTTTTAATTTGCGTCCTTCGATCACGGCTGTAGGGCCTTTGATTCCAATGATTAGAGAGGATTTGGGCTTGAGCAATGGATGGGCCGGATTTCTGACTACCTTGCCACTATTGACATTTGCGACCTTTTCCTTGTTTTCGGCAGCTATAGGTAAGCGCTTGGGTAATTCTCAGGCTATATTTTGGGCATTGGTGCTCATTTTGATAGGTACAATTCTGCGTGTTCAGGGTGGTTCATGGCTCTTATTTATGGGGACTGGCATCACAGGGATAGGGATTGTGATTTGTAATGTGCTACTGATTCCTTTGATTAAAAACCGTTTGCCCCACAAAATCGGTGTTGCCACAGCCTCCTACACTACGGGGATGACTTTATTTGCGGCGATTGCTTCGGGGATATCAGCTCCTTTGGCTTTGGACTTGGATTGGGGATGGCGAGGTTCTTTGTTGTTTTGGGCTGTGTTACTCCTTATTGGAATTTTGGTTTGGGCTCCTCAAGCAGCTGTAAAGATTCAAGGAAAGCAACAACATTCAAATACTCCTAAAGTCAATGTCTGGAAATCGCGTTTGGCTTGGCAGGTGAGTTTGTTTATGGGTGTGCAGTCCTTACTCTTTTTTACCATTGTGGCATGGCTACCGGATATGATGATTGATCGGGGATTGAGTCCTGTGGAAGCGGGGGTGTTGATTTCGGTGATGCAATTGGTAGGATTGCTTGGTTCTTTTTTGGCGCCGATTATTGCGGTGAAGTTCAAAGATCAAGTGGGGATGGTGTTGGTGTTGGGAGGGATGTACATTCTCGGGTTTTTGACGCTCTTTAGTTCTTTACTTTGGATCAATTATGCTGGATTACTTTTGGTTGGAATTGGCTTGGGTTCTAGTATTTCACTAGCCTATACCTTAATTGGCCTGAGAACTGATGCCGAGCAAACTACGGCTTCTCTCTCCGGTATGTCTCAATCGACTGGGTACTACTTGGCTGCATTGGGGCCTTTACTTTTTGGGATAGCTTTTGATATCTGGCAGGATTGGAATTTGTTGATTTATTTGTTGCTGATCTGTAGTCTGTTGTTCACCTATTTCGGCTGGAAATCAGGGGTAGCGAAAAAAATTTAGTTAGGATTTTTTACCATTAAGGCATTAAGGGAATGAAGGTTTGCTCTTAATGTCCCTTAACTTCTTCATGGTTTTTCTTTCCTATAAAAATCTGGGTTCATGGTTCTTCTATACAAAAAAAGCCCCGCGGGTGCGAGGCTTCTTGTTATTGGTGGGCTAGAACCACTTTTTCTTTAAACTTCTTCAATTGTCTTCGGAGTGCTTCTACAGCTTCGTCAGTTGCAGCTTCGAAGGAGTCCGCTTGTTGCTTGGCAAAAAGTATTTTGCCGGGTACATTGAGTTTGATTTCTACTATTTTATTTTCATTCTTTTCGTTTTTGTCAAGTCTCATAAAAACTTCACCATCGACAATGCGGTCATAAAACGTATCCAATTTATCCGCTTTTTTCTGGATAAAGTCGATCAGCTTTTGGTCAGCGTCGAAATGGATGGAATGCATTTGAAGTTTCATAACATTACTGGTTTAAAGTTAAACGTATATTAAGCTTTCGGATGTGCTTGATTATACACAGCCTTGAGTTTTTCCATAGAATTATGCGTATACACCTGCGTTGCGGCGAGGTTGGCATGTCCCAAAAGGTCTTTCACCGCATTGAGATCAGCCCCTTTATTAAGCAAATGGGTGGCAAAGGTATGTCTCAATAAGTGTGGACTTCGCTTGGTCGTCTGAGCAAAGAGGTCTAAATAATGTCTGACAATTCGATATATCATCATGGGATAAGCTTGCTCCTTCTCTTTAGTAACGATAAAATAGTCACTTTCTTTTGTATTCGGAAATGTTTCTTCAAATACTTTTTTGTATGAAATTATATTTTCCTGAAGCCTCGAAATAATAGGAATTATTCGTTCTTTTTTGCGTTTTCCGAATACCTTGACCTGCTGTTGTGCGAGGTCTAGATCTTTCCATTGGAGCTGGGTAAGTTCTGATAGACGTACTCCGGTGAGGTACAAAAAATCCATCACCATGCGGTCCCGCTGTCCTTCAAAGTCGATAGGGTAATTGATTTCTTCTAGAATTTTATCGATAGCGTCCTCTTGTACAAATTCCGGTAGGCGCTTGGGAGTTTTCAGCGCTTTGATTTTGTAGGTGGGGTCTTTGGTGATTTCGCTTGATCGTAGGAGGAATTTGTAAAAAGAGCGTAGGGTAGCTATTTTTCGATTGATTGAGGTTGGACTCATCTTGCTATCTACTAAGTCAATTACCCAGGCACGAATTTCAGCATGTTCGGCAAAGCTAATATCTTCTTTTTCAAATGCTGTTGCACAAAATTCCGCAAACTGCTCTAAGTCTTTTTGATACGCCAAAACCGTATGCGCACTCGCCCGCTTTTCGTATTCCAAGTAATTGATAAATGAATCTACCATAGTGAAATGAAGGTAAGGAAAGGAGTGGGGATTTCAAAAATTTGGGAGTCATTACCATGCTTGAGATTCCCTAGATTAACTCGATTTGGGAAATTTATTGGATTAAATCAAAGTGAATTTTAAAGATATTTTCTAGCATTTCCTCTATAATTATAGATAAAAATACCCAAAATTGGGTATTGTTTGTATTTAAATCACGAAATATATTTTCAAAAAAATAAAATAATACTATTATGAAAAAACGTCTATCTATCCTATTTTTAGGATTAGTGGGGAATACCTCCTGTCAGGATGTAGCTCAATTTATTTTGAGGGTTAGGCAATAATAGATATGAAAATAATAGCCTTTGTAGTTTGTTCTTTCCTGATAATTGGTTGGACTAAGGCCCAGGACCTTCAAAAGAACAGTTTTGAGATTTCAGCATTTAGAAATGCAGGAATTGGGCAGGTTGCTGAAAATAGCATGTTAAATTATGGAGTCAGTATTAATTATGACCGGTATCTTTCTAAAAGATGGATTGTAGGAGCAGGATGGGGTTTTGGTGATTTTGAGGGGAAAGGATTTCATGGTCTTTTAGAACAATTTTATGAATTTGCAGATAAAAGAAGCTATACCCAATACCATGTTAGACTAGGGTTTGAACCAATCCAAACAAAATGGTTTGTTTTGGGTGTTCAGGCTGAATTTCAGAGATTTTCATATAATAGTATTTCCGAAATAATTATTGGAGGGCCAGGCCAACCTGGAGATGACCCTAGAAGGGCCACTTTAGGGAGATCACGTGTATCTGGGGGTTTTTTTGGCCCTTATGGAATTTTCAATATTTCCGAAAATTTCTTTCTGCGCGGAAATTATCTGATAGGTGTTCCTGTTCTGAATTATGATTGGAGTTGGACAAATATATCGCTAGGTCTAGGATACAGGTTTTAGTTAGTAGAATAGAGTATCTGGATTCAATTATTCCGCGACTTCAAAAAAAGAGTTAAGTGAAGACGATTCGTGATTAAAAAAGTCGAATTTATATTAAGGACACGTCATTAAACATGAAAAAATTAATAGTATTAGTCGTTTTTATTTTCCCCTTTAGTGGGGTAATATATGGCCAACAAATTAACCGACTTCAAGTGGAGTTGTCAGGGTTTTCCCTATCAGGTCATACACCAAGGTATAGTAATAGCCTAGATATTCAAGGAATTGCCTTAGCTTACTCCAAGTATGTATTTAAAAAGTTTAACTTTGGAGGTGAACTTGGGTTTGGATCCATAAGCGGGACAAGTAGATCCGGTATTTTTGAGAGGTTTGAGGAATTAGGAGATAATAGAAATTATTTTCATTATCGATTTAATGTCGGATATGAACCTATTCAAAAAGAAAGATTTTCTTTTGGTATTCAGACAGGGTTTTTGGCTTTATCCTATGCTGGAATCACTGAAAGGTGGGTAGGTGGACCTGGCCAGATAGGTGATAATCCTGAAACGATTGTTTTGGGTAGGTTGAGTAATAGCTTTTTCTTAGTTGGTCCATATGCTATTTTCAAGTTTACTGATAATTTATTTATAAAACCTCAATATAATAGAGGCTTTGTGCTTGATAGAAGCACATGGTATTGGAACTCCTATTCTGTGGGGTTAGGATATAGATTTTAAACCAAAATTGCCCTCAACCAGATCTGATTGAGGGCAATTTTTTTAAAAGCTTAGCTACTCAGTACTTCAACTCCTCATCTTTGGTCCAGATGCCCCAATAGGCACCTACATCACCTTCTGCACAGACTTTCCAAGACTCATCAAAGGAAGAAAAGTAGTGTATGTCAATGTTGTCCAGTTTGGACCAGGTTTGCCTTTTGATGAAGGATTTCATAAAGTTTTCAATGCCAGGTACAGCTCGATTCAATTGAGTTCAAGTGTTGTCTTACGAACCTAGGAAACTGCTCTAAATCCTTAAGGTAAGATAAAACCAAATGCGCACTAACCCGTTTTTCGTCCTCGAGATAATTTATTGATAATTATGGTTAATATGTTTTAAAATGTTTTCAAATTGAAGATAATTAGGTCATTAATAGTTTACATATTCAAAAAAAATAATTGATAGAATTATAATAAAACAAAAAAAATAAAAAAATTAGGATATTAAACTAAAGATTTAACAAATTTATTTCATAGATTTGAAATTCATAGACCAAATTAAAAAGTATGAAAAAGAATCTATTTATCTATCTATCTATCTATCTATCTATCTATTTTACTTTTAGGAGTAGTAGTGATTAGTTCCTGTCAAGATGCTGGACAGGATGATTTGTTAGTCCAAGAGTTATTGGAGATCAATAAAGGCAAAGAGTTAAGTGAGTATGAAAGCAAGTTAAAAGAGTTAAGTTTGTTTATGGGAGAAGTCTTAAAAGATTATGAGGCAAGAAAGGAATTGTTTGATTTTGCCAAGTTGGATCAAAATGCTTATGATATTGATTATAATTTAAGACTGTTGTTTGAAAGGAATCAAAACCCTCTTTCAAGAAATCATTCCGCTATAGTAGGTGCATTTCATCAAATTGAGGAAACTTTTAGAGCAGCTAAAGATTTCGATACAAAAGTTATGGCTGAATTTATATTGGTCCCAGAAATCACATTATAATGTTAGGTAAATCGTATTTATATGTATTGGTATTTATACTATCACTACAATCTGTATATTGTCAATCATCTTCTAAATTTTCCTTTAGTGCGGGTCCGGGATTGCAGACCATTATTTCAAAAGATTTAACTGTATTTGGAGGTTTTATTGGAGCGGGGTTTGATCTGAATGAAGATTTAAATCGATGGCATGTTAATGTCTTAGCTACAAAATTTTCAACAAGGCCATTAGGGGAAGAAATCAATAGCTTTAGGGGTTGGTCTTCTAATTTGCAAATTGGAAGGATTTGGACTACTGGAATGGAAGTTAATCAACATAAAGTTCAGCTAGGAGGAGGAATTCAGGGAGTGTTTAACTTTCATCAAAGACAATATAATATGCCTGGTTTTGGAGCGTATTTCAAAGTTTTAATTCCTATCTTAACCTTAAATAATCAAAAACCTGTTTACCTTATGTTTGAACCTTCTTATTTTGGAGATGGAATAATTAGAAATTTTTTAGGTTTGAATTACCGGTTATAGAATTTAGTGTTGAATCTCTTAGATGATGCCAAACATCAAGGATTTATGTTGCAATGTGTAGAGTTTGGTAGGTTATGCTTTCAATATATTAATTGTTTTAATGGTTAGAAAACACCCTTTATCAATTTTGATAAAGGGTGTTTTCTTTTTAAAAATCTTTACTCCTCAGTACATCAGCTCCTCGTCTTTGGTCCAAATGCCCCAGTAGGCACCTACATCACCTTCTGCCCCCACTTTCCACGACTCATCAAAGGAAGAGAAGTAGTGCATGTCTATGTTGTCCACTTTGGACCAAGTTTGCCTTTTGAAGAAGGATTTCATAAAGTTTTCAATATTTTCTTATCCGTATGGAATTTTTATCGACAACTGTTAAGCTATTAGAAAAATCAATACCTCTAATTATAAGGTCAAATAAAATTTTGCCAATAGAAATAGGGCTAAAATTCCCAAGTCTGAAATAAATGACGCCTGCTTTAGGTTTATAACCCAGTTTAAAAATCAATTCTCCATAATCCGAGTCAAGCGTAATAATTGTTCTTTCATTTTTTATCGAAATATCAATGACTTCTTGATCACTAATTCCAGGGAAATTTTTAGCAATAGAAAGAATGTCAATATTTTGGTCTATCAAATACGCTATGCTTTGCAACGGGATATTTTCATTTGCTAAAAATTTCATTAGACTTTAGTTCTAACTTCATAGACTAATCCATCTTTCACAAGGTCATTCAAGTAGGAGAAAACGGCCAGAAGGTCTTCTTTTGTTAACAATGGATAAGATTGTAAAATCATCTCCTCTGACCATCCATTAGCCAATCTATCCAAAATAAACTCTATTGAGATGCGGGTACCTTTAATTACAGGTTTACCCATCAGCACATTTTTATCAGAAATAATCCGTTCATTCCAATTCATGTATTAAATATACTAAATATGTTGAAAAGTAGATTCACAAATTTTTCCCTTGTTAATCAGGTGTGAGAGTTTATTAAAAATCAGGTCTTCATTGCCCTCAACCAGATCCGATTGAGGGCATTTCATTTCAAAGGTGATTTCCCGCTTAGTATTTCAACTCTTCATCTTTGGTCCAGATTCCCCAATAGGCGCCTACATCACCTTCTGCACCAACTTTCCATGACTCATCAAAGGAAGAGAAGTAGTGCATGTCAATGTTGTCCAGTTTGGACCAGGTTTGCATATTGATAAAGTACTTCATGAAGTTTTCATCGGAAGGAACTGCTCCATACAAGGGGGTGCCTTGGCTTGGCCAACCAGTTTCGGTGATGATAACCTTTTTGCCCTTGCCTGCACGAAGCGCTCGCTGATACATATCTTTGATATACACCAAAGAGTACTCCTGCATGCAGCCTTCCCAGTAAGGGTAGCAATTGGCAAGGATGACGTCACAGGCGTCGGTAATGCGAGGCTTTAATTCAAATTCATAGTAGGCATCTACATATCCTACAGGAACTTTCGGAATGGCTTGCTTCACATGCTCAATAAATCCCAACAATTCATCTTCAGTCAGGTCCTTGCGGTACAATACCTCATTTCCAACGGCAGCGATATCTACAAAGCCCTCATTCGCCAACTTGATTAAGCCAGCGACTTCAGCTTGGTTGATTTCATCGTCTTTACCCAACCATGCACCCACGAGGGTCTTCATCCCAAGTTCCTTGGCGATGATCGGAATCAATTCATTTCCTTCAGTACAAGAAAAGGAGCGAACCCATTTTGTGTACGGACGGATGATTTCCAATCTTCGGCGAACTTGCTCTTCTGTCAATTGGTCACCTGGTTGTTGGCCTTCCACATAAGGGCTAAAGCAGAGTCCATGCATTCCGCCTTCCAATACCTCATTGTAAAGTTTTGTAAGTTCTTCTTTGGACAATCCTTCAAAATTGCGTCCCGTCAGTGCCAGGACTTTGTCAGCATTAAACGACATAGTAATCAGTATTTTAGTTGTTCGTGTTTATTCCATAAGCCCCAAGATTGGCCCACATCTCCTTCCTGTCTTACCTTCCATGATTCATCGAACGAAGAGAAGTAAAAGAGTTCCACTTGAGATTCCTTAGCCCAGCGTTGGGCATTGATAAAGTAGCGGACCGCATTTTCTGCGGAAGGTTCGGCTGCGTGAAGGGCTGTTCCTTTGTCCGGCCAACCCGTTTCGGTGATGATCACTTTCTTTCCATTGGTTGCATTTTTAACCAGTTCATACATTTGGCTTAAATGGCTACTTGCCTGGGAAATATGAATTCCTTCCCAGAATGGATAGCAGTTAACCAGAATCACATCACAGGCTTCCATGAGTTGAGGGTGGGAAAGAAATTGATTGTAGGTGTCTACATAAGCGACAGGGACTTGTGGAATTTCCTTTTTCACCTGATGGATATAGCCTATTAGTTCTTCTAAAGTCAAATCACCTCTCATCAACACTTCATTGCCAATCACAGCAATATCTACCAAGCCTTCTTTTGCGAGCGCTATCAAAGAGTTGATTTCCCTTAAATTCATCTCTTTATTGGAGTCCACCCATGCTCCGGTCATGGTTTTAAGGCCAAACTTTCGAGCCGCTTTAGGAATTAATTCATTCCCTCCAGTGCATGAAAAGGAACGTACCCATTCCGTATTTGGAGCGATGATTGCCATTCTTCGGTAAATCTGTTCTTCACTTAATGGGTCACCTATTTGCTGGCCTTCCAAGTATGGGCTGAAGCAGATACCATGTAAGCCGCTTCCTAATACTCCGCTGAAAAGGCTTTTCACTTCCGCAGGTGAATGTGCAGTCAGGTCCACATCTGTTTTCAAGGCTTCCCTTTGTCCAACTATCAGAGATGTTTGGGATTGGTACAGGGGGATAGTTTCTTCAATTGTACTTGTTTTTCTTGCATTCAATTCGGCACGAATCTCATTGGCACGTTCTTCATCTACATCGTAATCATGCATGAGATACATGGCCGCCATCGTTCCAAGCATGGGTAAACCTGAGAAAAATAATCGTAACCCATCTACAGCCCCCTCAGGTTGTACAGCGGCATTGCCATCAAATCCTACTACGGTCAAAATCAACCCACTCAATCCACCTGCAATGGCGAAACCAAATTTCACCATGTACCAATAAATAGCACCGAAGACACCTTCTCTCCTCACTCCATAATTTAATTCATCCAAGTCTATAACATCGGCAGTCATGGACATCATCAGCACAAAAAGGCTTCCGATTCCAAAGGAGTGAAAGGGTAGAGAGAAAATAAACATCCATGGTTTGCCCGGTACGAATAAAAACCAAAGGGAGGCATATCCGACTAAGGCAATTCCCTGAGATACCATGAAGGCATTTTTTTTACCGATTTTTCTGGACATGGCTGCCACGATGGGAATGACTAAAAAGGTGGTAACCAATGCTCCCACACTTCCAAAAATCGGTGTCCAGTAACCCGCAGCACCTGCATCCCCATTAAACAAATGCCATACAACGATGAAAAAGACAAATCCTGCTACGGTATTGAATGCGTTGAAAATAAAGAAAGTGGATATGCAGAGCTTTCGGAAGGGTGTAGAAGAAAAGGCTTCTTTGAACCCTTTGATGATTTTAGCAACACTATCTCCGATGGCATTGAATGTTAGTGGGGAGAAATTTTCATCTTTGGTTGATTTACTTGGAATGAAAATCGCTGGAATCATCGCACATACAGAAAAGACGACCGCCACCCATAGGGACAATTGACGCGTAGCAGCTTCTGGGCTTGGAAACCAACTTGGGTCGTACATAATCACCCAAAACCAAGGAGCTATCACCCATGCCCACTGCCCAATCCACTGGGCAATTGCCATTATTTGGGTACGTTCGTGGAAATCCTCGCTCATCTCATAGCCCATGGCTACATAAGGCACACTGAATATGGTCAAACCAATGTAAAAGCCGAAGGAGCCTAGTAGGAAATAGGTGAAATTGTAGGTTACACTATTTTCCCCGTATAATTGCCACATGGACGTAAAAGCCACTCCCATAATGATGGCTCCTAGAAATACATATTGTCTCCGCCTTCCCCAAACAGATCGCGTATTGTCAGAAATAAAGCCCATGATGGGATCTGTCACAGCATCGAGTACACGGGGAAGGAAGTAGACAACTCCCCACATCCATCCGGGGAAGCCTAAATTCTGTACGAGTACTACCATAAATATCCCCAGTGAGGCAGGAAACATTTGGTTGGCAAGCATGCCCACTCCGAAGGCAATTTTTTGCCCCATCGGGACTGTACTAGTGGTTGTTGACATAATTTTGGGTTGTGTGGTTAATTGTTACGGTATGTCAGTGGTTAAAGTAAGTATTATCTGGCTGGAGGTGCTAGGACTGTTTGAAGCATTTTTTCCTTATCCCCTCCAAATGACTTGGTAATAGGATTGCCATCTCTAGTAAGGCCATCAAAAACCCCTTGATCTACCAAATCCCAAAGGGCATATTTTGCCTCTCCTTTTTCAGTGAATAATCCAAAGTGGTTTTCTGAACCAATCGGGTTGGTAGCATCTTTCCAGGGCTCATTGAATGCCTCAAAATAAAAGCAAGAAATCCCCGCTTCATCCGTCCAATCCCGCATCAACTGTCGGTACTTGGCCTGCTTGTACTCATCCGTAGCCCTCGACCCTTCCGGCCCATACAATCCATCCGAAATGGATGCCCAGCCTGTTTCTCCAATATGCACAGGGATGTTGACACCCAAGCTTTTCATGTAATTGGTGACGGAGTCGTACTGCGCTTTGGCAAACTCAATGGCACGAATCATAGCACGGTCTACTTTTTCGATTTCTGATAACTTGGAGTCCTCAATCGGTACTCTCCAAAAATCTGGATTGTAATGAGAGTTGTGGTAAGGATAGGTATGCATGGAGATGAAATCTACCGAGCGAATCAGTTCATTCAGGTCTTCTGTGTGGTATTCCGGTCCACCGCCACCCCAAGAAGAGAAGTCATCTGAACTAGTAATCCACAAGTCTTTGGGTAGCTTACCTTCCGCCTTCAATGCCTGCGTATGCTTGACCCACTTGAGGATTACATCAGGCTGCACATAGTAACTGGTAGCCCATTTGACCATGGCTTCGTTACCGATGGCGAGTATTTTGACAATGTCTGGATATTGATTAATGAGTGCTACGGCACGGTTGATCTCCTCTTCATTTTGTTCACTCTCTACATTATGATCTGGCTCCATGCCTGTCCATGCATTTTTGCAGTCAATCCATGCGCCTAACATCAGGTACATTTCAAAGGAGGGGTCTTCTGCTTTGATTTCGGAGATGGCTTTGAGCAAATTGGATGCGTGTGCAAACTGTACGTTGTAGGTCCGAAGGAGTCGGATGCCCATCGCGTGTAAAATTCTCACATCTTCTTTCAATTGTGCTACTGTGGGCTGAATCTCTCTTGATTTCTCTCTATACCCTTCGTACGAAATAGCCCTGTAGGCCGGATTACCTAAAATATCTTGTGCTGTCACTTCTTTTATAGATTTATCTGATTGTTTTTCTGATTGATTACTGCTGCAAGCAAACGCTGCCGCAAGTGATACCCATATGCAAAAGGATTTGATGAAGTTAGATTTCATGGGAATATTGTTTAGGTGCTATCGATAAGTTAATCCAAAACCAATAGGAAATAGAGGAGTAATGGAAGGATCCCAATAGTTTGGGCCATATTTTCCTTCAAAATCTTCTACGGATTTAGGCCAGGAATGTGGAAGTTTTCCTTTGAAATCAAACTGACCAAAGAGTACTTCTGCGATCCCATCTCCCTCCGAACCGGGCAGCCAGGCTGCTACAAATGCATCGCTTTGATTGATTTGTTCGGTGACTACCAAGGGCCTGCCTGAAATCATCACAACGACAGTTGGGATTCCTTTAGCCTTATAGGTTTGGATGTATTGTTGATGCTCCTCTGTCGGGGTAAGTTGGAATAAATTCATTTCTCCACCGATATCTCCGAAAAACTCTGCGTAGGGTTTTTCACCTACTACGATGATGGCTACATCTGCATCATCAACCGCTGCTGTTCCATCAGGATCATACACTACCTCCTTTGAAGCCATGCGTTGAATACCCTCCAAAATGGTAGTAGCACCCGCATAGTTTTCATGCGTACCCTGCCAGTTAACAGTCCAACCACCCGATTGTAAACCCGAATTGTTGGCAAACTCTCCAACTACCACGATTTTGGAATCTTTCTTTAAAGGCAAGGTCTGTTTTTCATTTTTCAACAATACCAAAGACTCTCGAACGGCCTGTTTGGCTACTGTGCGGTGTTCAGGTATGCCAATTTTTTGGATTAAACTTTTATCAGGGAAAGGATTTTCAAACACACCAAATCTAAATTTTTGTCTGAGTATTCTTCGTACAGCATCATTGATACGCTCTTCCGAAATTTCTCCTTCCAGTACTCCATTCTTGACACCTTCTTGGAACATGTCCAAATCTCCATCCACAGCCATGACCATATCGACTCCTGCATTGATGATGGCATTTTGACCAAAACGGGAATAAGCTTTCCAGTCTGAGACCAAGATTCCTTGGAAGCCCAAGGTTTCTTTGAGTAAGCCAGTAATCAGTTCCTTATGTGCGTGCATAGGTACTTCATGCAAGGTGTTGAAGGAGGCCATAATGGAAGCGATGCCAGTCTCGATGGCGACCTGATAGGGTGGAAGCAGTCGTTCCAATACTTTATCCATTCCTAACGTAGTATTACCACCTTCTACACCATAGTCTGTTGCTCCATCGCCTATAAAATGTTTGGCAGTGGCCATTACTCCTGAATTTCCGTTGAGACCTTGATGACCTTTGACAGAGGCTTTGGTGAGTTTGGTGGTGAGTTCGGTGCTTTCGGAGAAAGCCTCATAAACACGTCCCCACTTTTCATTCATAGGCACAGCCACACAGGGTGAAAATACCCAGTGAAAGCCTGTAGCTTTGGATTCAATGGCCGTGATAGCTGCTGATTTTTCAACCAATTCTTCATTGGCAGCGGCACCCAAGCCAATATTATGTGGGAAAATGGTGGCACCCTCGTAGGTGTTTTGTCCGTGCACAGCATCTACTCCAAAAATTAGCGGAATACCCAAACGAGTCGATAATGCTTGCTTTTGGAAGGTAGTAAATTTTTCTTGCCATTCAGCAGCCTCAACACCGGGTAGTGGTCCTTGGGTATGAATCACCGAGCCTATAAATTTGGATTGGATATCTTCTACACTGACATCATCAAAATGACGCACTTGGGTCATTTGACCAATTTTTTCCTCCAAAGTCATTTGGGCGATCAGTGCTTCTATTTTTTCTTCTAGTGGCATATTGTTAATTGAATCTAACCGGTGTATTCATGTATCTGGACCTTCTGTGATTGCTTTGGCTTTAGCAGCAGCGATATCAATCTTTTCAAAATTGTTTTGAAGGTCCTGTAATGTCATACCCGATGCGTATGGATTGATTGCATGAACTTGTTGGAGTGCATAATAGGCTGCACGTGGATAAAGGGGGTAGTGGCCTTCATTGGTGGTTGGTCCTTTGGCGCAAATGCCAAACCATTCCTCGTTCATGTTATTTTGACCCTCCTTGTAATCATGGAAATAGCCCCCATTGGACCAAGTGGACTCGGTATTGTGTTTGTGCAAGTCTTTGGTCTGACCCACTTTCCACCAACCATCGCTGAATTGAAAGGTGAACCCACCCAAGGAATTGCCTGCTTTACCCATGCCGGCAGCTTGTTCGTACATTTCTTTCCAGTTGGCCACTAAATACATGGCTTGAGATTCTTGGTCTTCTTCATTTTTGATAGAATGATACGCATCTGCACCCAGTTCGGTCAAAAGAACTGGTTTATCCAACTCTTTCAAAACTCGATCGTAGGTATCTCCAAAAGAGAGGCCTCTGTAAATGTTGATGCCAAAAATATCGATGTCTTTGCATTCCTCGGCGATAATTTCCAAAAACAACAAGTCTCCATTACAAATCGCAATTGGGTGATTGGTGGAGATTTTTTTCATTTCAAGAGTTGCCTCATTGAATAAACGATACATAGCCCTTGCTCGCTTGGTAGATTCCTTGTCCTGAACTGGAATATCTTCCGTTTCGGCTCCTCCCCAAAAGAGGCCATAGTTGTTTTCATTGCCCAACAGGTATAAAAGTAAACCTGGTGTGTTTTTATATTCCTGAGTCATTTGACGAACCTCATCCAGAAGAATCTTTTGAACTCTGGAATCCGCATATTCTGTATTGGCCATCCAACTACCTTCCACTTCTACACCGTATCTTCCAAAGGAATGATTTAGCATGGTATGGATGCCATAGTTTTCGTAGATGTACGTAATCCATTTGGCAGGTATTCCGGTATAGACGCGAATAGCGTTTACTCCCATTTGCTGTAGAAGAGACATTTCATCATCTAATGCTTGTTTGATGAAAGCATCTGATTTTTTCCAAAGATTGTAATTGTAATTGGTTCCAATTGGGAAGTAATCCCAATTCATACCATTGACCATGAGGCTTTCTCCATTCACTTGGAGCCTCATGCCGCTTTCGTCGCGTACGACAGTTACTTGGTTATTTTGGGCATTTCCACAGGATGTTAAAAACAAGATGCAAAATGCCATTGGGTATAGGTACTTCATCATAGAAAATATATAATCATGCAACACCTGCGTGATGTAGCAAAAATTCGTATTCGTAAAACGATTGTAAATAGCACAATGAAAGGAAAAAAACAAAGTGTAGGAATACATCAATTCTTTCTGATGCATACTACAAAACTTCAAAAATTGGATGAAATACCCTTTTTTATCTTAAAAAACGCTTATTGAGGACACTACAAGTATCTGTTGTAGGATTTTTTGAGGAAGTCTTTATGTTAGGTATTGGTGAGTTCTTGAATGAATTGATAAAGTCCCATTACCCGGATAGTGGATGCTATCGGATAGACTTCTTTTCCTCTGTAGATGATAATTCCTTCTTTTGCCGCTGTATCAGCTATCCCGCAGGAAGGATTCTTAGATATTTTTCCTAAAGATTCCACCTTCTCGATTTTTACCATGAAAAATGAAAATTTCAGTTCCGAATTTCATGGTAAATTGAAGAAGGGACTTTTGATTTCTTCCCTTCTTTCAGTGTTTTTTTAAGAATTGGGATGTTTTGGGTAAATCGTCCATTGTGCGTCTGACGTAAAAGTGATTTAAATAACTTAGTTTACATGGAATCTTACAAATCCCATTTCATCATCTACATTTACATACACCCAAATCACGCCGTCTTTCACGAAGGAATATATTGGGGCAACTTTCAAGTCAGTCAATGTTTCTCCGATTAGATTCAAGTTTTCGTCAAATATGCTGAGATAAACTGCTGCTATGGGTCTATTCTCTGGCATTTTGAAAAGTGGTCCATCATAAACCCCTGTCGGGCTAGTTTCAAATGAAAATCTGTAAAACTTCTTCTGTTGAGCATCCCAGATAGGTGCAATGAAATTGATTTCGGCATGGATTTGCTCTGCGACCTCTCTAAAGCGTTGTTCGGAATCAACTTCGGATGGATAACCACCTTTTTTACTTTTGGCCGTGAGTTTGGGGTTATAGTCTATTTGATACGCACTATCTGTGTTGATGTCAATGACAAATAAGTTGGCATAGGCTGAATTGGCTAAGATTAATCTATTTTCAGCTCTGCTTAAGGTTTTGACAGCAGGCATAACTCCATTCATGTTTTCCGTACTGATTTTCAGTGGATAATCCTGAAGTAATTCTTTTCCTGGGAGGGCTATTTCTTCGATGCGTTTTTCTTCAAAATCAACTTTCGTAAAAACTTCCTCTTCTCTTATCATGCTTCCTAGCATGCCCCATAAGATAGTGCCATCATGTGAGGCCAAGGCTTTTCTATAAAAATTGGTGCCCTCTTCCAGTTTATCAAAATTCTCTTGAGTGAATGTATAGCTGCGAAGCTTATTGCCCTGTAAATCAAATAAACCTATTTCAGAAAAATTTGCCAAAAAGATACGTTCCTCATCCAATATACTCATCCAAGTTACATACGATCCAGTCCCATTGGGTCCTTCTTTTTCAAATGGTATTCTCTTTTCCAATATCAGTTGATTCAAATCAATGATATCCAAACTGCAAGATTGTGGGTCAAAAAGATAAAGTTTGGAACCGTCTTGCGTAAGGGCGCTATTCCAAAGGCCTGACCTTAGGTTGATGATTTTATCTTCTGGGTCAACCATTACCGTATCAACTTTGATTGAGATGCTAGCGTAATCAAGCGTTTGCTTGTTTTGTTCGCCTCCACAGGAGAATAAAAGCAGACCGAGAGCTATGAAAATAAATGATTTCATGTAAGGAGGATTAAGGATACAATCTAACCACTAAATCTATAATTTCAAAAATAATCCCTTAATCATGACCATAAAAGTTAGGTGCCCAATATTCTGTATAATTCCAAATTTATATAATAATGCCCCCCGCTGATTTCTTTTCGTTGGACAATACCCATGTCGTGAAGTTTGTTTAAGTATTGTCTAGCGGTATTTTCAGCATAGAGTTTTTTATCTGTCAGGTGCTTTACCTTCGTGTAAGGTTGAGTGAAAATAGCTTCTACAATGGACTCTGGTCTGCTGATTGAGGTTTCTTTTTCTATGGCATGTAAAATACTTTCTTTGGTTGAAAGGATGTCATTGATTTTATGATAGGTGTCTGCAGCTGTATTTTCAATAGCTTTTAATATAAATAAAATCCAATCTTTCCATGCTCCACGCTGTGTAACTCCAGCAAGACAGGCATAGTAATCCTCCTTGTGTTCCAATATAAACTTGCTTAGAAACAGGATCGGTAAATCCAATAATCCTTGATGGGTTAGGTAATGAATATTAAAAAGCCGTCCAGTTCTTCCATTACCATCTCTAAATGGGTGGATGGCCTCAAACTGCAGGTGTGCAATGGCCATTTTTATGATTGGATCTATGCGAGGGCTTTGTTCTTGGTTAATGAAGTCTATTAAATTTTGCATCTTAGCCTCTACTACACCTTCTCCTCGTGGAGGTGTGTATACTGCTTTGCCTGCATTGGGCCCTGTTCCTCCCTGACGGATGTAGGTTTGTGCAAAAGGCTTTCTTAAACCATCACTCATCTCAGTGATTGTCTGATAAACTAACTCGAAATAGGGGATGTCGAATTTCTGATTTTCCAGTAAGTATTGATGTCCTTTCCAAAGAGACTCTCGGTAGTGAAGAATTTCTTTTGTAGGGCCTTGCTTACTACCTTCATCACTAAAGGCCTTGTAAAGTTCATCATCGGTTGTAAAAATATTCTCTATTTCAGATGATGCCTTCGCTTCCTGAAGACTGATGGAATTTATCAACATGCTTTGATTGGGTATAGCTACACTTCTTCCCTGCAATCTTGCAATTGCTGCTTTGGCCTCAATCAATCTTTCGTAAATATCCAAATTTCTATAGTACTGAGCTTCGATGGGTAGTTCCGGCAGATTATTCCAAGGTTTTGTTCTGTCAGGATTAATTCTATAAACCATGATTGACATTAAATTTTATAAATTTTAATGTGAATTTATAAAATTGACATTAAAATTGCGATTTGTCAAGTAGTTAACATTAAATATTCAAAAATCTAATGCGAGACTTGTTTTGAGTGATGAATTTAAGGTGGCTTTGCTGGTATAACCTCAAAAAATATAGGAATTTAATGTTTGCTATTCGTAAGATGTACGCAAGTTTACTTTCATGTTAGTATAATCCATGAGGTTATCAGTCCCCTTTCCTACGCAGGCAATAAGCAAGATTGCAAAAAAATAAACCAGTAGGTTTTTCATAGTACAATAACTTGGCTGCAATAAAGCTAAGAATACCGTTTATTCTGTGCAATCATCAACTGGAATAAAGTTTATCAATTGTATCTATTGGCAATGATGGTTTAAAATGAGATATTTTTATTATTCAACTAGGTAAAATATCCGATAATTTTACTAGTCTACTAGGTAAAATATCCGATAATTTTACTAATCTGTGTAAAAAACTTAGTTGATTTGATTATTTTTACCAAAAATCTAGACAACAAATGAAAAGGAAGCTCTTTTTAAAATTGCTCCAACACCTTCCCAAAAAGGAATTCACCATACTCACTGGTGCGAGGCAAACAGGGAAAACAACTTTACTCACTGCTTTGAGAAATCATTGTGTACAGGAAGGTTTACCTGTAATTTTCATCAACCTTGAGAATAAATCCTTTTTAGCAGAACTTGATTCAAATCCTCTAAATCTTTTGGCGTACCTTCCTACCCAGGATAAAAAAACAGTGGTATTCATTGATGAAATTCAATACTTATCAGACCCTTCTAATTTTCTTAAATTGATTTATGATGATTATCACCACTTAATCAAAATCGTAGCGAGTGGAAGTAGTGCATTTTACATCGATGAAAAATTCAAGGACTCTTTGGCAGGTAGGAAACGGATTTTTCATTTAACGACCTGTGACTTTGAAGACTACCTGGTTCTTCAGGGAAAAGAAGATCTATGGCAAGAAATCGTTAGAATCAAAGAACAGCCACATGCCAAAAGCCTTAAAATTGATTTACTCCGCCTGGAGTGGGATTCTTATCTGTTGTTTGGGGGTTATCCTGCAATTGTTACTGAACCTCTTATGAATGAAAAAAAGGAAATGCTGAAAGAAATTAGGGATTCATTTATCAAGCGGGATATCATCGAGTCCGGTGTACAAAATGAAATTGCTTTTTACCAATTATTCCAAATTTTGGCATCTCAAACAGGGCAATTAGTCAATGTCAATGAGTTAAGTAATACTTTGAAAGTCAGAAACGAAACCATCCAAAACTATTTGGAGGTTATGGAAAAGTGTTTTCATGTATCGTTGGTAAAGCCTTATTTTGCCAATATCAGAAAGGAGTTGGTAAAAATGCCTAAAGGCTATTTGCTAGATACTGGATTGAGAAATTCCCTTCTAAATAATTTCACTCCTATCAATCAACGGTTGCATAAAGGTGAAATCTGGGAACAGGCAGTTTTTCGTTTGTTGGTGGATAGATATGGGTTAGATACTATTCGGTTTTGGAGAACGTCTGATGGTAAGGAGATTGATTTTATTTTGCCGGATGAAAACCCACCGCTTGCAGTGGAAGCAAAATTTGATTTGAAAATTGCCAAGCCAAAAAAGTATCAGCTTTTCAGAGATACCTATCCTCAATTTCATTTCCAATTTGCCAGTATGCAGCCATGGTCCGAGAACTTTTTTAGGAGCTATTTTTAATCAGTGCTCCCACTACCAGCTTTAAAGTTTAATTTTTACCATTAAGGAATTAAGGCCCATCTTAATGAACCTTAACCCCTTAATGGTTTTATTTTCATCCCTCAAACTTCATCCTTCATCCTTCCATCTTCTCACTGTCCTACCAAGAAAACCGCATTCGCCATCAAAAGCTTGCCATTTTCCCAGAAGGAACGGAACATTGGATTATCCACCATATAGACTACCTGACCTCTGCCTTGGTTTTCTACACCATAGACCATGGATTGAGCCATGCGAGGCTTGATTTTGCTGCCGATGTATCCAAATCTGTAAGCATCTAAGCTTGAAATAATCCCCACATTGACGCCATTATTCAAATAAGCATATCGGGAACCGTTATTTTTCAAGGTATAGAAACTTTCTCCCAGTCCAAACCCTAAGGCATGTGTTTGATCGATTCGTAACTGATAAATAGCGCCAGCTGCTGTGGTTGAAATACCCATGCGTTCACGCTCTTGATAAGGTTCTAAGCGCTCTACCGATTGGATGGCCTTGGCCTCTTTCTCAGCTGCTTTTTTCTCCTCATCGGTATCAAACTGGCTCAAAGAAAATCCAGATTTATCAGCAAATGCGTTAACAGCATTCTCTATCGCAATGATTTTACCGCCAGCGCGTACCCAGTCCATAACTTTTTTGAGGTTGCTTTCAGATAGGAAGGAACCCCAGCTCGATGGCATGATGAGTACATGGTATGAAGACAAGTCGAATCTTCCCAAATTGTCAGCTTCTAAAATACTGAGTGGATAGTCTAACTCCTGCTCGAAGAAATACCAGATTTCCCCAAAATTCAAGGATGAAATACCAGCACCACCCAACAAAGCAACTTTAGGTTTGACGATAGGTCGTACGTCTGCCGAACCAAAATCTTTGCCCTTATCCACAAATGCTGAATTGGTTGCGGTCAATGGAATTTCGAATTGATTGGCAAGGTCTACTACTTTTTGGTCATAGTTGGCCACGTACTGATTGCCATTGCGGTGGATGATTAAGGTCCCCGCTCCATAGGATTGTCCGCCAATTTCAAATGGGTATTCTGCAAAGCGAACACGAATGCCTTCGTTCAATAAAGCAGCCAAGTATTTTGCATGAACGGTGGCATGCCAAGGGGCCAAATAAGCCAATGGTTTGCCATCCACTTTATTGGAAGCGAATGCTGCTTTCTCAAACTTTTTGGCAGCATCCAACCGGGTTTCCAAAGCATAGGCTTGTACCCCGTAAGCATAAGGCAAGGCCCAGCTCGTGATATCATAGGTGATGCTGTCTTGCAGCACTGCTTCTGGTTCGAAGAGAATCTGCGTAAGTACCGATTTAGGCTGGTATGCATTCACCACAATGTCTTTTTCTGTGGTGGAGAAGGTAGCGGATTTGCCACTGTTATAATCCAAACCTCTCAAGCCGGAGCGATTTCCTGCAAATCCATACTGAATGCCATTTTTGTCTAATAGTCCCAAGAGGGCTTTTACTCTTTCCGGGTTTTTGTCCCCTTTGATCACAAAGCTTTTGTACTTCGCTTTGGGGTTGGAGCTGTTAGATTTGAAATATTGAGTAAATTCATCTGCCAGTTTTTGAGCGTTTTTAGCGGCAACTTCCACAGCTGAAATACCCGCTACATGGGTATGGGCAATTCGTTCGGTCAGCGTGACAGTATCACCAAGGGCATTGAGCATACCCAAACCAGCGCGACCTGAACCACCTTTTTCGATGGTCATACCGATGGCACCATTATAGGTCGGCCAAGTGTCTCCATAAGCTGGATATAGCAAGTCAAAACGCTCTTTGGTGAAGTAGAACCAGCCATTTTCGTCAAACTTGGAAGCGGTATGCTGTCCATAGAGTGTTTGGAATTCGAATTGGAATGGGCTTATTTGCTCATGCAAAGGTTGAGCAGCAGGAGCAAAATAGAAAGGTTCATTGATACCTTGCTCGTGGAAATCCACAAACAAATGTGGCATCCACTGATGGTAGAGTTTAATGCGTTGCTCCGTTTCTTTTTGTGTTTGCCAAGCCCAGTCCCTATTCAAGTCCATCAGGTAATGATTAGGTCTACCACCTGGCCACGGCTCAAAATGTTCCACTGATTGTGGATCCGGTTGTAGACGCTTATTTTGTTTTTGGTTGTACCAAACGGTGTAGCGGTCTTTGCCGTCAGGGTTGGCACACGGGTCTAGAATCAATACCTGATTTTTCAACCATTCTTTTGCTTCTGCATTGGCAGGATTGGCTACTTGCCAGAAGGTTTTCATGGCAGCCTCTGTTGCTACCGCCTCATTTCCGTGCACATTGTACTGCATCCAGTTCATGGCAACTGCTGTAGAAGGAGTTCCTTCTACCATGCCTGTTCGGCGAAGGTTATCCAAGCGGATATTTTCCAGATTAGTCATGTTTTCTGGAGAAGAAACGATCGCTACAAAAAGTGGTCTGTGTTCGTAGGTCTCTCCATAATGCACCAATTGCACATTGGGTAAGGTGGCAGCTAAGTGTTCGAAATAAGCTACTACTCGATGATGAGGGGTGAATCGTTCTCCTAGTTGGTAGCCGAGAAACTCCTCAGGGCTTTTTTGGGCCATTACTTGTACGGCTACAAGCATGGCCATGAATAGTGTATAAATTTTCTTCATAGTCAACAATTTGAACTCGTAAGATAAGGGGAATTGGAGAAGGGGGCAAGACCATTTTTGGGGATGGAGGAAATTGGGGTTGGATAATGGATATTGGTTGATATTTTTTGATATTAGGATATTTGGGATGGAGAGATTTAGAGGGTTAGAGCGAGGGAAATATGCTACGCGAAATAATGTTGATATAAATTGGAAATAGGATCGAAATAATTCCTTGATTTATGGAGCTTAACCGAAAGAGGCGTTAGCCCTGTAGTCTTCGTAGAAAAAAACTAAAGTTAACTGATCAAGAGGGGCGTTAGCCCTGAGGTCTAAAACATTCGATTGATAAATGGACCCTGAGGTGAAATAGATAATTCTGAGTCAGAAAAATATTTGTGATCATCCGTGTATTCGTGGCTTCCAAAAATCACCTAAAACCCCCAAAAAACTCCTCTAAATTCAGCTCGAAGCCTTTGATTACCGAGGATTTGGCGAGGTCTCCGGTGGTCATCAATCGGGAGGCGTTGAATTTTCCATTGATCAATGTGTAAATCAAGAGGGTTTGACTGTCAGGGATTACCAACCAATACTCTTTTACGCCCGATTCTTCGTACACTTCGTATTTGTGACGAAGTTCTACTTGATTATTGCTGGGAGATAATACTTCCACGACCAAATCTGGAGCCCCTATACAATTAACCTTGGAATCTCAGTTGCTTGAACTATCAACAAAGTACAAATGCCATCCTGATAAATGGAATTCTTCCTCCAGTAGGGTCATAGGAAAAACTAAGGAAGCAAGGATGATTAATTCATATCTAGATGCTTTCCAGCTTAAAGTCTATCAATCTAGAAGGTTTTTGATGGACCATGATTTGGACATTACCTTGAAAAATATCAAAAATGTTCTTAAAGGTAACCGACCGTTCCTATTCAATATCTCGAGATACCTGCAGATAAAGATGGTGAAATACTGGATTGGAGATCGGAAGCTTTATGGAGCTAATTTCTCTTGTAAATTTTACAAACGTGTTTCCCAAAATCTGATCATAAATTTACTCAATCAATTGTTTTTTTGATCAGCGTTTGGTTTAAATAACCTATCATAAAGACCATATAACTGGGTTCTGTTTTTTCGGTACTTTTCCACTTCAATAGGAATTTCTGACCATCCCTCTTTAGGTGAGCTCACATTTAATGAATCGGGTATAGGATAGTATAAAAGTATTCTTGATTTCTTGGGGTTATTTACTTCAAACTCAACTAAAAATGAATCTCCGATTTTGGCTCGATAATCTCCTTTCCAGTATCTTGAATGAAACACTTTGCCGAAATACAAAAACTCGTATTCAACCTTGCTATCCGATTTAAATCCCACGGTTATGTTGGTTACTTTTCCTATAGTGTAGTTTTTTGGTAACCTATTATAATTATATTCCCAAACGAAATATAACATGTAGCAAGCCAACAGAATTAATAAAGCTCTTTTTCTATCATTCATCTTTGACAATTGATTTTACTCCGGTTACAAAAGTTATCCTTAATGGTTGGTTAACGCGATTAAAGAAATTAATAACTGTTTTATCAACTCCTGCAATTTTCATTTCATTTGAATGCCAGCTGTTAAACCTTCCTATCCCTAAATCCATTCCGACTTTTAATGGATTTTTATTGGCACCTGCTACTTTTAAACCACCTGCATCAAAATCTACTATTGCTTGAAAAACATAAGTGTATTTTCCTCCTATACCCGCAAACCTAATATCCGCTATATCCATTTGAGATAGGCTACCGTTGAAAAGAAGGCTATTACCCGCCTGCCATGTAGCCTCGATAGTCATATCAATTCCAGTCTTGCTTGCCATTAAAGGGGCCAAAGTCTCAATCAACATCGGACTTGCAGCAGCGGCCACCATGCTCCCAGTAATACCATAGCCTACCATTGCCCGGATTCCGTCCAGATATTTTGAGTTGCGTGACAACAGGGCTTCGCCTGAACTGTAATGAAGGGGTATTCCTCTATGAAACATTTGATTGGCCTGCCCAAGTCCATTATAATTCAGGTAATAATTATCCCAAACCCGCCAATTCATAAAAATTCTCTTCCTATATATCATTTAACACTACCTCTTGAATGAATATACAAACAAGATGGGGTTATCGTCAGAACCAATTTTGTATTGCTTAGCGAAATTGGGGTAAAGGTTTTGTCCCGGTCTGAATTTTTTTTCAAATTCTTCCAACTCTTTTGGAAATGCTGCCCAAACATATGCGTCGGGGCCACGAAAATAGTCATGCAAACCAAAATGATGTCTGGGGTTAAGCGGTCCATGTCGTTTTGAATGGCCTCTACAATTTTAACAGCATGCTCTTCCATTTTCCAAAGAGCTAATTTTGATTCTCTGCCTTTGTTAATAGAAAGCAACGTAATCTTTTCTCCGTCAATTAATCCATCACCTAATGCATATTGATCTTGTCTCCAAAATTCTCTTGTGAAATCTATGGCTTGATAAACTCGTTGTAAATCTGGTTTAAACTCGTCTTTGGAAAAAGAAAATACATATTGACGTTTGATAACATCATCCTGAATTTCAAGAATTCTGTTGGAATTGCGTTCATTAAATAAAAAGCTAAAGCCTTCATAGGTAGGGTATAAATAGGCGTTTTTCGTACCATTGATAATTTTTGAATCCCCTTTGAAGAAGGTGTTAATTCTCGATACTGTTTGCATTCCTACTGTTGTTTTAAAAAGTCTATCCTCGAAATCCTCTCCGTTTTCGCTGTAAAAATAGAAATGCCCTCTATGATAAATCCAATCATAGGTAGCTAACCAATCTTTATATCTGATTTCATGTAAAAAATTCCCATCATAGTCGTAGAACATGCATTTGCCCTGTCTACCGTCAAAAATGACCAGTTGATTTTCTTTGTCGAGAACTTGTGCTGAAGTTGGTTTAAACAACTCACCGGGCCCAAGTCCTTTACTTTCTATTCGTTTCACTAATTTTCCTGAACCGTCAAAGATAAATAATGACTTTGTTTTGTTTTCATCTACAATGAAGATCCTGTTTTCTGCAAATAGGACTTGATCGATATCCCCTACCAATAGTTCGTGAGTGGACTCCAAAGGAATAATTTCAAGGGATTCGAAGATATCTGAATAGTTTAATTTGACTGAAGTGTCTACATCAATGACTATTTCAGCATTTGCAAGGTTACGGTCTTGGTGAGTGGTACATGCAATGAAGAAGGGCAAGATAAATGAAGACAAAAAAAGGAGTTGGTTGAGTTTAAATTTGAATAGATTCATTTCTGACGAGTCATGGTTATTTCAAGTACTTGGAACTAAATATTGGAATAATTTTCCAATAAATCATTATTAGTTATCTTGATTCTTGGTTCTCGCCTCTTGTTTTCACTAAAAAATTGCTAATTACCAACCTAACGAGTCTAACCTCTCACTTCTCGCTTCTCGCTTCTAAAAATCTAAAAAAGTGGAACTTGAGGGATTCGAACCCACGACCTCTGCCCTGTCAAGGCAGCGCTCTAAACCAACTGAGCTAAAGTTCCCTACAATAATTATTACTAATGGTCTTGGACTTTTGGATTCGAACCCACAACCTTCTCGACTCTTGTCGGGACGTTCAAAACCAACTGAGCTAAAGTTCCATTTGGGAATGCTAAATACGGGAAAGCGAGCAACAAATGCAATATCTTTTTGACTATTGATTTTTACCTTTTATGTAATTCAGTCATTGTAAAGCATTCAGATAGGACAGAATTATTTATTTTTCTGAAAAACGCCACCACCATGAAACTTAATCGAAGATCATTTGTCAAATGGGCATCTCTCACGCCAGCTTTGGCTTTGCCTGCTTTTGCCTGTTCCACTTCCGAAAATAAGGAATCTTCTTCATCATCCAGTAGTACAATTCAACCCTTGAATTTGGCGATTCAGCCAATCAGTAAAGAAGAGCGCTTGGCCAGAATAGCCAAGGCGCAGCAATTGATGCAAGAGCAAAAAATTGATGCACTGTTTTTGGAGCCGGGGACCAGTATGAAATATTTTCTGGATTTTGATTTTTTCCTATCTGAGCGAATGGTGGCTGCGGTTATTCCCGCGAAAGGAGACGTCTCCTATATCTGTCCGGGTTTTGAGCGGGATAAAGTGGAGGAGTTGGTGAAGTTTGGGAATCAGGTATTGACTTGGGAGGAACATGAAAGTCCCTATGCGCTGACTGCGAAGTTATTAAAGGATTTGGGTACGCCCAACCAAAAAGTTGCCATAGAAGAGCGTTGCCGTTTTTTTCTGTATGAAGGCATCAAAAATGAAACTGCCCGACTCAACTTTGTCAATGGTGACGGAGTCACTGCGGGTTGTCGGATGTACAAGTCTGCCGCCGAAATTGCCTTGATGCAAGCTGCCAATACGGCGACTATTGAAGCCTATAAAATTCTGTTTGACTCCTTGCAAGAAGGCATGAATCAATATGACTTCCGAGATATTGCTACTGATGCCCACAAGAAATTAGGCTTCAGCGGCTCTATCGGGGCTAATTTTGGTGAATGGTCAGCCTTTCCTCACGGAAGCAGCAAAACCCAAACCTTAAAGCAAGGCGATATTATCTTGGCTGATGGAGGTTGCACGGTGGAGGGGTACAAGTCCGATATCAGTCGAACGATTGTTTTTGGAGATTACACCGATAGACAAAAGCAAGTGTGGGATGTAGTAAAAGAAGCGCAAACAGCAGCTTTTGAAGTAGCTAAGCAGTCGGGTGCTACCTGCGAACAGATGGATGCGGCCGCAAGAGCAGTCATAGACCAAGCAGGTTTTGGGCCTGATTACAAGTACTTCTCCCACCGTCTAGGGCACGGGATCGGAATGGATGGGCACGAATGGACCAATCTGGTGAGAGGAAATACCACCCCTTTACAAGCGGGTATGTGTTTCAGCAACGAACCAGGAATTTATACTGTAGGGGAATTTGGGGTAAGGCTAGAGGATTGCTTCTACATGACTGAAAATGGACCTCAATACTTTACTCAACCTAGTCCCGCCATTGATCAACCATTTGCATAGATAATTTCTCAAATGTTCGCCATAAATGAACGAAGGCATAAAAAAATGAAAAAACTTAGTGCCTTCGTACCTTTATAGCATTACTCTCGGTATTAGCCTTCTTTTTAAAATCACTACATTTGTGAAAAAGTAAATCCACTCATGAATTTTTCCGAACTCGGTTTGTCGCCTGCCCTCGTTCAAGCCATCCAACAAGCTAATTACGAAGCCCCATATCCTATACAAGTAGAAACAATCCCGGCTATTCTTCAAAAAAGAGATGTGCTGGGCTTAGCACAAACGGGTTCAGGTAAAACCGCTGCCTATATGCTACCAATTCTAGAGGATTTGCAAGCGGTCGAGGTCCATAGAAGCAGGTCCATCCCCATTCTGGTGATTGTTCCTACTAGGGAATTGGCTGCTCAGGTAGAGGAGGTTATTCGATTATTTGGAAAGTATCTTCCAAGGAAAGTCAAAAGTATGGCTGTGTATGGAGGGGTATCGATCAATCCGCAGATGATGAACTTAAACGGGACGGATATTTTGGTGGCTACCCCTGGACGTCTCTTGGATCTGCTAGCAAAAAATGCCATCACCATCGATCGTTTAAGAACCTTAGTACTCGATGAAGCGGATAAGGTATTGAGTTTAGGTTTCAAGCTGGAGCTGGATGAGATTCTTTCCCGATTGCCGAAAAAGCGGCAAAACATCCTGTTTTCGGCGACTATGGACGAGACAGTCGAAGGTTTGATTGGGAAGTTGTTGAACAATCCTTTGAAGATTGAGATACAGTCAGAAGATGTCACGCCTGATTTAATTAATCAAACAGCCTATTTGATCACTCAAGAGAAAAAAGGGCCCTTGTTAAGACACCTTATTTCAGAAGGTAACTGGCAACAAGTATTGGTTTTTGCTTCATCTATTCGTACCGCGGATAATCTGACCACCAAACTTAATAAACATGGCATCCAAGCCATGGCATTTCATGGGGATAAGAGTCAGGGGGCACGTATGGAAGCATTGAAGCAATTCAAAGGAGGCAAGGTGCGTGTACTGGTAGCGACTGATTTGGCAGCAAGAGGAATTGATATTCAGGCCTTGCCTTATGTGGTCAACTTTGAGTTACCAAGATCCCCAAAAGACTACATCCACAGAATCGGTCGAACGGGTCGGGCAGGCATGGAAGGGGAAGCTATTACGCTTATTACCGAAGAAGATCAGCATCATTGGAAAGTGATTCAGAAAAAGATGAAGCGTTGGGTGGAAATGGTGGATGCGTTGAATCTTGATTTTTGAAAGCGGGGTCATATGTGAAATGATATCCAGCATCGTCTTATTTAAAGATTCCCACAAAACATTCATGCATTTTTCCTGATCAGGTTTAAATGCACACAAACTTTATTACACCTTATCGGGTATAAAAAATGCTGTAAAATTGAATTTTATACCCGTTCAGGTGCAATTTGAGTTGTACATGAACAGAAGCCGGTGAAGCAGATGACTTGAATATTAATTTCAGGCAATATTATGTATTCTTACTCTTCCATTCGGAGCCGTACAAAATTCACTTCATCATTGACATTTTCAAACATCCAAATTACGCCATCTCTGACAAAATGGAAGTTTGGTTGTTACCAAAGCTTGTAAACAAAAACAAAAGAGGTTTTATTTGCGTTTCGAAAGCGATAGGGGTGCCTTAATACAACGGGCTGAGATCATACCCTTAGACCTGATCCTGGTAATGCGGGCGTAGGAATAAATCATTAATTGATTGCTTGTAGGCTGCTGAGTGTTTTGGATTGTCTTTGAAAAAAGGCAGGTATATCACTTGGTTTGCGTGCAAGCGCTTAAAAAAAAACGTATGAAAAAATTTATCCTAGCATTGGATTGGACTGCCAATACCAATCACAGCGGCTTTTTTGTGGCCGCTCAACAAGGTTTCTATGCAGCGGAAGGACTAGATGTTCAGCTGCGTTCTACCTCGGTAGATAATTATGCACGTACGCCAGCCAGCCTTGTCGCGTCTAAAGAAGTGCACCTGGCGATGGCTCCTTCAGAAAGCGTGATCGCCTACCGTGCCAATCCTGAAAAACCCGCTTTGATGGCCATTGCCGCAGTTTTGCAACGGGATGCCAGTGCCATCGTAAGTCTGAAATCTTCGGGCTTGGATCGCATCAGCCAATTAGACGGCAAGGAATATGCGAGTTACAATGCCCGCTTTGAAGATCATATAGTCGCTGAAATGATCAAGACTGATGGCGGAAAAGGGGAACATATCAAGCTTGTTCCTGAAAAATTGGGCATTTGGAATACCCTCTTGGAAGGAAATGCAGCAGCAACTTGGGTATTTATGCCATGGGAAGGTGTCATGGCGCAAAAAAAACAAGTGGAATTGAATGCCTTTTACCTGAAGGATTTTGGTATTCCCTATGGCTATTCCCCTGTTTTGCTGGCACATCCTGAGCTCTTGGCAGAAGATCCGGAGGCTTACAAAAAATTCCTTCGAGCTAGTAGGAGAGGTTTTCAGTTAATCAAAGAAAACCCTCAATTGGCAGTAGATGCGCTTTATAAGCAAGAAAACTTGGAAGAATTAGCAGACAAAGATTTTTTGATCCAAAGCCAGGAAGCCATCAATCCTTATTATTTCGATGATGCAGGAAATTGGGGACTTATGCAGGAGGAGCGATGGTCCCAATTTATCCACTGGTTGAAAAGTAAAGAGCTGATTACTGCGGAAGAACTTATCAACCTCATGAAAGAACCAGTATTTACAAATTTCTATTTATCTAACTAATGCAGACAAAAGGGGTGCTTTTCCTCTAGGAAAGGCTGAGATCAAACCCGTATAACCTGATGCCGATAATGCGGCCGTAGGAACTGTACAGGAAAGAAGCCCCTGCTTCTAAAACCTAACAATTTTGTCATCCATGAAAAAACTACTCATGATTTGCCTTTGGGCACTTGTATCGAGTGCCCAAGCCCAGTTTTCCGTATCAGGAAAAGTTACCAATGAACAAAACGAGCCTCTTCCAGGGGCAAACGTGTTCATTTCATCCCTCGAATTGGGTGCTGTAGCCTCAATAGATGGCACCTATCAACTGAGTAATGTTCCCGCAGGAACGTATACGCTTGAAGTCAGTTTTATCGGTTACCAAACACAGCGACTTCTGATTAATTTGACCGAAAATCGTCAGTTAGACGTTACATTAGTGGAAACGGCTTTGCTTTCTGAAGCAGTGATGGTGAGGGCTATACGTGCTGATAAATTATCGCCAATCACACAAAAAACGGTGGATTATCAAGAGTTAAACGAAGTGTTCAACGGGCAAGATGGGGCATTTGTCTTGGAAACTTTGGCTCCAAGTATACAGGCAAATTCAGAGTCAGGTACACGCTTCACTAATTATGGCACCATGCGTATGCGAGGGATTGATCAACGAAGAATCAACATTACCCTCAATGGTGTTCCACTGAACGATATGATTGATCAGGGGGTGTTTTTTAGCAATTTCACCGATTTTACGAATAGCGTGGAGTCCATCCAAGTGCAACGAGGCGTTGGAACCAGTACCAATGGAACAGCTTCCTATGCGGGCAGTATTAGTTACGAATCTGTTCGCTTGAATGTGGATGCACCGGAAACCACCGTGTCCTTATTGGGAGGTAGTTTTAATACTTGGCAAGGGAGTGCCGAAGTTAAAACAGGCATTTTGCCCAACAAAATGGCTTTTTATTCTCGTGTCAGTATGACTTCTTCGGATGGATTCAGAGACCATAGTGGTACCGACTCGTATTCCTTCTTCTTCAGTGGAGGCTATTTTGGGGACAAAGATATCATTCGGTTTACAGGTTTCAATGGACGAACCAAAAGTCAACTCAGTTATATTCCTGTTCCAATTTCTCTAGCGAGAGAAAATCCACGGACCAATCTCAACTTTGAGGATGATCGGGATGATTTTGGACAATCTTTTGCGCAGCTGGAGCATATCCGAACTATTTCTAAAAACACGACACTGACCAGCAGCATTTATTATGGTGGGGCAGGAGGAGACTTTCCCTTCGGCTTTGTGGATGGGGAGCAGTTTGTGCAAATCAATTATCCGCTCTTCAACAATCATTACGGTGTCATGAGTAATCTGCAACATTCCAGTGATGCATGGGATCTTAGTGCTGGTGTACATGCCTATACCTTCCGCAGGAGAAACATTGAGCAGGTAGTACCAAACTTTGCTAATCCTTATTATCAAGATCGCTCAGTCAAAGACGAGTTTTCTGCATTTGCCAAAGCCTCCTATACCCATCAAAACTGGGTCTTTTTTGGGGACTTGCAAGCTCGATTTGTCAATCTTCAGTTGACGCCTGATACTCAGTTTTTGGGAGAAAATAGAACCATTCCCTTGTACAGCTGGCAGTTTTTGAATCCGAAAGTGGGATTGACTTATCAGCTGAATGCCCTTCAAAATGTGTATGGTTCCTTTGGTCGCACAGGCAGGGAACCCAATCGCTCAGATTTCTTAGGTGGTGTGCAGATTAATGCCGGTAACATTGATTTTCTCCAAGATCAAAATAACGTACGGGCAGAATTTGTCAATAATTACGAGTTAGGGTATCGCATAGCAACAAAAAAAGCCAATGCTCAACTCAACTTCTTTTACATGGATTTTGAAAATGAAATTGCACCTATTGGAGCATTTGTTGATCAGTTTTTCCTCCAGCTATTTGCCAATCAGGAGGATAGTTACCGTAGGGGAGTTGAAGTGGATTGGTCTACCAAGCTATCGGATAGATTCAGATTACTGGGTAACGCAACTTATATGCGTAGCATCATCAGTCGCTATCAGCCCGAAGGAAGTTCGGAAGTGTTTACCAATATCAGCACCCCTTTTAGTCCCGAGGTATTCCTAAATGCACGTGTGCAGTACAGCCCGATCAAAAATCTGCAAGTTGAATTTCATACGCGCTATGTAGGTGATTCATTTACTGAGTTGACCAATAATCCGGATTTTGTCCTGCCTGCCTATTGGGTCAACAATTTGCGTCTGTCCAAAAAGTTTGGAAAGCATTATACCTTTGATTTGGAGGTCAATAATTTGTTCAATGAATTGTATTTCACGGATGGTGCTCCGGTAGGAAATGAACTTGCCGTTTTCGCACAGGCCCCGCGTCATTTCTTTGGACGATTTACCGCAAGGTTTTAAAAATAAAAGCCGATGCTAGTACCATCAGATAAACAACTAGCATCGGCTTTTTGCCAATTCCACCATATGAGTTATAATTGTGAATTTAAGGGAATCGCTTGTAAGCTGATTATTCGTTAGAATTCTGATCTCTACATATAGGTTCAATTACTTGCAACCAACTCAGCGGGCTTCATAGCTAAGTCACCTTTTCTTTCTTTGGAAAGAATGAAAAAGGTCATCACCAATGAGATAGCCATGTATACTCCAATGATTAAGGTGGCTCCAGGGATGATTTCCTGTAATCCAAACCAACCTCCGTTCCAATAAATCAAACCTATGCCCATAGCAAATCGGATGATTTCGGCCGGAATGGCAATTTTCGATTTATCCATCAAACTGGTATAAGCAAATATCGATACCATCATAAAGGAGGCATACAACATCACTTCTAGATATTGAAAGCTAACAAATGCGATCAATACATGGAATACCATTGCAAAACTCACAATTAACTGAATCCAAGACCAAGTCTGTAAAGCTTTGGAAGGTTTACTATCGTATTTCACCTGTTCAAATGCATTTTTCCAATAAGCCCAAGGATATTTTTCCGCTACATCTGCCGGTCTCCATCCTGTTGGCATAAACCAAATTCTCAATTTATCCCAATAGCTTTTGGTTCTCCAAGCATCTTGAATCAAGGTCCACAAATGCACATAGTTGATGATCAATGGATTCCATGTATTTACTGGTTTTTTCACACCGTAGACAGGAGGTTCTTCTTCTAATTCTTCCTGAAAAGTTCCAAAGAGTTTATCCCAAATGATGAAAATCTGAGCTAAATTTTTGTCCAAATAAATATCATTGATGGCATGATGTACTCGGTGATGACTAGGTGTTACTAGGATGTATTCCAAAAAACCCATTTTATCAATCAGACGGGTATGGTACCAAAACTGGGCAAATAGATGGATTGGAGCTATAATGGCTACAACTTGTGCCGGCACTCCAATAAACGCCATCGGGATATATAGGAAGAAGTAAATCCCAAAAATCGCTGATACCGATTGCCGCAGGGCGCAACTGAGATTAAACTCCTCACTGCTATGATGGACGATGTGACGATTCCAAAAAGCATTGATGGTATGGTCGAATCGATGTGTCCAATAGCCTGCAAAATCAATTCCTATAAATGCAATGACATACACCCACCAGGTACTCTCAATCTCAAAAAGCGCTACTTTGTCTACCATCCAACCATACGAAACGATGACCACGGATAATCCCATCAAGTTTTTGAGTGTATTGGTCATTCCTGAACTTAGACTGGAAATGGTGTCCATACCTATGTTCACTTGTTTTTTCATGCGGCGTGCAGCAAACTCCTCAATAATGATTAATATCAAGAAGAAAGGTACTGCAAAGGATAAAGCTTTGGCGTAAAGTTCCATTTGGGTTTATTTTCAGACTAATCAGCTGTAATTTAAGATTGTTTTTTTCTCAGGTCAAGTAAAAAATAAAATAGAGGGGTTAAAAAGTGTAAGTTAAACAAGCCCCTCCATTAATGTTATAAAAACTGTATTTCAAAAAGTTGCTTAATCACCCGTTACAAACTTACACAAGTTAGCAACATAAAAAAATACCCTGATCAGGGTATTTTTTGGGTAAAATTCAACTTTTTTCTTTTAATCATCCTTTCCAGTACCCTTGAAATAGTCGTCTTTGTCTGCAAATAGGACGTTGAAGGTAGTTAGAGAGCCATAAGATCGAGTAATGTATTGTTGCATCTGCACCCTATCTTCATCATCCAGCTTGGGATGATTGTTGATGTTTTGCTCCAATACCCGCAATCGCTCCCGGACCATGACAATTTTATGGAAGAATGTTTTAATGGGAATTTCCTTATTGCTCATTTCAGGGTTGAAAGGATTGAGCGTGATGGTTCCATTGATCCATTTTTGAGCCATGGTAACTTTGGGTACTTCTTCTTTTGGCTGATTTTTTTTGATGACATTTTCTACGGCTTTTTCGATGTCACTCAAAGTGATCGGTTGAAATTCCGCTTCTTTTTTTTCAATCAACTCAAAATTTGGGAAGTCTCGGGCAATTGTTTTTACTTCTCCCGTGTAGTTAAAATAGATTTTGTAGTAAGAGGCATCCGATTCCACCACTACTCCTTTTCCAAATTTCGGATGCCTGATTTGGCTTCCGATTCCTAGTTCCATTGCTGCCATAAGTGTATGTATTTAAATGATTTTATTGTTTCTTAGGTTCATAAATTCGTTGGGCGGATTTCATAACTTCTGACTTATCAAGTGTCATAGGCTTGAGTTTTTGCCGGACAAAAAGCCCCATTTGATCTGCATAGTGAGGACTATCCTCCTGATTCGATGCACCGTAAGCATTAACAGTTTCTACCTGAGGAAGTCCTTTGCCAAATCTGACCATCATAATGTATGATTCACCTTGATCTCCTTTTCTTACCTTTTCATTGAGGGGCTCCGAACGCATGGCTGAGATGACATCTGGTAATCCGAATAATGGCATTTCCTGATTGCCACGAACCAATTTCTGGTAATCTCCCAAAGTGACTGGATACTGCTCAAATGAAGTTAGGAAAAAATTCTGAGCAGACTCAATTGCCAAAACAGCTTCTTCCTCCGTGAGGGTACGCTTGGGATCTAAGTTCAATTCAAGGGTTCTGTCGCGCAAAAAGTAATAGATGTAAGCAAAGTAAGCAGCCCCCACACTGTTGGTATTTGCTGTACGATCCCAAGATTGGATGGCTTGGATACTTTTTGAGATGGATGGAAACTTTTCAGCCTTTAATTTGAATAGCGGATTCACATTCATTTCATACAGAAGACTGTCTGGTAAAGTTTTATCAAACTTGATGGTTTTGAAAGTTTCGTAAGACATACTTAGTTGGTCTTTTAATAAGCTCGCAAGCCTAACCGAACGATTGTTATCAGTTAAAAGATAGCCCATTTGCGGGTCAAAGGATGATGGGGCTAGTTGCGACATTTCATCTGTGGCTTTGAAGGGACTATGATTAGTGTTAAACAGGTAGCCTGAAGCAGGATTGATTTGTTGAGGTAATGCACGGAATGGATGATAGGAGTCCCATAATTTATCCCTGCTGTCGCCAAGTAGTGTTTTACTGTAATCAAAGGCAGGATTTCTTTTGGGCAGTAATGCATTGCTGACATAATAAATTGTATCGTATTTGTCTGCATATACGGTATTGAATCCTGGCAAGGCCATTTGGTCCATGGCTGCCTGAAACTCAGTGAAATTTCTGGCCTTATTCATATGATACCATTGTTCGGGCGCTGTAATGATTTCAAGAGCACCTGTTTTGATGCTAAATACGCCATGATCAGTAACCAGTGTAGGGCCATAGATGCTTTTCCAGACTTTTTTGGGAATAGGAACTGTAATTATGTCCCATAATTTAACCTTCAACCACACTCGTTTTTCATCCAAAAGGAGGTACTCTCCATCCACTTCGTAGTGCAGCTTTTTACTTGGATGCATTTTTAGCTGAAACACATCCAGTTTGTCGGGGTAGTTGACGGTATGCGCCCAGCCTAGATGCTCATTGATTCCATGAAAGATTGTCAAGCCGCCGGGGAAAAGTCCACCCAAGGCATTCCAGCCCTCTTCCGAACAAAGATGTGCTTCATACCATGCTACCGGACCTGTAAGTGGTTGATGAGAATTGACGGCTAAGAACGCTTCTCCTGTATCTGTCATCCTTGGATGAATGGCAATCGCATTGGAACCGGCGGCAGGGTCTTTCACTTCGGGTAGATCTACAGTTCCATTGACTATTTTTTTCACTGCTTCATCTGCGCCTGACATTTGTGCCAGAGAAAGAATATATGCAGAGATGATGTCAGTTTCGGAGACAGGAAAAGCCTCAGGAAGTAAGATCCGCTCCGGATAAGCTAGAGCAAAGTCATTCATAGCAGCTAGATAAGCTCTGACCAAGGCCTTGAATTCAGGAGAAAAATCAGTATCGTATTTGCTTGAAGCGATCGTTCGGGTCTCTAAGAGGTGCACAAAGTAATCTACTGCAGCACCATTTTCTCCAAAAACTCTTCCCACCATGGCTTTTCCTGCCAAGAGTGTTTGTTGAATGGTCTCAAAATCATCTTCTGCATGCGCCCAAGCTAGGCCATAGGCTACATCTGCATCAGTTTTTCCAAAAATATGAGGAACCCCATAGGTATCCCTTACAATTTGAATGTTGCTTGTATCGTATCCGGATTGCTCGTAGGATAGTGGAGTACATGAGTGGAGTAATCCTATAAAAACCAGCAAAAGGAAATAGGTGGAAAGTGGGTGTATTCGTAGCATTCGTAAAAGTTTTCGTTTATTTTGAGAAAAATAAGCAAACCAACCAAAAGTTGATAGTCCTATGGAAAAAACTTTTCACTTTGAGATGAAGCCTAAGACGAGTGCCTTTGACAGGCTTCGGCTGCTATTTGAAGAGCAGGTAACTGTGTTGACCATAGCTGAGAACTTATGGATTTTTTCCAAGGAACATTATAAAGAGCAAATGGAGCAGATGAATTTTCATGCGGCATTTGTAATAGATGAGGGCACTTACTGGAAGTTTGACGATGGGGACTTGGAACTTTCCCCTGTTACTGAAAGCGATTGGATGGATTTGAATACTCCCTTGCTGTTAGCTTTTCGAATGATCTTGCAGCAGCGCAGATATTTTATCAAAAATGAAGAAGGTGAACCTGCTTACATTGTGACGCGCACGGATTTAGATAAGATAGCTATGAGAATTGGACTTTTCGGGCTGATTAGTCTCTTTGAAACCCACATGAAAGACCTCATTCGAAAACATGTGCCCAGTTGGGAAGATGCGATTTCAGAAAACAGATTGAGCCAGGCCCGAAGTTTATACGAATGGAAGAAAGCACGAAAAGAGGAAATTGATTTGGTTCAGTGTCTACAGTTTGGAGATTTGGGTACTGTATTCAGTAAGCAACAGCGATTCAAGGTGTTTTTCCCAGATTACAGTAGAGACCGATGGGTGGATATGCTCAATGCACTTGGCAAGCTTCGAGATGCATTAGCTCATTCACAAGCCCATTTGGGATTTTCATGGGAAGAAATTGATGAAATGATCATCTTTATCCGAGGGATTATTGATCGGGAGGAGATAAGTTTTACCGGTTAAAGTACTGAAAAACAGTTGTTTTCAGTCAATGTTTCATTTATTGTAATGGAAATTACAGTAATTTCCATTACAGTATTGAGTATTAAAACCTCCCCACCTCAAAAGCTTTCAAGTCCATAGGACTTACGTGGCCTTGATGCAAATCAGATAAAATTTTACCTGTGGCGGGGGCCATGCTGATGCCCATCATACCATGGCCTGTTCCAAACCAAGCATTCTCATAGCCCGGCGCCTGCCCAATGTAAGGGACTCCATCAGGAGAACAAGGGCGAAGCCCTTTCCAAATTTGTTCTTTTTCGGGGAATTCCGCTTGAAACCCTGGATAAAAACGGTTGATGGATTCAAAAATACCTTTCACTCGGTTCATGTTGATCCGCTCATCTGTTCCGGCAATTTCCATCGTTCCTCCAAAACGTACCTTGGAAGCGTAGGGGCTGACAGCTACTTTCATTTCGGTTAGAATGGAGGCTTGCTTGATTTCAGGGGTGTTATCTTGCATGAAACTGTAGCCTTTGCCACCCATCATGGGCAACTTAAAACCTAGCATCTGAGCCAACGATGCAGACCAAGCACCTGCACAAAACATAAATTTTTCTCCCTCAATCGCTCCTTGGGAGGTAATAATGGCGTTGATTTTTCCACCTTTCTGTTCAAATCCCAATACCTCTTGATTGTTGTAGAAGGCGACTCCTTTTGACTCCAAGTATTTCTTGAGGAATTGATACAGCGCCGCAGGGGATAAGTGTGCATCTCCTGGGAAAAGTATTGCTCCTCTGGCTTTCACCTCGAGATTAGGTTCAATCGTGGAAATGTCTTTTGGACTTAAAATTTCAGCTTCCAGTCCATGTTTTCGGGCCAAATGGGCAAATTCAATTTCCTCTTTTTCCACCTCCGCTGTTTGATAAAGCATCATCAAGCCTTTTTCCTCCAGTTGCAACTCGGCGGAAGCTTGATGCTCCAATCTGAAATCCTGATACAAGGATTTACTGAGCAAGCTGATGTTTTTCAAGAAAGGAATGGAGCGCTCCACATGTGCTGCATTGGCAGAACGGTAAAAAAGCCATGACCACTCCAGGAGTTTACGGTCTAGTTTTGGATGGATATAAAATGGGCTTTTGGAGGAAAACATCCAGGCTATCCCTTTGCTAATCATACCGGGAGCGGCCAGAGGGATAATATGACTTGGAACGATCATACCTGCATTTCCCGTAGAGGTGGTGTCCTGCATGTCTCCCTTATCAATGATAATGGATGGAATCCCTGATTTTTCTAAGTAGTAAGCTGTAAATAAGCCTATTATTCCTCCTCCGATAATGATGGTTGGCTTCATGGGGTATGTCAGATTAACTTTGAAAAGTACATATTTTTTCAGCAATTTTTGCCTGAAAAATGATGAGCGCTCAAGAGCTTGTAAATAGTGTGAAAAAGTCTAGACATAAAAAAAGCCGTGAAATAGAATTTCACAGCTTTAGTCAATTAACAATAAACCCAAAATAACCTGCTATGGAAGAAGGAAACGATCCTTCGGTTAACCTGCCATCATTCCACAGTATCTCGCTTTTGATGTTACAAAGTTAATGCCGAATCCAATATTTTGGAAATATTGAAAAATATTAGATGAAAATTTACAGTATTTTTAATTTTATGGGCTATAATTTTTTTGTTTGCTATCTGTAATCGATTGCGGATACTTGTATTTTGAAAACTTGGCAACTGTTTTTGAGTTTCCTGCGCTCCGTTTTATTCATTATGCTGCACATATTGCTCCCATTTTTCCAAAACTGTCTGAAAATCTGACGGTAAAGGGCTTTCAAAATACAGTTTTTCTTTGGTGATCGGATGAATAAACCCAAGAGACATGGCGTGTAAGGCCTGTCTTGGTAATGCATCGAAGCAGTTTTGAACAAAAGACTTGTATTTGGAGAATTGGGTGCCTTTTCTGATTTTATCACCCCCATACATGGCATCATTGAAAAGGGGATGGCCTAAAAATTTCATGTGTGCACGGATTTGGTGGGTTCGTCCTGTTTCGAGATTGCACTGCAGCAAAGAAACATATCGTAAGCGTTTCAATACTTTCCAATGGGTGATAGCATTTTTGCCTTGACTGCCATCAGGATATGCGTCCATTACCTTACGATCTTTGGCACTTCGGCCCACATGTGCATCTACTGTTCCTTCATCGTCTGCTGGTTCTCCCCACACAAGCGCCAAGTAGGTGCGCTCAATAGTATGGTGAAAAAACTGATGAGCCAAGTCCGTCATAGCAGCCTCAGATTTAGCTATAACCAATAATCCAGAGGTATCCTTATCAATCCGATGAACAAGCCCTGGTCTGCCCGAATTCCCGGGTAAAGTAGGTAATTGATTGAAGTGATAGACCAAGGCATTCACCAGAGTACCCGTCCAATTTCCTTGAGCAGGGTGAACAACCATACCCGCTGGCTTATTGACAACCATTAAGTGGTCATCTTCAAATAAAGTATCGAGTGTAATATTCTCTGGAATGACCGTAGTATCCCGGGGAGGTTTTTCAAATAATACCTTGATCTCATCCAAGGGCTTGATTTTGTAATTGGCCTTGGTGGGCTGTCCGTTGACTAAGATGTTTTCATTGTCAATGGCTGTCTGAACCTTATTTCTGGTGGCATTAGCCACTTTCTCAGTTAAGAATTTATCGATGCGAGTAGCTTGTTGGCCTTTATCTACTACAAAGGTATAGTGTTCGAATAGCTCTAACTCGTCTTCTTCTTGGTTTTCCCCGTCAAAAATTTCTTCCATCTTGCAAAAATAGGGTCATTTCCCAAGATTTTGGATATTTGTAAGAAATATGCATCCATGTTAATTCCCCAACACATTCCTTACCAGTCTATAGCCCATCCTTTATTGCAGGGAAAAGGCCTTGAACTTACGGTAAAACGCCTGGATTTGGTACATGGGGAAGTGTCTGGGAATAAGTTTTTCAAGTTAAAATACAATCTCCAAGAAGCGATAGCTCAAGGCTATTCCCGCATCCTAACTTTTGGAGGTGCTTTTTCCAATCATATCCATGCGACCGCTGCTGCTTGTCAATTGATGGGTTTGGAAAGTATTGGCATTATCCGAGGAGAGGAATCAAACTCATTGAATCCAACACTTCGATTTGCCCAAGAACAAGGTATGCAGTTGCATTACTGGGATAGGAGTAAGTATCGAAACAAACATCAGCCTGAGTTTCTCCGAGAGCTTCAAGATGTCTTTGGGAAGGTTTATATTGTTCCCGAAGGGGGGACCAATGCATTGGCAATTCAAGGAACAGCTGAAATTTTGAGCGCTGAAGATGCTAACTACTCCCATATATTCACCGCCATAGGTACAGGGGGAACATTTGCAGGCTTGGCCTCCAGTATACAAGATCATCAAAAGTTACTTGGGGTATCCACTTTGAAGGGGGATTTTATGATTAAAGAAATTCAAGCATTGATCCAAAATCATAAAATTCAGGTAAACGGAAGCTATGAGATTCTCTTGGAGTATCATTTTGGAGGATATGCCAAGTGGACGCATGAATTACTGGACCTGATCCGTCAGTTTAAAAAAAGCCAAAATCTAGCGCTAGACCCTATTTATACTGGGAAAATGATGGCTGCTATTTTGGGAGAAGTTGAAAAAGGTCATATCCCCACAGGTTCCCATATTCTAGCGATTCATACAGGTGGTTTGCAGGGAGTGAAGGGATTTGAAGAGAGAGTGGGGGAGTTTTTGGGGTAATGGAGCGAGAATATGCTACGTTTATTCATAGTTTAGGAAGTGTAATTCATTTAAAATTTACTAAAGGGTCTCACCTTAAACTTACCGATAAAAAAAATCACCCCTCATTCAAGATAAAATAATCCTCTCCTTCCTGCGGCTGAATTTTGAGTACATTGGCAAGGACAAGCCTTACCAGTGTTTTCGAGGCTAGGAATTTAGGGAGTTTGGCAAGGCGCTGGAATTCGCGGAGGGTGATTTTTTCTTGCTCGCCCAAGGCTTTCATCAACAGCGTTTCCTTTTCACCATATGTAAATACCGTGTCTTTGGGAGTCTTTCCACGCTTGATGATCTCCCACATCTCCCGGCTAGCCTGAATACTTCTATCTTTTACCCGTACGTAAGCTTTTTTACGCTCGCCATCTTTCATGTAATGGGGTCGATTCTCGGATATGGGAATTGAAAATACAGCAATGCCCTTCTTGGGGTTGAGTTTTTGAACACGGACTTCATAGGTCAATTCAGGAAAAATATATTCTCGAATGGCTTTTTCCATCACAAAAACTTCCTCTTCAATAAATCGCTGACCACTGACAGTGCCATCATCATCTACTCCAATCAACAAAAAACCACCTTGCGTATTCGCCAAGGCAATAATCTCCCGTGCAATCTTCTCGGGAAAGGCTGCCTTTTTTTTGAACTCGGTTCGGATACCCTCCCCTTGTTGGGCGAGTTTGTAAATTTCTTGTAGGGTCATAGGTGATGGCTTTGATGACCATTAAGCGTTTTTTGCAATTAAACACTCCTTTCGAGCGTTGCGAGCCTGTTTTTGAGGCCTTGCCACTCATCTCTCAAACGGGCAGCCTCCATAAAGTTCAACTCTTTGGCGGCTTTTTCCATTTGTTTCTGCGTCTGTGTAATCAATTTCTCAAGTTTATCCTTACTCAAGTACTGCACCACCGGATCTGCGGCAACCATGGCTTCCACATCGACTTGGTCTTCGTAGACTTTTGCATTTTTCTTGCTATCGGCAACTTTGGTTTGCCCAAGAATTTTTTCCTTGGATTTGCGAACAGTCGTTGGAGTGATACCATGTTCTTCATTGTAAGCCATCTGAATTCCTCTTCTACGTTTGGTCTCATCGATGGCCATTTGCATGGAATCTGTGGTCTTATCTGCGTACATAATCACGCGACCATTTTCATTTCTAGCAGCCCGACCGATTGTTTGTACCAAGCTGCGTTCATTTCTTAGGAATCCTTCTTTATCAGCATCTAAAATAGCCACCAAAGAAACCTCCGGTAAATCCAATCCTTCTCTCAATAAGTTCACCCCAACCAGTACATCAAAAACGCCTAATCTTAGTTCTCTCAAAATTTCCACACGGTCCAATGGCTTCACTTCTGAGTGAATATATCGGGATTTCACCCCTGCCCGCTCCAAGAATTTCTGCAGTTCCTCTGCCATACGCTTCGTCAAAGTGGTAACTAGGACACGGTCACCTTCTTTGACGGTTTGGTCGATTTCTTCCAATAAATCATCAATTTGATTTCCGCTTGGACGAACTTCGATGATTGGATCCAACAAGCCTGTTGGACGGATAATCTGCTCTACCACGATCCCCTCTGTTTTGGAAAGTTCGTAATCAGCAGGGGTGGCACTCACATAGATGACCTGATTGGTCAAGCTCTCAAATTCATCGAAATTGAGCGGTCTGTTATCCATGGCAGAAGGCAATCGAAATCCATAATCCACCAAGTTGACTTTTCTAGCGCGGTCACCACCCCACATACCCCGCACCTGCGGCAAGGTCACATGGCTTTCATCGATGACCATCAAATAGTCATCGGGGAAGTAATCGAGTAAGCAGAAGGGCCTTGTACCTGGCTGTCGTCTGTCAAAGTAGCGGGAATAATTTTCTACACCCGAACAATATCCGAGTTCCCGAATCATCTCCAAGTCAAATTCTGTGCGTTCTTTCAATCGCTTGGCTTCGATAAATTTCAAGTCTCTTTCAAAAAAGGCAACTTGTGCCATCAAGTCATCTTGAATTTCATGGATGGCTTGGTCTATGGTATCTTTGCCAGTGACAAACAAATTGGCAGGGAAAATGGATATGATTTTCTCATCCGAAATTTTCTTACCTGAAGCGGGTTCTATGCGCTGTATTGCTTCAATTTCATCCCCCCAAAAGAAAATACGGTAAGCAAAATCAGCATAGGCTACAAAGACATCCACCGTATCTCCTTTGACGCGGAAGGTACCATGTGTCATCTCCTGATTGGTGCGACTGTATAGGATATCCACCAATTTAAACAGCAATTGATTCCTAGGTATCCGGTCCCCTTCTTGTAATCGGATAACATTTTTTCCAAATTCTTCTGGATTACCAATACCGTAAATGCAGGAAACAGAAGCCACCACGATCACATCCCTTCTCCCTGAAAGTAATGCCGAGGTAGCACTTAGGCGTAGCTTTTCAATTTCCTCGTTGATGGAAAGATCTTTTTCTATGTAGGTTCCCGAGGTTGGGATAAAAGCCTCTGGCTGATAATAATCATAGTAGGAGATGAAGTACTCCACAGCATTTTCAGGGAAAAATTGCTTGAATTCTCCATACAATTGTGCAGCCAAGGTTTTATTATGGCACAAAACCAAGGTAGGACGCTGTGTTTCCTGAATGAGGTTGGCGACCGTAAAGGTTTTACCAGACCCCGTAACGCCAAGAAGCACTTGCGCAGGTTCCCTATTTTCCACCCCTTCGGCTAGTTGTCGAATGGCTTGTGGCTGGTCTCCAGTTGGTTTAAATTCAGATTGTAAGTTGAACTCCATAGATTAGTGGTAGATTGTGTATAACACCAAATCCCCCCGTCAAAGTTTGGGGACATGCTGTATTTATCTCCGAATTGCAAATTTCTCCTGATTGTAGTAGAGGAAGTTGCTTCGTAGCAGACTGATTAAGAGCAAAGGCACAATGCTTGGATGAAACGATTGAAATCCAATGACCCAAAAGACCAGTGCAAGGTTTGTGCTTATCAACAAGAATAGGAGATATTTTTTTATCCATGGTTTCCATGTTTGTTTAAACATGGCTATGGCTAAAATCAGATGTCCTGGAAAGGCCCATAGAATATTCCAGTTCCACTTCGTTTGGGAATGAAAGGTAAAAAACCAAAGAAGCGTAATAACGATTCCCAAGATTCCCAAAATTCCAAAATACGCGATGTCAAATCCTTTAAATAGCCGTTTTTTCTTAAATCCAATAAACGTGATTGCCATAAAGAAAATCGCCAATAACCACCAGATAACCAATGGTTGGAAAAAGTTGAGTGAGGAAGGTTGTGGTTCAAAGGTGAGTACTTCAAATTGCTCTTTTACCAAAGGTCTGCTTGGTCCATCGCCCACAATTTGCGCGCGGGCAAAGGCAGCTTCCATATAGTCTGGTAAGAATTGCTTTTCTCTTTCGGTTGCATGTACATCGATTACTGCACCCAATGCCAGATCAATACCAAAATCCGCCCAAGGCAATGGATACACGTATTCGTCTATGAGGTTTCGAAAAGTTTTTTGTTCAGGTTCAATTGGTTCATTCCATTCCAATTGGTTGCCCAATACGGTCTCCAATACATCCCGTACCCGGGTTGCGCAATTATCATAGAAGAAATCATACCGGTAAAACTTGTTTTCAGGAAGCCGGTTGATTTCAAGAAATTGAACCAATTTGGCTGTTTGTTCCGGATTTAAATCCAAGATCTGCTCCCGTACATTTCTCTGAAAGTAGTTGTATTCAAACAAAAATCGATCATAAGTGCTCACGCTGAGCATGTAGTCCAATGTTCGACGGGTGAAGTTGAATAGGAAATATGGTGCTCCAAAATCAAAGGTGCCGTAATTATACACCAAGTCCACGCCTGAAAGGGTATCCTTGACTCGTATCGCACTATGGCCAAATGTGGTATAGACTTCTTCCCCTGGATCGCAGGTTAACAGGCTTATTTGATAATCCTGAGCCTGTAGGCTAAAAATAGTCGAATAAATAACCGAATAAGTTAAGACCATTTTTTTCAAGAAGGACAAGCAAGATTTAAATTTAGTATTCGCTTTTCTACTGGTGTAAAATGGTTTTTCAAAAGAAGACATATCAGGTGCGGATAGAAAGTTTCCTGCGAATTTACAGGATTCTTGGATTTTTTTGTGTCCTTAGTTCGCTTCATTGTAATCCACTGTTTGCGCAGATACCATTAACTATCGGAGATTACAGGACCATAGCTTCGGGAGATTATCAGGATATTGCGATATGGGAGATGTGGGATGGGTTTTCTTGGATAGGGGCAAGTGCCAAGCCAAGTGCGGGGAATTCCATATTTATTGATCAAGGGCACGAGGTCCGATTGGTGCAACAGGAAGAAGCGAATCATGTATATTTGTTCAGTGCAGCGAGCCCGGGCCGAAAGCTCAATTTGCAAAACTTTGAATTACATGTGTATGGTGCCCTTAGGGGACTTCAAAGCGTTGGAGGTTTGTTCGAAATCAATACTGTTTCCAGTCCCGTATTGGATTGGATATATCCAGAGACCGGAAGGATTGTATTCAAAGGCAGTTCAAGGATTGTCGTGGACCGGGCTTCTTGGTCAGCTAATACTACCAATAGTCGCTACACCGTAGTATTCGATCCAGATCCTGGGCAAATATTTACCGTAAATTCAGCCTTCAAAGCCAATGCCTTCATTGTGCAATCAGGGACCGTTGTACAGACGGTCAACACAGCGGGCATTCCAGCTTGCTCTACTTTTTCATTTAACAACCAAGCAATTTTTAATGGTGCAGGTCCTTATGGAGATTTTATCATTGAACCGGGCGCACGGTTGCTATCTGAATGTTCTGCTCCATTGGCGTCTATTATTCAGCGGTCTGCGGCTGTCCCGGGAGCATTATTCCATTTGAAAGCCGGGGCTTCTTTGTTTTTGTCAGGGAATGAGCCGTTGATAGATGTGGTGAATTTTCAATTGGAGGGGAATGTTTATTACGTGGCAAGCTCAGGAGTGCAGCGGATGCTTCGCAATACCATGGCAGGAGCCAGCATTCCCAAAAACTATCATAATCTGTTATTCGAAAACGGAGCCCAAAAAATACTTCAGGATTCCATCTTTTTGGATGGTGATTTGGCTGTATTGAGTGGTGATTTTCCAACTCATGGGAATGGTTTTGTGCGCTTTTATGGGAGTGGGGAACAGCAGCTGGTAGGACCATCGCTCCAATTGAATGATGTAGAGCTGCTAAAAACAGGCGGTTCTCTGCGGTTTTCAGGAGATTTGTTGGTTGATCGGTTGTTGTACATGCGAAGTGGGACAATGGACTTTGAGGGAAAAGATTTATACCTAAACGAATCTGGACTTGGAGGTTTACAGCAATTTGAGGGTGTATGGGTTCATTTGCATCGCCTCTATTACCGGAATTTGCCCAGTACACTTACTGCAAGGAATGCAACCTTCCCCTTGAAAGATAGTTTTCAAGGTGGGATTCGTAGATTTCGGTTAGCAGGCGAGTCACCTGGAGGCACTTTGGAATTGCAATATATGGAGATTCCCGGAGCTAATTGGGATCCTGATTTTGACGATTCAGATGGCACGCCTATCCTTTATCAACTCAATTCTTATGTATTGCTTTCTGGGCTTTCTGAGGGTTCTTCTACTATTGAAATGCGCATGGCTGCTGAAAACTTAGTGGTTGACCAAGTAGAGGATTTACGAATTGTCAGCAATGGACAGGCTGCACCTGGAAACAATTTACTTGCCATAGACAATGACACGCTTTGGGCCCGGCGGGAAGTCCCTTTTTCACTGTTGAATAATCAGACATTCACCATCGGGAGTTACCGTGTCCTCTCTGTACTGCCTCTGCGGTGGCATGCTCAATCCGCAAATTGGTTTGAGGGGCATGTTAAGATAAACTGGCAGACTTTGGACGAAAAAAACACCTCTCATTTTGTCATTTGGAAAGCTACCGCTGGGGTAGATGCCTTCGAAGTCATCGGGCAGGTAAAAGCCCTGGGGAAGGAAGTCAATACCTATGAGTGGAGTTATGTGCTTCGACTTCCCCACGAAAGGACTTTCTATCAATTGGAGCAAGTGGACAAAGATGGGCAACGTAGTTTTTCCAAAGTCTTCCGCTTGGAAGGAGTGAGAAACAAAGCTTCTGAAAGTACGATTGTCTACTACCCAAATCCTTATACGGATGGGGCCTTAGCTATTGAGTTTCCAAGTCACTGGAATGCTAACCTAGTTTATCTCCAAGTTTCAGATGTAAAAGGACAGGATTTATTTAATGGAAGACTTTCAGACTTTGATGCATCGCTTGTTTTGAGCAATGCATTGAAGGGAGTATATTTTTTCTGCCTGAAAGGCCCAGACGGAGATGTAAAAACCTTCAAACTTCTAAAAAACTGATTAACTTGCCCCCTATGGGTTTTAACAGTGATTGAGATCTTAGAAAAACCATCATACATGTCTTGCGTTATGATTAAAGAAAATCGATAAAACCCAAATTAATTTCGTTTAGTTAAGCATAACTTTTCCAAAGTTTTGTTAGCATACTCAGTTTGATTGTTCTTCTAATCCAACTTTGGTAAAGTTTCAATTCAACTTGTATCCTTATCTAAACGCTATTGAAACCCAACTTATCATAAAACCGATGTTTATGCGAACAGCAGAAGAGAATTTTGAATCATTAGGCTTGATTTTGCCACCCCCTCCCAAGCCTATTGGAGTTTATAAGCCCTGTTTAATTCTTGGAAATCATTTGTATCTCTCCGGTCATGGAACATGGAAAGAAGATGGTTCTCTGATTGTTGGAAGAATAGGCGATGATATGAGTATTGATGCGGGGAAATTGGCAGCGAGGCAAGTTGGTCTAGCCATGCTTTCCACTATAAAAGCCAATCTTGGGTCTTTGAATAATGTAAAAAGAGTAATCAAAGTATTGGGGATGGTCAATTGCGTGAAAGGTTTTGAACGACATCCTTATGTAATCAATGGGTGCAGTGAATTATTTGCAGCTATTTGGGGGGAGGAAAATGGGATTGGCGTGAGAAGTGCCGTAGGAATGGGGTCTTTGCCGGATAATATCCCTGTGGAGATTGAGGCAATGTTTGAGATCGAACCATAAATCCGAAACATGTAAAAAACAAAAACGGGAACAATTCTAGTCGAAATGTTCCCGTTTCGTAACCTGGTAAACCGTAATTTGCCAAACTACGTCAAGCTACAGTTCATAAGTCCTTTCAGTTGCCCAATTGGAGATAGTTTTGATCTGGCTGAAGCGGTCCATCAGATGGCCGTAAGGCTTATTTTTTCAAAGCGATCACAGATTCCAGAATTTCAGCATTACCTGTTGGGAATAATTTCCTAAGAACCTTTTCCCTTCTTGATCTAACACCAGTTTTTCAAATCTACCGGAGTTTCTAGGCTCCTTATTATCTCTTACTTGATGATATCAAATTTCGATCATTTTTACTTCAGAACCAAAAAATAACTGTCTAATTTTTCAACAATTTACCCACATTTGTTTGGGGTTTTTGCACAAGTTATGAACAATCGGTTTTATTTAGTGTGTTTGACAAAATATTATTTCATAGTTTGTTTGTCCAATAGCTGCATCAATAGTTCTAGGTATTGTTGATCAATTTCATCGAAATCATCTAATCGGTCACTGTCTACATCCAGAACACACCAAACCTCTTCTCCGTGAAAACCGGGAACTACAATTTCGGACTTAGAAGCACTGCTGCAGGCTATATGTCCAGGAAATGCATCCACATCAGGAACAAGCTGTGTCTTTTTTTCTTTCCAAGCAGTACCGCAAACACCTTTTCCAAAATTAATCCGAGTACATGCTAAAGGTCCCTGAAATGGTCCTAATACCAATTGATCATTCTTTACCAAATAAAACCCTACCCAAAAGAAGCCAAAAGCTTCCCTAAGCACTGCGCTGACATTGGCAAGATTTGCATAAAGGTCTGATTCGTCTGATATCAAGGCTTCAAGTTGAGGTAAGATTGCCTGATAGATTTCAGCCTTACTTGCATTAGTTGGTAGGTAAATTGACTCTGCCATAAATTAATTATTGAAATAAATCGAAAGTTTGTCCCCCATAACATCCAATTCTTGGATGATGGTTCCGGAAAGCTGTGGTGCGGGTATTCCTTCTCCAAAGGATTGTACGCTTTTAAATACACGGGCCTCGTCCCAAAGGTTTTCTTTGATAAAGGCATGCAGTACCTGGCTTCCACCTTCTACAAGTACGGAGCCTATTTTTCGAAGGTATAGTTGATGGAGAATGTTGGCAATATCATGAACATGATCCACTTTGATAAAAATCTTATTTGATTCTTCCCGATCCAATGTTTCATTAAATATGATCGTTGGTATCCGTTGGTCAAAGACATGATACGGACTATTGGGATCTATGGATGTAGCAAGAATGATTCGCGTAGGATTTTTCCCAACCCAATCCCGTACATTGAGAGAAGGATTATCGTGGATTACGGTATTTTTGCCAACAAGAATGGCATCTTCCTCTGAACGCCATTGATGGACTAGCTGCCTGCTATAGGAATTGCTGATCCATTTGGAGTCATAGTTCTTTCGGGCAACAAATCCATCGGCAGTTTCTGCCCATTTCAATAATACATAGGGCCGTTTTTTCTCCATGTTGGTAAAAAAGCGCCTATTCTGCTCCTGAACCTTTGATTCCAAAACTCCAGTGACGACTTCTATTCCTGCTTCTCGTAATAATTGAATGCCTTTTCCTCCCACTAATGGATTGCTGTCTAAAGCTCCAATAACTACTCTTTTTACCTGATGTTGAATCAAGAGATTGGCACATGGAGGTGTTTTTCCCCAATGGGCGCAAGGTTCCAGGGTTACATACACAGTAGCGTCCGCTAATAAATCAGGGTTTTGTACTTGTTCGATGGCATTAGGTTCAGCATGTGGTCCGCCATAATATTGATGATAACCTTCACCGATAATTTGGTCTTGATGGACAATCACACAGCCTACCAATGGGTTTGGACTTACACTTCCACGTCCAAGTTCAGCAAGCTCCAAAGCCCTTTGCATATACATCAGGTCTAACTCCATGGCTTACTGTCTTGGTTGAAGGTTGATATTTCCAGCTTGTGTAGTCGTCTGAGGTGTCACCACAATATTAACCAAACTGTCTCTTCTGAGGGCATTGTCGAATGGAAGAATGCCAACCGTATAGGTGCCGGTCAGTCCTCTCAATTGAAATTGGCCATTGTTGAGATTCGAAATCGTAGTTGTGACAGTATCACGATTTTGAATAGCATATAGGACTGCTTGTTGACCTGCCGGTCTGATGGTGCCAGAGATCACACCTGTATTGCTTGTGGAAAATGCACGAATGACCGGATCTAAGAAAAAATCATTCCCCCTCTGCCCTGTAATGGAGCGATGAACATCAAAGTCGATGATTAAATCATGGGATATGCCTGCGCTTAGGATGAAATTCGTTTGGATGGCTGGTTCTTGAGATGCTGCCGAAACTAACCTCAAGGGTTCAGTGGCCCCATCAATTCGTACACGATTGTTTTCTCCTAATATCAGTTTCATTTCTATAATCTGTCCAATCGGTACTTCGTCCCTTCCGATTAAAAATTGTTCCCCTCCTATCAATGCTGAAACATTGATTTGTCTATTGCCTGCAAGATTAGGTAAAAAAAATGTCTGAACACTTTCTCCAGTTCTTCCTCCTGAAATACTCACTTCTACTCCTAGAATTTCTATTAGAGCAGCATCAAAGTCTCCTGGTGCATCGACCAAAAACACATTGATCAATGCCTGATTGCGAGCGCTTTCATTGGTGCAAGCGAATAGCAACCCGATTAAGCCTAATAATAATAACTTTTTCACACCGTAAAGTTAGGAAAGATTACAGGATTAATCCCTCATTTCGGATTTTTCAATGCCGTGGCAAATTGATTGATTAGATTTATTAAATATCTAATGAAATGCCATCAAAAATAAAAATACTGTAAAAAAACAGTTTTATTGTTGAAAAAATTTTAAAATATGATTCGCTTTATTAACTTTGAATTATCAACAAAGACAAAAGGTCGCGTTGAGTTATCCTGTAGGGTGTTGAAATTGGCAGACAAGCCCTCCTGTCTCGGGGGTGGAGAGTTCGGCACAAAGCAAACATGGAGCTCGTGTTTTGCCTAACCGCTTCGTGGAGGTTCGAGTCCTTCCCCTACAGCCAAAGGTTATGATAAGTAAATCGGGAACACAAGGTTCCCAAGTATTATACTGTAGGGTGTTGAAACTGGCAGACAAGCCCTCCTGTCTCGGGGGTGAGGAGTACAGCATAAAGCAAACATGGAGCTCGTGTTTTGCCTAACTGCCTCGTGGAGGTTCGAATCCTTCTCCTACAGCTGGTTATTTTGGGTTTATTGTTAATTGACTAAAGCTGTGAGATTCTATTTCACGGCTTTTTTATTTTTATAGTGCAGTGGATTTTACTTTGGATGCCAATAAAGCTGGTCTATAGGAAGCTAGAAGTGTGATCAAAATTACCGATACACTGGTCCATAAAAAGTCAGTCCAAACAATCTTTACCGGATAGTTTTCAATGATGGATGAATCTATCCCCATGGATACCAATCCAACGGTATCCTGAAGCCAAACAATGATAAAACCCAATACTAGTCCGATTGCAGCGCCCGAAAAAGCAATGATACTACCTTGTTTGATGAATATGTTTTTGACAGTGGATGCTTTGGCTCCCATGGCATAAAGAATGGCAATGTCTTTTTTCTTCTCAATAGCCATCATGGATAGGGAGAAAAAGATATTGAAAGAGGCGACTGCTAAAATGAAGGTAAGCGTAATGAATACAAACAACTTCTCAATTTTAATCGTTCGAAGTAAGCCTGCATGCTGCTCGTCAGTATCTTTTACTGTAAACTCTTCACCAAGGAGTTGTTTCAAATTTGCTTTTACTTTTTTAATTGAGTTCCCTTCTTGAACACTCACTTCGATGGCTGTTCGTTTATCTCCGTAATTTAAAAGTCGGCTGACAAAAGATAGGGGTGCGATGATGTAATTGTCATCAAACTCTTTTTCTACGCTAAAGAAAGCAGTGGGGACGAGTGTGCCTTGATTGTAAAGCTGCCGAGGGTCAATGGTAGCAGCGTTTCTTGGTGCTTTTGGGTAGTAGGCTTGAAGTAAGTCAAATTCGTTGTTTAGATCAATTGATAAAAAGAAGCCAACACCTCTCCCAATGATGGCTTGAGGTCGTTCTTGGGTGCCTAAATCCAATTTTCCCCAAATATAGCCTTGCTCAAATCGGGGCTGTGCAAGGTAATTGTCAGAAACACCTTTGATCCGTGCCAGGTGTTGATAATTCCGATAGTTGAATAAAGCATTGTCTTCAATCACCTCTGTCACCAAAAAGACACCTTCCACTGCTTCTATTTTCCGGAGAGTGCTTTCATCCATGCGGAAAGATTTGCCTTGACTTGCTTCAATTTTCAAATCAGCATCAAAAGATGCATAAAGCCCCCGTACCAAATCCTCCAAGCCATTGAAAACAGATAAAACGATCACCAAAGCCATAGCGCCTACAGCCACTCCAACCATCGTAATGATCGATAGAATGGTAATAAAGTTTTTCTTCTTTTTGCTTTGGAAGTATCGGGCTGCTATAAAAAATGAAGTGTTCAAGAAATGCAGTTTAGGAATTAATCTTCGGTTTCTTCGTCTTCTTCAGGAGCTTCCGGGATATCAAGTGAAGAAATCACTTTGTCCATGTGCTGTGCATAGGAAGCTGAGTCATCCAAAAACAGTGCAAGTTCAGGTACAATCCGTACCGATTTACCGATTCGGTTTCCCAAATGTTTTCTGATTTCGCTTTTCTTTTCATTGATTTTTTCAAACATCACTTTGTCCTTGTCCAACAAAAAGCTCAAGTAAATTTTGGCTACTCCAAGATCAGGACTCATTGAAACTCCCGATACGGTTACAAAGGTGCTGCCTAAGAGATGTTTAGCTTCTTTTTGGAAGATTTCTCCGATCTCTTTTTGAATAAGTTTGCTGTATTTTTGCTGTCGCTTACTTTCCATGATAGATTTTAATTGGTGCAAATTTAGTGAATTAAAAGCGTAACCTTTAATTTCGTGGGTTATCATTCCAATTTAAACCGAATATTCAAAGGCCTTGTTAAGTTTTTTTAAAGTCAACGATCCCTTCCGTCTTGTAGCAGTATTGGGCCTCATGCTATTGATGAGCCTGATTTATGGCTGGGTGCTCAAAGCCCCTTTAACGCAACCCGAGATGATTTGGATGTTGCTGGGGGAACGTTTGGCCGAGGGGGTGCATATGTATAAGGATGTGATTGATAATACCGCCCCTCTTTCTGCGGGTGTATTTTGGATGATGCATGTATTGTTTGGCAAAAGTTTATTAGCCCATCAGCTACTTGCTTATTTTTTGATTTGCTTTCAGATAATCTATGTCAATAATCTCTTTTTTAATTTTCGGACCTTTGAAGAAAACTCCTATGTTCCCGCCTTGATCATGGGTGTGTTATTTCATAGTTCCTTTGATTTTATCCGATTGACCCCCATGTTGATGGGAAGTACCTTCCTGATTCTTGCGGTTGGGCAGCTGTTCTCCCAGACTATGCTCCAAAAAGAAAGCACAAGTTCTGTTTTGCTTGTTGGGTTGTATTTAGGGATAGCCGCTTGTTTCCATTTTCCTCTCATTGTATTCTTACCCTATCTGATTGTGGTGGGAGTGGCAATAGGTGGGTATAATTTCTCTCAATTGGTTTTATCTTTGGTAGGGTATTTTCTTCCTTTGGCCTGTGCAGCAACCTATTATTTCTGGATAGGGGGAATTGGAGAATTTGTCTCAGAGTTTTTGTTGACTTCAAATTTGGAAGTTTCTTACAAGCATGTGAGCCTACGGGATTTACTCTTTTTGATGATTACACCTCTTTTTTTTACGACTATGGGAATTATATATGGTTCTTTTTTTAAATCGTTGACTATCAATCAGCAAAAACAATTGCAAATCATGTTGATTTTCTTGCTTGCTGCCGTGTCAGTGATTTTTTTATCCAATAGGCATACGCCTTATCAATTGGTGGTTTTTATCCCACCCATGGTCTATTTTATAAGTTTACTGTTTTTGGCAAATAATTCAGGCGTATTAATGACCGTGCTGATTTATCTCTTTTTGACAGGAGTTCCTTTGACAGGTATGTTCTGGCTTTTTCAAAAAACCAGTTTGGAAGACTCCAATGCATATACCGTACAGCCGGAAGGCAGGCATGAGATCGCCCGAGGGAAAAAAGTTTTGGTCCTGGGAACAGATCTAGCCTATTATCATCAAGCGAGTTTGGCAACGCCTTACCTGAATTATTATCATTCCAAACAGCTGTTAACCAATTATTCTGACATCAGCTCCATGGCTCAAGTTTACCAATCCTTTAAGATGGATATGCCCGAACTTGTAATTGATGAAGAGGGTGTTTTTACAGAATTGATGCGCGTATTTCCGGCTTTTCAAGAACGATATGTCTCGGAAAAAAGAGGGATCTATGTATTAAAATGAGGTTTTATTTTTCTTTCATAAAACAGGAAGCCTATAAGCCCAAAAACAGCAATCATTACAATTCTCCACAAGATTTGGCCCCAGGAATAGGAAGAGTCAGCATTGTCCGTTCCTTTGGCTTCTTCCAAAGCCCTTTTCAAAATGGCAATTTCCCGTTCTTGTTTTTGAACAATGAATTTGTAGTCGTTTTTCTCGTAGGTAATTTCGGTTTTTTCAATCTCACTTAATAGCTTCAACTCCTCCATGATTTGATTATCCTTTTGGATGATTCTGGCCATCCAGTCATGCGTTTCAATCATATCTTTTTTAGTGCGATTACCAAAAATCCCAGTTTTTTTGCTTTCGGAAGCTTTCCATTCTTCATGCATACGCTCTCGTTCTTGCATTAAGCGCTCCAACTTGGCTTGAGCAAAAACTTGTGTGGAGGTCAAACAACCCAAAATGCAAATAAGTCCGACAATTCTTCTGTAATTCATGGCCCACAACCCTTCAAATGCTATGCCGATTATTTTTTCTTTTTCAGTGCTTTCCTGCGAAAGGTGGAGGATTTCCGTTTTCCATTTGTATAAAAGTTATACATGAAGTTGATGGCAAAAACCAAAATGGTCATGGGAATAAAAATGGAAGGAAACATGATACGAACCCCTAAAAGAATGACCATAGAAGCGATGATACCTAGTTTAAATGTAGTATGGGACTCCGGATAAAGCTTGCCTATCAAATAGAGACTCAAGGCTTCGATAAATACTACCAAGATTAACAAGTAGGTGAGCATTTCCCGCATGGTCGTGTCATTGGACCATACCACCCATGCTAGACCTGCGGCTACTAAAATCAAACTTGCGGATTGAATAGATACATTTAAACGTTCTTTCATGGGAGGTTATTTTTAAATCTTAGGTCTGCTCTTTTGCAAATTTTTTGTAATGAACTTATTTTTCAAGGAAGTAATTACCAATTACTTCCTTGAAAATAGTCAATGAAGATTAAATTTTATCACACAAAGGCGAAGAATACCAGCCAAGTGATAATCAATACCGGCAGCAAAATTGGTATAGAGAATCGAATGATATATCCAAAGAAGGAAGGCATCTTAATGCCGCTTTGCTCAGCGATAGATTTCACCATAAAGTTTGGACCATTACCGATGTAAGTCATGGCGCCAAAGAACACAGCAGCAATTGAAATAGCCATTAACTCAAATGAGGAGTCTTCATATCCATCCATGGCAAAAGAGCGAACTTGTTCAATATTGGAAATATCAGCCCCTTGAGATGCCATAGCCGCTGCCAGGAAGTTCAAATAGGTAGGCGCATTATCCAAGAATCCAGATAAAATACCTGTTCCCCAATACAGGGTATTGTGTGTGATTAATGCGGCTCCTTCTGGAGACTTGGCAAAGTTACCTACCAACTCCAATGCAGGCATCATCGTACCGAAGATTCCAACAAATATAAAGGCAACTTCCCGGATGGGTTCAAAGTTGAATTCATTGCCTTTGATAGCTTTTTGATCGGCGAATTTATAGGATAAATAAGCCACTGAAAGCATGATGATTTCTCGGATAAATGAGAATTTTTGTCCATCATAATGTATTGCAGGTACCCAATCCAATACATTTGGATCCAAGAATACAGACAAAATCACAATTAATAGCCATAAGAAATTTTTGGAACCGATAAGGGCAAATTTGTTGGTGTATGTAACTGGTTCTAAATCTTCTTCTCCTGCTTTCCCGAATTTTTTGTCCACGAAATAGAAAATCACGGAAAGTATCGCTAAAGCTAAGACCCAAGGAATGATATTATGCTCTAGAGTCCAAAAGAAAGGTACTCCTTTAAGGAATCCAAGGAATAGTGGAGGATCTCCAATAGGCGTCAAGGATCCACCTACATTACTCACCATAAAGATGAAGAAAATGATATGGTAAGGCTGAATGTTACCACCGTTTAAGCGGATAAATGGCCTGATCAATAGCATAGATGCCCCTGTAGTACCAATCAGGTTTGAAATGATGGCTCCTATAACCAATAAAATTACATTTGCAGCAGGAGTTGCTTTTTTATCAATTTCAATCAAAATTCCCCCCGAGGCAATATACAAAGAAGCCAATAATGCAATGAACTGCACATACTCTGCGAGCGCATGAACTGGGCCATGAGTATTATGCAAAATAAAGAGATAGTAGGCGATAACTACCGTTGCGAGTCCTACAGCTACTTTTGGATAATTATGATGCCAGAAATGCTCATAAAATAAAGGCCCAGTAGCAATCATCAAGAGCAATGCAACGAAAGGAATGACCAACCAAACGGGTGCCGCTGGATGATCACCATGGCTATCATGGCCTTCTTCAGGCGATAGGTTGTGGAACCCTGGAATATTGTATCCGGAGGACTCTTCATCTTGTGCTGACAGGGTATCGGCATCAACTTGTAATTCAGATGTATATTCTTGGGCTACGCTGATTTCAGAAACTGAGAAAAACAATATTCCTGTAAAAAGCGCAAAAAGCAAAATAAAATTCTTCATTCAGTTATAATTAAGCAGTTCTTCTAGGTCAATGGGAAATTTTCAAAAGGTATTGAAAGGTCCAATATACTATTTTTTGGGACTTATTGCTCGCTAAACTACTTAATTTGATTGAAATCCCCTAATAAGAAAGTATCCTCCCGTCGAGAATTAATTTAAAAATAACCCAACGGGAGGATGACTGGTAGAAAACTTATATCAACTCTTTTAAGGCAATTTCAAAAGAAGTTTGGGCGATTCTTGTTTTAGATGCACTTGTGTTGAAAGTGCGTTGCATGGCTTTTTTGATGGTGCTGCTGACATCTTCGAAAATAGCCTGATCTGTTAATTCTGCGTCGTCACTCATCAAATATGCAAAAACACGTGCCATACCACAATTAGCAATAAAGTCAGGAATTACCGCAATCTTCTCATCTGTCCAAACTCCTGTAGGGCCGAAGAAAATCTCAGGATCTGCAAATGGTACATTCGCTCCGCAAGAAATTACTTCTAGGCCTGTTTCTACCATGGTTTCTGCTTGAGCTCGGGTAATTAAGCGCGAGGCTGCTGCTGGAATGAAAATTTCCGCAGGTAGGGACCAGATTTTTTCATTGATCTCATCAAAAGGAATCAAGTTGTCCGCAACTAATGTATTTCCTTTTCTTTGGATAAATAATTCCCGGATTTCATCCAATGAAAAACCATCTTCCTTGATCAAACCTCCAACTCTATCGATTATCCCAACAATTTTAACTCCTTCAACTGCCAAAAAACATGCGGCTGCCGCTCCCACATTCCCCCAACCTTGGATGATGGCACGCTTTCCAGCCAATTGTCCTCCCCAAATTGAGTAATAATGTTTCACAGCCTCTGCCACGCCATAACCGGTGATCATATCAGCCACCGTGTACTTTTTAGGACCATTTGGCGTAAACTGTGGATCTTCCAATACTTTGGAAACCCCTTGTCTCAATTGGCCTATTTTCCTGATTTTTTGAGGTTCGGTAGCATTGAAGTGACCGTTGACAATGCCTTCTTGTGGGTGCCATAAACCATAGGACTCGGTAATGGGAATCACTTCGTGAATTTCATCTACATTCAAATCTCCTCCTGTCCCATAATAATTTTTCAACAAAGGCATCACAGCCTTGTACCAGCGCTTCAATACTTCATCTTTGCGAGGATCATTGGGGTCAAAGTTGATGCCGGATTTAGCCCCACCGATGGCGGGACCAGAAACGGTAAACTTTACTTCCATGGTTTTGGCTAAGGATTCTACTTCGCGCTTATCCAAGCCTTTACGCATGCGCGTACCTCCACCTGCTGCGCCTCCTCGTAGGGAGTTGATGACAACCCATCCTTCGGCTTCTGTCTCGCTATCGCTCCACTCAAATACGATTTCAGGTTGTTTATTCTCGAACTTTTTCAGTAAATCTCTCATGTTATTTGGGTTTAATGGTCGCAAAAATAGAAATATTTGGCGACTTCAGATAAGCCAACGGAAAAAACAGAGAGAGGTTGAAATGCAGTGGTGTAATTTGAGGTGTAGGTTATTTGTAGGTCAAGTTTTATACTTACTTCTCAATTTTTTCTGAATGAATATACATTGAGTCTCATTGAATTCTCATCAGGATTGTCTCGTTGCAGTATATAAAGTTTCCCCTGACTTGTTTGCAGACGAACACCAGAATCATCTTTTAGTTCAAAAACCTCAAAATTGCTTTCTAAATCGGATACTGTCAAAAAAAATCCCTTTAAAATAGTTGCCAAAAACTTTATCTGCTTTGATGATATCATATTTTTCATTGAGATTGTTGATAAAAATTAACTAATAGGGCACCAAAACTCCCCCGCAAGAATCTCTCTCTGCCCCAGTCACAGAGGCTAAAGTGTTTGCCTCATTTCTCAAACGCAACACACCCAAAAAGGCAAATATCAAGGCTTCTTTGAAATGGATAACCTGTTCACCTATTGGGAGAATCTGAGCTTTGTCTGCCAGTAAAGCTTCCAATCGCTCGACAAAATAGGTGTTAAAAGCCCCACCACCGGTTAAAATTACCGTTACTTTCCGCTCTTCGTTTGCTTGGATGCAGGCAGCGATTTGTTGCGCATAATGCTCTACCAGTGTATGCAAGATGTTGGGAATCTTTTCACCCGATTTGATGCATTTAAAAAAAGAGTCCAAATCTTCACGGCCCAATGATTTTGCACCTGTTTTTCTGTAAAAGGGATGTTTGTTCAGTTCTTTTAGCAATTTTGGGAGAAGTTTTCCGGATTTGGCTAATGCTCCGCCAGCGTCGTACGGCAGCTTTTTCTTGTGAGCATAATGATTGAGCAGTAGATTAAAAGGGCAGATGTCAAAGGCAACCCGTCTTCCTTCTTGCTCCATGCTGACATTGGCGATTCCTCCCAAGTTAATGCAGTAATCGTATTCACTGAAAAGCAACTGATCTCCAATAGGTACCAAGGGTGCTCCTTGTCCGCCTAGCTGTACATCCAACATTCGAAAATCATTGATTACCGGTAGTCCACTGGCAACATGAAGAGCCCAAGCGTTGCCTATTTGTACACTGATTCCTTTCTTAGGCTGATGAAAGACGGTATGTCCATGCGATGCCACAGCCTGTGGTTGGATGCCATACTTTTCACAAAATGCTTTGACCTGTTCTCCCATCCATCTGCCAAATTCCACATCCAAAAGAGCTAAATCCAAACCTGATAACTCATGACTTTTCGCCAATTGTTTGCCTAATTTTTTTGGAAAAGGGATGGTTTCAGCATAAGGAATTTCAAAGGTCCAGCTATCCTTTAATTGAAACTTTGTGAAGGCAATGTCCAGTCCGTCTCCTGAAGTGCCGGACATGAGTCCTATCATCTCATAAGTTTGCATAGCAAGCGTGGTTAAAATATGTTAAATCTAGCGATGTAAAGTTAATTTTAATTTAGCCAAAATAAAGGGTTAGTGAATTTATCTACCTTTAAAATCTGTAAGCGCCTGTATGAAGCAACTGATTGTAGACATTGGAAATACCCGTATCAAAGTAGCAAGATTTGAGGGTAGAAATCTATTGGAGGAGGCCGCTGTTTTCAGCTTGGAAGAACTGAAAACGTATGCGGAGGAAGGGCTCATGGATGCTTGTATTGTGTCCTCTGTAAGGTTTGATCAACCGACCTTACAGGAAGCATTGGGGTTTAATTTCCATTATTTGAGCACAAAATCCAAAGTTCCTTTTCGGAATAATTACGGGACTCCTCATTCACTAGGAGTAGATAGAAAAGCGGCTTTGGCAGGCGTAAGGGCCTTTTTTCCTACGGGCCCTGTCTTAGTCATAGATATGGGGAGTTGCATTACTTATGATTTGCTAGATGAAGCCGATACCTTCACAGGAGGAAGTATTAGTCCTGGTCTATCTATGCGCTTTCAGGCCATGCATCAGCAGACAGCTAGATTGCCTTTGACTGCTTTGGAAAAAGAGGAGCATCCCTCATTAGCAGGTACCGATACGGTAACCTGCATGCAGAGTGGTGTATATTATGGTATCCTTTATGAAATGGAAGGATTTATTCGGCAGTATGCTTTGCGCTATTCCGATTTGAAAGTAATTATTTGTGGTGGAGATTCATTTTTTTTTGAAACCTTAACAAAAGACCACATATTTGTAATCCCTAATTTAGTTCTGTATGGACTAAATAGAATTCTGATTGATAATGTCGATTTATAAAAGACTAAGTTTTATCGGTGCCTTGTGCACTTTCTTCATATTTTCTGAGATTCAGGCACAATCCAGTGTTTCCGCATACAGTTCCCTGGGAATTGGTGATTTCAATAATAGTGGCTTAACCCAAAATCAAGCCATGGGAGGTCTAGGTATCAGTTTTGGAACTGGCTGGGGGCTGAATTATATGAACCCGGCTCTTGGAACAAGAAATACTATATTCAATTTTCAGGCTGCATTGAATTACCAACGAGTTGATCTGGCTACTGAAAATGAGCGTGAATTTGTAGATGGTGGGGGGCTATCGTATGTAGGAATGTCATTGCCAATCAAGCCAGGTAAATCCGCATTGGGTCTAGGAATCAATCAAATCACTACTGTCAACTATAATATTATCGTCAATGGTCAGGTAACCAATTCTGATTTGACATCTTTGAATAGGGTTGAAGGGTCAGGTGGTGTTTCGGAAGCATATTTGGCATATAGTATCATGCCAGTAAAAAACCTTTCTCTTGGTGTGCATGGGTCTTACTTATTTGGGTCTACTATTCGAACCAATAATTTATCGCTTTTAAATGAAAATGGAGAGCCAATAGGTAATTCTTCTGAATATTTTGAGCGATTTACAGTAACAGATGTAACGTACAAGCTAGGCGGTCATTATTTTTTCAAAATGGGCGAAAAGTCTAACCTGCATCTAGGTGCCATTTATCAGGCCTTTGGAAATATTAATGGAAGAGAGTTTGCGAAAGTTGCAGATTTTGGCCAAGCTAGCAGGCCGGATACAGATGGGGAAATACTCTCAGATAATATTCGAGGGTCTGTCTATGTACCGCAAAACATTGGTTTTGGTATCACCTACGAGCGAATCAACCGTTTGATTGTCGGCTTGGAAGGTCAGTTTCAAGAGTTTAGCAGATACCGCGATTTCAATGGGAATGAAACAGATTTAGCTGATTCTTACAGGCTTGCTCTAGGTACCCAAATGACTCCCGATTTTGGTTCTATGGATAACTTTCTGAAAAGAATAACATACCGATTTGGAGTAGAATATAAGCAGACCCCTTACGTGGTGGCACAGACCAATATTACGGATATTGGCATTAATTTTGGAGGTACTATACCGATGAACAGTTTGTCTATGATGAATTTCGCAATTCGTCTGGGACAACGGGGTACAACCTCCAATGGATTAATCCGTGAAAATTATGCAGGATTTAGTTTGGGGTTCTCGCTTAACGACAATACTTGGTTCTATAAAAGAGTTTACGACTAAAATTAAACAGATATGAAAGCGAAAAGTGTACTTGCCGGTTTACTGTTCATTGCAACAGTTGGGATGGTCCAAGCGCAACAAGGTTGGAACTGGCCATCAGACGCTGCCATGGAGGCAAAAGCTAGGGAGCTGAATGCTGCCTATGTGGATTACATGAAGTCTGAACAGTTTGTTGAGGCTACAAAGGGGTTGAACTGGCTTTTAGTCAATGTTCCTGATTTGAACGAGTCTATTTATATCAACGGTGCAATTGTGTATAACGGCGCTTCCAATCAGGTGACTGATGAAGCTCAAAAAAGAGTGTATCAGGACTCCGTAATGACAGTTTATGACTTAAGAAAAGAAAAATTCAATAACGAAAGTTCTTGGATTGAAAATAAAGCATATTATGCTTACCAGTACTATCTAAACGATAGAACAAGATTGGGAGATGTAGTAGGCGCTTTTGATAGAGCAGTAGAGGTCAATGGGAAATTAAATACCATTCAGCTAGCAGCTGCGTATTTTAATTCAGTTTATAGACATAATGCCTATAACAAAGCTTTTACAAAAGAAGAGTTATTGGCTCGCTACGAAGCATTGAATGCAATGTTGAATGAAGCGGAAGCAAATGGTTCTGACGTTTCAGCACCAAGAGGTACGTTGGATCAGTTAGTGGTAATTATGGAGTTAATCGACTGTGATTTCATCGAAAACAATTTAGGTCCTAAGCTTGCTGCGAATCCTTCAGACATGGATTTAGCCAATAAAGTATTCCAATATTCTGTACAATATAAGTGTACAAATACTGCGGCATTTAATCAAGCTTTGGATATTGTTGATGAAATGAATCCAAGTTTTGCAACTGCTCAGGTAAGGGCTATGAAAATGATCCAATCAAGAGATTACGAAAAAGCTATTCCAATCTTGGAGAAAGCATTGAGCTTAGCTGAAAAACCTGATCAAAAAGCAGAAATTCTATTCGATATGGCTAAAGCTAAAGGTCAATTAGGAAATAAGTCTGCTGCCAGAGGTCATGCTTTAGAGGCTGCCCGAACAGATGAGTCCAAAGCCAAAGAAGCATATAACTTAGTCGCTCAGTTGATCATGGGTTCTTTCAATGATTGTAGAAGAAACGTATCAAGAGCTGAAGATCAAGCCTTGTTTATCGCCGCATATAACTACTACCAAAGAGCAGGTAACAGTGAGGGAATGAGAGATGCAAGAGCACGCTTCCCATCTAAAGAAGAACTATTTACCGAAGGCAAGCAAGCCGGGCAGACAATTACTGTGGGTTGCTGGGTTGGTGAGACGGTAACTTTAGCTACTAGAGATTAAAAAAATCCACTTGAAATAATAGAAAGGCAGCTCAACGGCTGCCTTTTTTGATGTACTTGAGAAAGCTTTCGTATCTTTGTGAAGTGATGATGATTAACAAGAGATTATATTTGATTCTGTTAGGCTTGGCTTTCCTATGGAGCTCTTGTAAGGATGAAGTAGATCCAGCAATGTTTGAAATCTATACAGGGCCTGTAAGTATTGGTTACGATGTTAATTTGTATCACAGCGACTCAGCAATTGTACGCATTCATTTGAAAGCTAAAAAGCAGTTGGAATTTGATTCCGGAGATTATGAGTTTCCAGAAGGTATTGACATCACTTTCTTTGACGAGGAAGGGGCGGTAACCACCACCATCCGGGCAGATAAGGGATATTATATCCGCAAAGATCATTTATACAGGGGAGAAGGGGATGTCCAAGTAAAAAACTTGGAGAAAGAGCAAAGTCTTGCATCTGAGGAGCTGTTTTGGGATCCCAACGCCAAGAAGATTTATACAGAGAAATTTGTAACAGTGACCGATAAAAAATCAATCATCAAAGGTACAGGCTTGGAAGCTGATGAGGGATTCAATGAATATAAGATTTACAAGCCTTTTGACAGCAGGATGATTATACCGGGAGAAAACTGAGGCTATGAAATTACTTGATTTTATTTTATTATCATTAACCGCTGCCATGGTTATCATTGGTACGCATCTAACCATAACGGTTGGTATCACTACCTCTTATCCTGTATTCATGTTTGCAGTTGCCATGCTTTTTTGGTTTCAGTACCGAAAAAACCATGTCATTAAAGCAGAAGATAATAAACCCCCTGTAAAACCTGCCAAAACAAAGAAGAAAAGGTGATGGAAAGTACCTATTTAGTGTATGTGATTTTTACTTTATTGTTTTCTGCATTGTTTTCAGGCATTGAAATAGCTTTTATCTCTGCAAACAAATTGCAGATAGAATTAGAAAATAAGCAGGGTATTTTATCCGGGAAAATACTTTCCTCCTTTTTACAAAAGCCAGGCCAGTTTATAGGCACTACTTTAATCGGAAATACAGTGGCTTTGGTGCTCTATGGTATTTTTATGGCCTATCTGTTGGAGCCTTGGATTTGGGGTGTGCTTCCGGTAGCGTTTCAAAATCAAGGAACAGTTTTGATTCTCCAAACAATCATTTCCACATTAGTGGTATTGGTGACAGCAGAGTTTATGCCTAAGAGTATTTTTATGTTGAATCCCAATAACATGCTCTCGGTTTTCGCCCTGCCTTTCGCGGTGATCTATTATTTATTTTATCCGGTGGTATGGTTTGTTGTGGGCTTGTCTCGATTTTTTATTACCAAAATTTTACAGCTGGAGTATAGTGAGGATAAACCTGTTTTCAAGGTTACAGATTTGAACAGCTTTATCAAAAACAATCTCATGCATGCCAAAAAGGAGCATAAAGTAGAGATTGATACCAAAATTTTAGATAATGCGGTTGAGTTTAAGACAATTAAGGTCCGTGAGTGTATGGTCCCCCGTACAGATATCGTAGCTGTTGATATAGAAGATACCGTAGAGGAGCTGAAGCAGGTATTTGGAGAAAGTGGGCATTCCAAGATTATCGTGTACCGGGAAAGTATAGATGATGTGATTGGCTATTGCCATCAGCTGGAGCTTTTCAAAAAGCCCAAAAATATAGAAGATATCCTTACACCAATCATCATAGTGCCCGAATCAGCTTTAGCCAATGAGTTGATGATTCAATTCATCAAAGAGCGTAAAAGTTTGGCCTTGGTCGTGGATGAGTTTGGGGGAACCAGCGGCATTGTAAGCATGGAGGATATCATAGAAGAAATATTCGGGGAAATTCAGGATGAGTATGACTCTGACGATTTGATTGAGCAGCAAATCGGGGATCAGGAGTATTTATTCAGTGCTCGTCATGAAATAGATTACCTCAATGAAAAATATGGATGGCAGTTGCCTTATGGTGACTTTGAAACGCTTGCGGGATTTCTGCTCTCCATGACAGAAGATATTCCGCAAAAAGGTCAATCAATTATCTATCAAAATTTTATTTTCACAATCGTTGCAAAGTTGGATCATCGCATAGAAACCGTAAAAATCAAGGTACAATCCTGAGATAATCAGAATAAGTGATTTATTGACAGGCATATTATTTTGAATTTAGCGGTAGATGTAATTATTTTGCGGCACTTCATATAAAACCATAAGAATGGCATTAATTAAAACAATCAGACAGAGAACAGGTCTTGCAATCGGTGTAATTGCAGTGGGTTTAATGTTTTTCATCGTGGGTGGTGATATCTTAAGTCCTAATTCCACTATTTTGGGTGGCAGTGCAAATAAAGTAGGAGAGATTGCAGGTGAGAGTATTTCATACGAAGAGTACGTTCGTAAAATCGATGAAATTAGATTTACTTTTCAGCAAAATACCGGAAGAAATCCTTCCGAAAATGAACTCTTCTCCATCAGAGAGCAAGCTTGGCAGGCACTTATCGTAGATAAAGTGTTTGACAAACAATATGCAGCCTTGGGCTTGACAGTTTCCGATGCGGAACTTGTGGACATGGTACAAGGTAAAAATATTATTGCTGAATTGAGACAGCAGTTGATCAATCCGACTACTGGAGAATTCGATAGAGAGCAATTAATTTCTTTCTTACAGCAATTGGATCAAGCGGGTCCTGAGCAAAGAGCTTTTTGGGCGCAGCAAGAGCAATTGTTTGCTAAGTCTCGTTTACGATTGAAGTATGACAACTTGTTGGCTACTTCTGAGTATGCGACCAAGGCGGAAGGAAGAATGGAACACAAAATGGGCAATACATTCGCAGATGTCGATCACTTGTTTATTCCGTTTTATGCCATTTCGGATACAGCAGTGAAAGTATCTGATGCAGAATTAAAGGCTTATATCTCTAAAAACAAGGAAAAATTCAAAGTATCCAACGCAGTTGATTTGGATTATGTGGCATTTGATATCTTGCCTAGTGGAGAAGACTCATTGGCAGTAATTACTGAGATCAGAGAATTGACAGAGCAGTTAAGAACGAGCACTATGGACTCTGTATTTGCCTTGAGAAATACAGAAGGAGCTAGAGGCTTTACTACTTTGAGACCTGGTGATGATTTACCTGCTACCTTGACTTCCAATGTGGAATCATTCGAAGTGGGAGAAACCTATGGTCCATTCTTAACAAATCGTTCTTCTTACATTACACACAAAATCACCGCTCAATACGATGGCACACCTCGTATGAGAGCAAGACACATTTTGTTTAGCACAGATGGTTTGTCAGAGGATGGTAAAGCTGAGGTTCGTGCAAATGCGCAAAATGTATTGAAGGAAATTCAGGACGGATTGGCTTTTGCTACAGCCGCTGCACAATATGGCCAAGATGGTACTGCACAAAGAGGCGGTGACTTGGGATGGTTTGCTAAGGAAGACTTTGTCTCGGAGTTCGCAGATGTGACCTATGCCGTACGCAGTACTGGTTTGATCAATCGATTGGTCGAAACTGAATATGGTTACCATATCATCGATGTGACTGAACTACCGAAATCTACGCATTACAAGATTGCTACTATAGAATTGGAATTAGGTCCAAGTGATGCTACGCGCAACGAAGCTTTCAGAAAAGCAGATTTGTTTGCTGCTAATTCTTCTAACAGCAAGGCATTCGTAGATAATGCTACGAAAGAAGGCTATAGAGTGGTACAGGCTAATAATGTTGATGCTTTTGCGAGAAACTTAAACAATATGCAGAATGCTCGCGAAATCATCCGCTGGGCATTCAATGATGCTTCTGTAGGGAGAGTTTCTTCTGTATTTGAATTAGATAACTCATACATTGTTGCTTCCTTGAGAGCAAAATATGAAGAAGGTACTGCAAGCTTAGATCAAGTAAGAGCGGAAGTACTGATGCAGGTAAGAAATGAGAAGAAGGCAGAAATGATCGCTTCTAAGTTGGCGGGAAAAACTTCTTTGGAAGAAATGCTTGCAGTATTCCCTGATGCAGGTTCCTTGGATAATACTCCTGACCTTAGATTAAGTTCATCTGTATTACCAGGTATTGGTTTCGCTCCTAAGGCTATTGGTGCTGCATTTGGATTGAAAAACTCAGGTGATATTTCTAAACCTATACATGAAGATGTTGGTGTGATTGTTTTGAAGTTAAATTCCATCACCCCGGCAGCTGAAGTTGCAGACTTTACTTCTTTCCAGCGTCAGCTGGCGCAGAATGCTTCCCAAAGAACAGCCTACATGATTATGATGGCTTTGGAAGACTTAGCGAATGTGAAAGACTACCGATATAAATTCTTCTAATTAGAATTTGTCCCCAATAGAAACCCAGAGATTGATTCTCTGGGTTTTTTGTTTTCGGTACTTTTCCATTTTATATTTGGTTGGACCAATCAATTAAAGCACTATGAATTGGAAAGGAGTATTTCCTGCTGTAACAACCAAATTTCACCAAGATGGAAGTTTGGATATGCCTCTATTTTTTAAAAATATCGATGCTCAGCTTTCGGCTGGTGTGCATGGGATTATTTTGGGAGGTACACTAGGGGAGTCCTCTGTGCTTTCTTTTGAAGAGAAAGTTCAGTTGACCCAAGAAACCGTACAGTACGTTTCCGGTAAAGTTCCTGTGATTTTGAATATCGCAGAAGGAGCAACTAAGGATGCTGTTTTTTGGGCTGAAAAAGCACAGGAATTAGGAGCTGCTGGCTTGATGTTACTCCCGCCAATGCGATATGCCGCTGATCATCGGGAAGTGGTGACCTATTTTAAGGCAGTAGCTGATAGCAGTGATTTGCCAATCATGATTTATAATAATCCTGTTGATTATAAGACCTTGGTCACTATAGCCATGTTTGAAGAGTTGGCAGAGGTCAGTTCTATTCAGGCAATCAAAGAGTCCACGCGCGATATATCTAATGTAACCCGCATGCGCAATCGCTTTGGAGATCGTTTTAAGCTCCTCTGCGGGGTAGATACCCTAGCTATGGAGGAATTAGTCATGGGAGCAGATGGATGGGTAGCAGGGCTAGTCTGTGCATTTCCAAAGGAGACCGTTGCTATTTTCAATTTAATTCAGGAAGGAAAGTATGCAGAAGCATTGGAAATCTATCGTTGGTTTCTGCCCTTGTTAGAATTAGATATTCATCCTAAACTAGTTCAATACATCAAACTCGCTGAACAAATGACAGGCATAGGTTCAGAATGGGTCCGTGCCCCTCGCTTAACCTTGGTCGGAGAAGAACGCATGCGAGTGGAGCATGTGGTGAAGAGGGGAATGGAGAATAGACCGGTTTTGGTGAGTTGAACCAAGTACTAGGTACCAAGTACCAAGTAGGATTTTAGGTAGAAGACACAAGAAACAAGAATCAAGAGACAAGACTTGAGGCGTGTATAGAACTCGTGTTTCCCACACCATTCGGTCTTCGGTTAATAACCTGTGAACCTATTTCATGAGGGGACAACGAAACCGTGGACAGTGGACTCCCTAACACTAATCACTTTATCAACTAATAACTAAAATGTACCAAGTACCAAGTACCATGTACCAAGAACCAAGTAGGGATTCTGGTAACAGAAGCGAAATACTAGAAACGGGACCATAGACTCAAAGTGCGTTGATAACCAGAGGTTTTCTTTTAAATCGGAACATCCTTCACTGTTCACTGCTCACTCGTGCCGTGGACAGTTGACAGTCGACTGTGGACCCCTCAACAGCAATAACTCAATTTACCAATCACTTAATTAACTAATCACTAATTACCAGTACTTATGACCAATTTCGACAACATCTTCACTTCCTCCCAGCAAGCGTATTTGCAATACAAACAACTGGATTTTCAAGAGCGAGCGAATTTTTTAGAGTCTATAGCGAAGGGTTTGGAAGCTAGGAAAGGAGAGATTATAGCCATTGCTTGTCAGGAATCTAATTTGCCAGAAGGTAGGATTACAGGTGAATTGGGTCGTACTGCTGGACAGATAAGATTGTTTGCCAAACTCCTAGAGGAGGGTTCTTGGGTAGAAGCAGTTATTGACCAAGGAGATCCTCATCGCACTCCTGCTCCTAAACCGGATATTCGACGAATGCTGACTGCTTTGGGACCGATAGTAGTTTTTGGAGCCAGTAATTTTCCCTTAGCATTTTCGACCGCAGGAGGAGATACTATTTCTGCTTTGGCAGCTGGTTGTTCGGTTGTCTACAAAGGACATCCAGCCCATCCCCAGACATCGCTATTGGTAGCAACAATTATCCAAGATGCTATCCGAACTAGTGGAATGCCTGAGGGAGTATTTATCCATGTGGAAGGAGGAATTGAAACAGGACAGGCATTGGTCAGTCACCTCATAACCAAGGCAGTAGCATTCACGGGGTCTTTTGCAGGTGGTAAAGCTATTTTTGATGCTGCCCATCAACGGGAAGAACCCATTCCTGTTTTTGCGGAGATGGGCTCTGTCAATCCGATTTTTGTATTTGAACAAAAGCTTCAAGAAGAATCCCACTCTCTAGCCAAACAGTTCGTGGGTTCCTTGACCTTGGGTGCCGGACAGTTTTGCACCAACCCTGGGTTGCTATTTGTGCCAAAGGCGCATGCAGCATCCTTTGGAGCGGCGATTCAGCAAGAACTCAGGGACGTCGCCGCAGCGCCGATGTTGCATGAAGGAATAGCTTCTGCCTATTACAACTCCTTGGAGCAATTAGCAAAGCAGGAGCAATTTCAGTGGTTAAAAGTTGCCACCCAACAAGATTTGATTACTGCTTATCCAGCAATGGCTCAAATTGAGGTGAACAACTGGTTGAAAGACCCCTTATTTCAGCAAGAGGTATTTGGTTGTTTTGCTATGATGGTGGTTTATGATTCGGTGGAGGATTTAGTTGCGGCGGCTAAACATCTGCATGGTCAACTGACCATCAGCATTTGGGCAGAGGAAGAGGAATTGAATCTACATCAATCTATCATCCAACTCTTGAGCGAAAAATGTGGTCGACTCTTGTTTAAAGGGGTACCCACAGGTGTTGAGGTCGGGTATGCGATGCAACACGGGGGTCCATTTCCTGCAACCACCGATAGCCGGTCTACCTCAGTCGGAGCTTATGCAATCAAACGATTTGCCCGTCCCATTGCCTATCAGGATATGCCAGCAGAGCTCCTTCCTTTGGCTTTAAAAGATGAAAATCCCTTGGGTATTTGGAGAATGGTCAATGGAGTGTTTGTCAAATGATTTTATGGTTTTAATTTATGAAAAAAACATTTCAGTGCATTGATGCCCATACCTGCGGGAATCCTGTGAGGGTGGTTGCAGGTGGTGTTCCTTTTTTGAAAGGTGACTCCATGCTGGAAAAGCGGCAGTATTTTTTAGAAAATCTGGATTGGATACGGACGGGTTTGATGTTTGAGCCCAGAGGGCATGATATGATGTCCGGCTCCATGCTATTCCCTCCCCATGATCCGGCCAATGATTTTGCTGTACTTTTTATCGAGACTTCAGGGTGTTTGCCCATGTGTGGGCATGGCACAATCGGCACCATTACCGTGGCTATTGAGGAGGGGTTGATTACACCCAAGACTCCGGGTTTCTTACGAATGGAAGCACCTGCCGGATTAGTCTTGATTAGTTATAAGCAAGAGGGCAAAAAAGTGACTTCTGTGAAATTGACGAATGTTAAAAGCTTTTTGGCAGCAGAGTCCTTGGAAATTGAACTAGAAGAATTGGGAAAATTGATGGTGGATGTTGCCTACGGAGGGAATTTTTATTGCATCGTAGACCCTCAGGAGAATTTCCCTGGATTGGAATATTTTAAAGCTGAGCAATTGATTTCCATGGCTAGAAATCTCCGAAAAGCGATGAACGAACGCTACCAATTTGTTCATCCAGAACATTCGCAGATTCGGGGACTTTCCCATGTCTTATGGACAGGCAAATGCCTGGAGGAAACAAGCACGGCTAGGAATGCAGTGTTTTACGGAGAAAAGGCAATTGACCGCTCCCCATGTGGCACAGGCACCTCCGCCCGCATGGCCCAATGGCATGCCAAAGGTTGGTTGAAATCTGGAGAGGATTTTATTCATGAAAGTTTTATAGGCTCTAAATTTACTGGGCGGATTGAGGAAGTGACTGAAATTGCAGGAAGGACGGCAATCGTACCAAGTATTGAGGGCTGGGCAAAAATTTACGGCTACAATACGATCATATTGGATGATGATGACCCTTACATGGAGGGCTTTCAAGTGATCTGATTGGATGCTCTTTTGCTATAATGGAGGTAGAAAAAAAGCTTTGCGAGGAATATTGGCATAGTATAATAAGTCTTTTTAGGTGTTTTTTTAAACAATTTCTTTCTTGTAACTTGCCTGTATGATGCATGTCAAAGAGAAGGCTGATAATCTTCAAATCTATCAAGTACAAAAAAAGTTGGTCATCAAACTGGCTTTCTTCAGTGCTTTGTTAGTGTTGATTTTTGGTGTTTTCAACTTCTTGATTGGCAATACCATTCCAGGATTCGTTTTTTTCTTTTTCTTGCCGCTATTTGTGTATTCATATTACCTCCTCAAACAGGATATTAACACCTTCTGGGTGATCAATGGCCTTATTGTGATGAATTTGTCAATTTTGATTCTTAATTTTTTCCTCAATGGAGGGTATACAGGTCCAACTAATTATGGCTTTTTTATTATGAGTTTTGTGTTAACGTTCCTTTTTTCAGGTTTTTTGAAATATGCTTGGTTTATCACGCTCCTAATTACACATTTAGTGATCATGTATCTTGATATTTTTGATCTCAAGGAGGTGACTAATAGCTATAATGATTCCACAAGTTTGTTTATTGATCATATTGGGTCATTTTGGGGTTGCGCTATTTTCGTGTTTGTAATTAATGACCTTTTTAAAAGGAACTACGTGCGCCAAAGTGTTTTATTGGAAAATGCCTCTCATGAGCTGGATAGAAAAATGGATGTGTTAGAGGAAATAAACTTAGGTAAAAGTAGACTTTTGGGGATTCTTGCTCATGATTTGAGAGGCCCTATCAAATCTACGGGGCAGGTTTTGGAATTGATCAAAAGCGATGTACTCAGTCAAGAGGAGCAAGAAGTGCTGCTTCAAAAATTAGAGCAACAGTATAAAGAAATGGATCAAACCTTGAGCGCTACCTTAGATTTTGTCTTAGCTGAGCTGGGTTCTGATAAATCACAAAAGCATATGAGTGCTACGAGCCCTATTTTATTGACTCAGACATTGATAAATGCTTTTGCGATACGATTGAAAGAAAAACAATTGCAAGTAGATTTCACTTCTGAAGGAATGCAGGAGGGGGATGAGTATATCCTAGAAATGAATGAACTCGAAGTGATTCTTCGAAACCTGTTAGATAATGCAATCAAGTATAGTCCGCATGAAGGTAAACTTGTGATTCGTTTGAAGAAGGTTGGTAAACTCCTTCGTTGGGAAATACAGGATCAGGGGGTAGGCATGGATCAAGAAACCGGGGAGCAATTATTCAAATTCAAAGTATCATCCAAAGTCGGGACAAACAATGAAAAGGGGGTTGGCTTGGGCATGTATCTTTGCAAATCCCTGGCAGACAAGATCGGGGCAAGATTAAGTTTCACATCCGAACCCAATAAGGGTACTACATTTATTGTAGAAAAACCGCTAGTCCAAGAGGAAATTGTTGAAAAAAGTACTTTTCAACCCTAGCCAAATAAAGAAACATACGATTCCCCAAAATAGATATACACGGTAAAAATCTACTGTTTCCTTGTACCTCGACTCAATTATTTCAGCTTTTTCCAGACTATCGATGCGATCAAAAATTTGTTCAAGGGCATCTCCGTCAGAAGCTCTAAAGAATTCACCACCACCGATACGGGCGATGTCTCGCAAGGTAGTTTCGTCCAGATAACTTTCTATCATATTTGGTCTGCCAAAAAAGTCTACTCCATAAGGCACCATACCATCTTTACCCACGGCAATGGTGTAAATCTTGATATCCAAGGCAGCTGCCAATTGGGCAGCGAAGATTGGGTCTACATTACCGGCATTGTTTTCACCATCAGAAAGCAAAATCATGACTTTGGATTTACCTTCAGTTTCTCGCATTCGGTTGGTTCCCGCAGCGATAGCCGAACCGATAGCAGTACCTTTAGCATCCATCATATTGAAGCCAATATCTTTGATCAAGTCGGTCAGGAGTTTGTAATCTGTCGTTAATGGTGCTAGGGAGTAAGCTTCTCCTGCGAAAATAACCATACCTATACGGTCACCAAATCTACCATTGATAAAGTCAGTTGCCGTTTCTTTAGCAGCCTCTAATCGGTTGGGACGGAAATCTTGCAAGTCCATGGATTCTGAAATATCCAATACCAGCATGATGTCGATACCCTCCGTGTATTGCTCTACTCGCTCATTGGTTTTTTGTGGGCGGGCCAAAGCTATGATGACAAACCATAGGCCCAGTAAGAAGAAAAGCCCTGGTATCAATCTCAAATATGTCCATGGGTTATTTTGAGCAACAGAGCCTGGAAGAGAAAGCTCCAATACAGGATTTTTGAGGAATTTGATAAACTTCCGAAGGAGCAATAGCATAGGTACTGCCCAAAGCAAGTGAAGCGCCCAAAGATTTTCCCAGTCAAAACCACGGAAGGTATCTGGCATAAACCAAAGCGCTTGAAAAAAGTCTCCTAGATTACTTGCGTTCATCCGTACTCGTGATTTTTTGTTGGAAGGAATTTGTGCAGATACTCATTAAGTTTTGGCAGGCACGTGGAAGATCTTCTCCTTGTTTGCCTGCATATATAATCAGTTCAATAGCACGAAAATCTTTGATGATATCTTTATTTTCTAAGAAATCGGCAATTTCAGTGGTGGTCCAGTCAGAGAATGGCTTTTGGTTGAGATGCTCCATATAGGCTTTCCAAAGCCCTAGTAGTTGATCTGCATTTTCTGTACTTGGGTTAGAAGCAAAAGTAGTTTGTGCTTCCTCCCAACGCTTTTCAAAACGTTTGTATTTCCTCTTCTCCAACCACAGTTGCCATTGATAGCCAAGCTGTTTACCAAAGAAGAAAAATAGTATTCCAGCAAGAATTGCAAGGCCTAACAAAATACCTATGAGTAAAGGGTAGTTGAAATCTTTGTTGATTGGCTGATAAATATTGTTTGGTAAGAATATTGGTTCCTGAGGAATTTCTGCGATGGTCAGCTGTAAATTGATAGATGCTTCTTCTGGATAATACTTCAAGCTGTCATACTTGAAGATTTCATATACAGGCACGGCAAGTTTTACTACTGGGTCCAAGGAAAAATTGGACACAAAATAAATAGCGGAATCTAAGGTTATGCCCTCATCTGTAGCGGAAATAAAGGACTTCTTTTCTAAAAGCACAAATGGGCTGAAATCAAAGGTGGTATCGGCAAATACAATATTTTTTTCTCGAGGGTAAGTGGCCTTGAGTATATAGGCGACACGTTCTCCCAATTTGGCAGAATCTTGTAAGAAATACCCCTCAACCTTCACTTCTTGCCCAAAGGTAGGCGAGGTGAAAAATGCCAAGATACATGCGGTTATAGTTAGTAGTTTAGCCACGCTTCATCGTACGGTTACGCTTCTTGAAGAGTTCCATCAAAGGAAGTACAATGTCTTCTTTGGTGTCTATTCCCAAGTAATTGATTTGATTTTTTTTGCAGAGTTCTTGCAGCCCCTCTCGTTCGGTTGTAAATGCATTGGCAATTTTTTTGGAAACAGATCCGAATGCCGTATTGACCCAGGTGACTCTTCCTTCTTCTTTATCATAGATGGGGATGATTCCCAAGGAAGGAAGTTGAGCTTCCCGAGGATCGGTCACCTGAATAGCGATTACATCATGCTTTTCTGCCAAGGCCCGGAAAGGCCTTTCATAGCCTTCATCGATAAAGTCAGATATCACAATGATGATGCTACGCTTTTTGATCAGATTGAGCGCAAACATAAACATCTCCGAAAGATTTGTTTTCAGGGATTTATTTTCATGTTTGAAGATGCCTTGGATGATTTTCACACCTTGTTTTGGCCCTTTGCCTGGCAGAATTACTTTCTCTTTTCTATCCGAAAAGGAAAGTAAGCCAACCTGAGAGCCCTCAAAGATAGCAGCTAGTGTCAATACACCTGCTACCTCTTTGCCAGCATCTATTTTTTTTCTTCTAGGATCTCCGATATCCTGCGAACCTGAGATGTCCAGTAAGAAATACACCGATTGATCTTTGTCTTCCTTAAACGTTTTGACAAAGGTCCCATGTCCCTTGGCGGAAACCTTCCATTCAATAGTTCGCACATCATCCCCGTACTGATAGGGCCGCAGATCGTCAAACTCCAGACCAGAACCCTTGAACACAGACTGATAATCGCCTTGAAGGTGATTATTCGCTATCTTGCGAAGCATGATTTCGTATCTGCGAAGTTTTTTCAGTAGTTGGTTCATGGAATCAATTTCGGATGCCTAATTTAAGGCAGTCTTTTGAAATATAAAATTGATTGGGGATAGTTGGTGATTTAATTAAGAAGATTTAGGGTTTTGCAAATGTATTAAAGGCTGAGTTTTAAAATTATGACATTTATGTGACATCTATATGCCATCAATAATTTTTCCTCTGCTTGGATGTAATATTTGCTCCTCGATTGACACTATTGAATCAAAACAAAAAATTAAAAACATGAAAAAGTTTACACTAATCCTTACGCTAACCTTCATTATCCTCAATGGATATGCCCAAGAAAACACCTTGCTATGGAAGGTAAGTGGGAACGACCTAGAGTCACCTTCTTACCTGTTTGGCACTATGCATATATTATGTGAGCAAGACATTGTGAGTAAGCCTAGTTTCCAACAAGCACTTGCCGAGAGTAAGACACTTGTCTTGGAACTGAACCCTACTGATCCTGCTGTCATGCAAGAAATGCAGCAATTAGCTGTAAATCCTGGATTTGAAAATATCTACACAGATCTACCCGAAGAAGATTTTAAATTATTGGATACGTATCTCTCCAGCAAGTTTGGAGCAGGCTTAGCTCAAATGGGAGTGCTGAAACCATTTATCTTGACCTCTATGTTGACAATGGGTTTCTTGGACTGCGAGGTGCCTTTCAGTTTGGAAACTCATTTGGCGGGTATAGCAAGTGCTAAAGAAATGCCTGTTATTGATTTGGAGACAGCTGCCTTTCAAGTGGGAATATTTGATAATATTCCCGTAGATTTTCAAATTCAAGAGATTATCCGATCATTAAAAGAGAATACAGGAAAGAAAGAGTTATATCAAATGATGGAGATTTATGGATCTGGGGATTTGAATTACCTGTATGCTTATATGTCCAAAAATGAAATGATGCAAGCGTTTCAGGCGGTCATCTTGGATAATAGAAATATAGCGTGGATACCGACATTAGAGGATTTATTTAAAGAAGGCTCCTCCTTTGTAGCGGTGGGTGCAGGCCACCTTCCTGGAGAGCTTGGGGTGATTTCCCTACTCAAACAAAAGGGCTATACGGTAGAAGCGATTGCTTTGTAAAGCACCTCTTATGGATGAAAAAGAATTCCTACAGCTTATCAATACGCATCAGGGAACAATCTTTCACCTGCTGAAACTCTATGTCCCTGATGCTACCGATAAGGATGATCTCAAGCAAGAGATTATCCTTCAGGCTTGGAAAAGTAGAGATAAATTCCGGCAGGAGTCCTCATTCAATACATGGCTGTATAAACTTTCCCTTTACACCATTCTTACATCGAAGCGAAAGCAGCAAAAAATCAGTCAAGTAAATCTCGAAGAAGCCGAAGGTCTTGCCTATGCTGATAAACCTGATCAAGAACAGGTGGAATTGCTCTATCGCTGCATCTCAAGTCTGGATGATTTAAATAAAACCATCATCACCATGCATTTGGATGGGTTTTCGAATCCGGAAATTGCAGCATTTATGGGAGTTACTGTCAATAATCTGACGGTAAAACTTCACAGAATTAAAGAAAAAATAACCAACTATTTAAAAGCGACAGCCCATGGAGATTGATAAATTATGGCAGCAGATGAAGGGGGAGCAAGCCTCAGAAGTACAGGAGAATTTGGTCCTGAAAAAACTGGAAGCTAGCAAAAACCCCATCAAGACTCTGAGAAAAAACTTGATTGGCAATTTGATCTTTGGTTTGGTGGGTGTTGTCGTTGGGATTTATTTGCTGGTCATTTATCCCGAAATATCCCTAAGATTGACCTTGGGTCTACTTATCGTCATATACCAGTATTTTAATTGGTTGATGTATCAGCGGATCAAAGCATTTGATCGACTTTTGGACAACTGGGATCAACCCATCATTCCAACCCTTCAGCAGCAGCTTGATTTAACCAAGAAGACAATTAAACTGATTGAATTTCAATCCATGTTGTTCCTTCCCTTGGCCTATTTGGCTGGCTTACTGATGGGTGGATCGACGGATGAAGTCAATGCAGATGACCTGATTGTAAATGTGTCCTTTTTAGCAAAAGGGATGGGACTGAGCTTATTGACCATGCCTCCTTTGTATTTTCTATTGAAATGGATGCATATGAAAGCTTTTGGAGATTTTATTGAGCAGACAGAAAATATACTCTCTGCTTATGATCAAGCAGACTGATCGATTTCGTTCAAAATATGTCCATAAACGAACTAATCTCCTGTAGAAAACTGCTTAAAAAGCACTTAAGTACTTATTTTCAGTGCTGGCATGTATTTCGTTTGGAAATTAACAAGTGTTATTCGTATTTAATATTTTTAAAACCTTCGTCAATCATATAATTCTCATCCTAAACCTTCACTAATCCAAACACGATGAAACTAGAAATCAACAATCTCAACAAACAATACGGCAACGGGGTGCATGCCTTGAAAGATGTTAGCCTATCCATCGGAAAAGGCATGTTTGGCCTACTCGGCCCTAATGGTGCCGGTAAATCCTCCTTGATGCGCACACTCGCTACACTTCAGGAAGCGGATAGTGGTGATGTACGCTTAGGCGACATCGATGTGCTCAAAGAAAAGGATAAAGTCAGACAAGTGTTGGGCTATTTGCCTCAGGAGTTTGGCGTGTACCCTCGTAGTTCAGCGGTGGATTTGTTGGATTATTTGGCCTTGCTGAAAGGAGTGAATCATGCCAAAGAAAGAAAAGACTTGGTAGAGTACTTATTGCAGAAGGTCAACCTATTTGAACACCGAAAAAAAGCAGTCAAATCATTTTCAGGCGGTATGCGGCAGCGCTTTGGTATTGCACAGTGCCTGATTGGCAATCCCAAATTGATTATTGTGGATGAACCTACCGCAGGCTTGGATCCAGGAGAACGGAACCGTTTTTATAACTTATTGAGCGAAATTGGAGAAGAGGCCATCTTGATTTTGTCTACGCATATTGTGCAGGATGTACGGGAGTTGTGTACCCAAATGGCCATCATGAATAAGGGAGAAGTGTTATATAATGGAGGAGTCGATGAGGCTTTAGAGCTAATTGAAGGGAAAGTGTATGAGAAAAGCATAGAAAAGGGGAGGCTGCCCGAATACAGAGAGAATTATGCAGTCATCTCGGATAAACTCGTCGGTGGCAAGCCTTTAATCCATGTGTTTGCAGAAGCGCACCCATCCAATGATTTTGTTTCAGCAGAGGCTAATTTGGAAGATGTATTTTTTGCCAAAATCAATCAACTTGTTTAACACCTTCTCTAAAACCATTCGATTATGTTTGTATTCTTAAAAAAAGAAATAAAAACCTGGCTCAGCAGTCCTATGCTATGGATATTTTTCCTCGTCATTGGGCTCTTGGTCTTTGGAGCGGTCAGCAGCGATGATATCCAGATAGGGGGAGCGAGTACCAGTGTGAAGAAAAATGCCCCTTCTGTTATTCAGCAATATTATGGGGTCATGTCTTTGATAGCTTTGCTGATGACTACAGCCTTTATGAATGCCACAGCAAATAGGGATTTTGAATCTGGATTTGCGGGTATTCTTTTTGCTTACCCCATCAAGCGCTCCTCCTACTTCTTCGGGAAGTTTTTTGGTGCGTTTTTAATTGCGCTCATCCCTTTGCTAGGGATTTCTGTGGGAGCTCTCATCGGTCCCCTAATGCCTTGGGCAGACCCTAACCGCTTCGGACCTATCTACTGGGATGGGCATATTCAAGGCTTTTTGAGTTTTGGGATTCCCAATACCTTTATTATTGGAGTATTGACTTTTGCCTTGGCAGTCACGTTTCGAAACAACATGGTTTCGTACATCGGGGCCATGGGTTTATTGGTCCTGTATGCCGTAGCGGGAAATTTTATAGCAGATATAGAGAAAGAATGGTTAGCCAATTTGCTAGACCCTTTTGGTTTTTATCCGGTTTCACTGGCTAACAAATATGCCACCGTAGAAGAGCTTAATACCACAGCTGTAATGCTGAAAGGAGATTTGTTGATCAACCGATTGGTATGGGTGGGTTTGGCTGCACTTTTACTGGTAGCGCTGTTTGCACGTTTTTCTTTTCAGCAGAAAAAAGAAAAAGTAAGCAAGAAAAGAAAAAATCAAGCTGCCAGTCAGGAACTTATGCCCGTGATGGAAAGACCAGAAGTATCGCTGAGCAACAATACAGGCTTTTCAATTCCAGTCTTTGTAAAAATGATTGGATTTGAATTGAAGGCTATCGTCAAGAATCAGACCTTCTTGATTATCTTAATCATTGGTATCATCAACCTGATTACAGGCCTCACCTTTTTTACAGGTAGATACGGGAGTTCCAATTACCCCCTTACCTACGATGTCATTGATAGCATTTCGGGAGCATTTTACTTGTTCTTAATCGGTATCATTATTTTCTATTCCGGAGTATTGGTATGGAGGGATCGGGATGCCAAATTGGATGAAATCAAAGATGCTACGCCTACGGCAACGGCAATGTTTCTTTCCTCCAAAATAGTAGCTTTATTGGTCAGCATTCAACTGATTTTGATCACAACGATCTTGATTGGGGTCATTGCCCAAGCTTCCTATGGATATTTCAATTTTGAATTAGGGGTGTATGCGCGCTCCCTACTTGTCAATGACTTTTTCTTCTTTACCTATTTGACCGTATTAGCTGTCTTTTTCCATTACCTGATCAACAATCGCTACATCGCTTATTTTGTCTTTGTGGTATTTATCATTGCTTCTGATTACGTCTTGGAGCTCCTCAAAATTGAAACCCTGATGCTGAGCTATGGTTCTGTTTCTAGTGGAAGCTATTCGGATGTCAATGGATTTGGCCCATGGGAAGAAGCTACTGCTTGGTTTCAGGCCTATTGGGTTGCTTTTGCTTTGATCTTGATTTATATTTCGTACCTCTTTTTTATGCGAGGGAAAACCACGGCATTCGCTGGGAGATGGGATGAGGCAAAGGAACGATTTGGTCGTAGCAAGGTAGTTTTCTTGGTGTTTATAGGGGCTTTCTTCGCTATTGGAGCCAATGTCTATTACAATACCCAAGTGTTGAATACCTATGAGACGAGTAAGCAATTGGAAGATAAGCAAGTGGAATATGAGCAAACGTACAAAGTGTACGAAGAACTTCCGCAGCCTAAATGGGTGAGTATGGATTATCGCATCGAGTTATTCCCAGAGGACCGCGATCTGACATTTGAAGTCATTGGGGTCATGGAGAATAGAACAGACGGGCCTATCTCCGAACTTCATTTCACCTTACCAGATACCAAGAATTCTTATCAGCTGACGATAGACGGGGCTGAAGTAACGATGAATGATGAGCGATTAGGCTATAGAATTTATAGCTTAGCCCAGCCTTTACTTCCAGGAGAGCAGCTAGTCATGAAAGTAAGCGGAGAAAAGCGTACCCAAGGCTTTGAAAACAGGGTGTCCAACACCAGCATTTTGAAGAATGGTAGCTTTTTCTACTCATCTGACATGGTTCCGAGTTTTGGATATCAATCCCGATTTGAAATGGCAGATCGAAATAAGCGACGCAAAAAAGGATTGCCTGAAAGAAAGCGCATGCCTGAATTGGATGAAAACAACTTAGCAGCAAGAAATTATCATTACATCGGAAAAGACAGTGATTGGATTACCGTGAGGTCAGTCATAGGAACATCTCCCGATCAGATTGCTGTGAGCCCGGGTAAGTTAGTGCGGGAGTGGGAGGAAAATGGGAGAAAGTATTTTGCTTATGAACAAGAGGCGCCTTCCGTGCATTTCACCTCTTTCTTATCTGCGGCGTATCAAGTCGAAAGAGGACGCTGGAATGATGTGGACATTGAAGTCTACCATGTCCCAAGTCATGCGTATAACATCCCCAATTTTGTGAGCGCCATGACCCAATCTTTGGATTATTACACAGCTAATTTTGGCCCTTATGACCACAGTCAGCTGAGGATTGTGGAATTTCCAAGATATGCGGGCTTTGCCCAGTCCTTTCCTGGCACCATGCCATATAGTGAACGTATCGGTTTTATCACAGATCTTCGAAAAGTTACGGAGGACGATATCGACTTGGTATTTTATGTGACTGCGCACGAGACAGCCCATCAGTACTGGGCACATCAGGTAATTGCCGCCAATATGCGGGGGGCTGAGTTGTTGATGGAAGCGATTACACAATATTCTGCCTTGATGGTGATGGAACAGGAGTATGGTCGGGATAAAATGAGGAAATTTCTTCGATATGAAATGGACGGTTATTTGAGGGGAAGAGGCAGTGAGTTTGTAGCAGAACGCCCATTGGTGGAAACAGAGCAGCAGGGATATATTCACTACGAAAAAGGTTCTGTGGCCATGTATTACTTGAAAGAAATGATAGGAGAAGCGCAGGTCAATGCTGCTTTGCGTCAGCTGATTGAGGAATTTAAGCATCAGAAGTCCCCGTATCCAACTTCTATGGATGCCATTCGGGTTTTCAGGGCTCATACGCCGGATAGCTTGCAATATGTGATCGATGACCTCTTTCTGAATATTACTTTATTCTCCAACCGTGTGATAGATGCGAGTTTCACGCAAGAAGGGGAGGAGTATTTGGTAGAGTTTACTACTGAGTCCAAGAAGTTCAGATCGGATTCCTTGGGGAAAGAGACTTCCATTCCGATTGCCGACTTTATTGATATTGGGGTTTTTGGATTTACTGAAAATAAAAACCTTTTAGGAGAACCATTAGTTTATGAACGACTGAAAGTAACTCAGGAAGGAAATACATTTAAGTTTAAGACCAAGGAGAAACCACATTTTGTGGGGATCGATCCGTATAATTATTTGATTGATAGAGTGCCTGGAGACAATGTGAAAAAAGCAAGTCTGCAAGATTGATGAAGTTTATAAGGCCTGCCACTTTTGAGTCATTGGGAGTGGTGGGCCTATGATTTTCAAATTAATGTCTTTTATGAACACAAGATTTTTGTTGGTTGCGTGTATTCTTTATTTCGTTGGTTGGGCTTTTCCCATGGAGTCTACTGCTCAGGATTCTTCGCTACTCAAGGGGAAAGTTCTGCAGTTCGGAACCGATGAGCCCATCCCTTTTGCGCATGTTTATTGGATTGGTTTTGAATCTCAAGGGGTAGTCTCGGATATTTTGGGGGATTTTCGGCTGAGGGTGCAGCCTGGGGCGGATACGCTTGTTTTTTCACATGTCAGTCATGTGAAATTGAAGATCCCCGTAAGCAAGCTACAGCAGGATGCTCGTTTTTTTATGAACTCCAAGCAGCTTGAATTGAAGGAATTTCTTTTTGTAGCAGGGGAGAATCCAGCACTTCCAATCGTACGAAAGGCAATAGCCAACAAAAAGTTGAATAATCCATCCAATTTGAGCAGCTACCGATATGAATCGTATGATAAAATGATTTTTACGGTAGACGGAATCAGTGAGGATGGTATTCGACGAACAAAATTTGATACCTTGTTTGATGGGGGGCATTTGTTGGTGTCCGAAAGTTTATCCGAGGTAACGTACAAGAAACCGGGTAGAAGGCATGAAAAAGTCAAAGCTTCACAAATATCAGGTCTTGAAAATTTGTTGACAGCGCTGGTATCGAGTACCATACAGCCATTTTCATTTTATGAGGACTATATCACCTTATTGGAGATTCCCTACCTGCATCCCATGACGAGTGATGGCATGAGGAAGTACGACTATTTTTTGGAAGATAGTATTCAATCTTACGGGACGACGTCCTATGTGGTCAGCTTTCAGCCAAAAGAATCTAAAGGGTACTTATTGGGTACCGGATTTATGACGATTTCCCAGCATCAATATGCACTTGAAAATATCGTGTTCAGTTCCTTCAATAATCAAAGCAATCTACAGTTTGAATTGCAACAAAAAAACCGATGGGACGGGCAGTATTGGTTTCCTGAGCAAATCAATAGTATTTATTTTTTCAAAAATTTTGATGTTAACGGCAGCCCTATGAAGTTGGTGAGCCAGAATTTCATTTCTGATGTCAGGCTGAATGAACCGATTGCAAGTAAGGAAATTCCTCGAGTCGGGTTGATTTATGATATTCAAAATGAACGGTATCCCATAGCACAGTTTCGCAGAGATTCTTTAACAGTTGCCGAGACCCGTGCTTTTTCAAGATTTGAAGACATGGATGCAAAAAACCGTCAAAGGGCCCAGAATGTAGTACGCGTATTTTCTCAGTTATTGACAGGAAGGGTTGCTGTAGGGAGTGTAGATGTGTTGACTGGGCATCTATTCCGGATCAATCAGCACGAAGGATTGGCTTTAGGCCTTGGGCTTGCTACCAACCAACAGTTTTCCAGGTATTTGGAATTAGATGGATATATTCGATATGGTTTTCGGGATCGTGCATGGAAGTATGGCGTTGGTTCTAGCATTTTGTTTAATGACATTCGGGAGTCAAAACTCCGTTTTTCCTACAGTAAGGATATAGTTGAAATTGGAGCAAATCCTTTTTTGCGTACGCAGACATTTGCAACATCAAGTGATTTGTTTCGGAATTTTTTAGCTGAAAAAATGGATGCTGTGCAGCGGTACGCGATTGAATTTTCTCAACTTCCGTTTCAAAACTGGCGCCTGGGGCTCACCGCTAGTACCGAAAGTCGGATTCCTTTATGGACTACCAATGTAGCTGATTTGGCGGCTATTCAAGATCTATATCAGCCTTTTCAAGCCACTCAGGTAGGCCTCAATGTCAGGTATATTTCTAAAGAAAGTAATTCTAAAATAGGCAGACAGATCCTGCCTGGGCCTATAGGATATCCTGTACTTCATTTGCATGCATCCCGTGCAATTCCGGATCTGTTGAATGGAACGGCTGATTTTTGGAGGCTGGCTTTCAAAACACAGCATCAATGGAGAAAAGGCGTTTCTACGCATCAGCTGAATGTGGAGGGGATGAGTGTTTGGGGAGCGGATATTCCGATATCCTATTTCAATACCGGATTTGGGATTCAGCCGCAGGAGCGGACCTTTTCTTTTAGCCTACCCGCATACTTTCAGACCATGAGGATTTACGAGTTCTTTTCAGATAGAGCCGTTTTTGCGAATTATTCCTACCTGACAGGTCCGCTGTTTCAACAAACCCTGTCAATGCTCTCTATTGCACCACAGCTTAACTTGGTGCAAAGTGTTGCCATAGGTTCTATGAATCATTCTTTTGGAGATCAGCCATTCCCTTTTCAGACGATGGAACAAGGGTATTTGGAGTCCGGTATAGAACTTCAAAACTTAATCAAATACCGTTCAGGCTTTGGCTTGCAGGGAATTGGTATCGGGGCCTACTATCGTTGGGGAGCCTATGCCCATCCTACGTTTCAGGAGAATGTATTTGTGAATTTGAGTTTGAGGGTGGCGTTTTAAGCAATATGATTTTTTAAAATTCTCGCATCTGTACTTTCAATCTTTATCTTATTTCTATATTTGCAAGCAAAGCCTTGCCATGCAAAAAAGACTTGTCCTCGATCAGCAGCAAATCTCCATAGTCCTCAAGCGGTTTTGCCACCAATTGATGGAAAATCATGATGATTTTGACAATACCGTACTACTTGGCTTACAGCCTAGAGGGATTGTGGTGTTAGAACAGCTTGTGGGTTTGCTCAAAAAAATCTCTGGGGTTGAAGTCCCTTATGGCTATTTGGACGCCACTTTTCACAGGGATGATTTTCGTAGAAGGGATTTTCCTCTCAAAGCCAATGAAACCAAGATTGATTTTTTAATCGAAGGCAAAAAAGTTATCCTGATAGACGATGTATTGTACAAAGGGCGTTCAGTGCGGGCGGCTTTGGATGCAATGATTGCCTTTGGGAGACCACAGAAAGTTGAATTGATGGTCTTGGTAGACCGAAAATATACACGTGATTATCCGATTATGCCTGATTACTGCGGCATCAAAGTAAATACCCTTGAAAGTCAATACGTCTCCGTAGAATGGAGCGAAAAGGGATTTGAAGAAGACGCTATCTGGATTACCGAAAAAGTTTAACACAACCCATGTCACAACTCAGCACACGACACCTCCTTGGAATCAAAAATATCAGCGCAGAAGATATTGAATTGATTTTTCAAACAGCAGATAATTTCAAAGAGGTGCTCAACAGGCCCATCAAAAAGGTGCCTTCTCTGAGGGATATTACCATTGCCAATATCTTTTTTGAAAATTCTACCCGAACACGCTTATCCTTTGAATTAGCCGAAAAGCGACTTTCTGCGGATGTGATTAATTTTTCTTCTGCCAATTCTTCTGTAAAGAAGGGAGAAACCTTGATCGACACGGTCAACAATATCCTTTCGATGAAAGTGGATATGGTGGTCATGAGGCATGCAAGTGTAGGCGCTCCTCATTTCCTCTCCAAGCATATCCAAGCCAACATTGTTAATGCTGGAGACGGTACACATGAGCATCCCACGCAGGCCTTGCTGGATGCTTTTTCCATTCGGGAGAAATTGGGAGATGTTGCCGGTAAAAAAGTGGCAATCATTGGAGATATTCTTCATAGCCGAGTGGCCTTATCCAATATTTTCTGTCTGCAAAAACTAGGTGCTGAAGTAATGGTTTGTGGTCCGATTACCTTGATTCCAAAGCATATCGAAAGCTTGGGAGTAAAGGTGGAACAGGATGTTATGAAAGCCTTGCAGTGGTGTGATGTAGCCAATGTGTTGCGCATACAGCTGGAGCGGCAACAAATCAAGTATTTCCCGTCCCTTCGTGAATACTCCCTTTATTTTGGCATCAATAAGCGGATGTTGGAAAGTTTGGACAAGGAAATCGTCGTTATGCATCCAGGCCCCATCAACCGAGGGGTGGAATTAAGCTCCGATGCTGCCGATAGTGGTCAGTCCATCATCTTGCAACAAGTGGAGAATGGGGTGGCTATTCGAATGGCTGTACTTTATTTACTGGCAGGAGGGAAATAAAAATGCCCCAAAATAACTTCTGGGGCATGGGGACTAGCAACCTCTCTTCGTGATTTTTTTAATTAAGTAGTTGTTCATTTACCCAATCCATTTCTTCTTGTCGGACGGTGTGATCATAATCTTCGAAAATCAAGGTAGTGACATGTGCACCAGCTGCTTTTATCAGCGCCTTTGATTCTTCAATTCTTGAAAGAGGGACATGCGGATCTTTGAATCCTGATCCAATAAACACGTGTGTACCGTTAAAGTTTCCTGAATATTTTTCTGGACGAATTTGTTCACCGATCAAGCCTCCTGTAAAGGCAATTACTGCTCCATATTTTTTAGCATGCTGTGTAGCATATTCTAAAGCTAAACAAGCACCCTGTGAAAATCCAATCAAATAAAGTTGCTCGGAAGTAAAGCCTTTACTTTCCAATTCTTGTACAAGCGTATGAATGATTTGCAAAGATTGAGAAAATGAAGGTTCATTGCTAGGGTCAGGTGCCATAAAGCTGAAAGGATACCATGTGTTGCCAGGAGCCTGAGGAGCAAGTAAGGCGAAGTCATCTAAATTTAAAACCTGACTCAAGCTTAGAATACTTTGAGCCGTCCCCCCTCTGCCATGGATCATGATAGCTACTTTGGTTGCAGCTTCTAATTCTTTACCTTCCTGATAGATTCTAGACATATTTTAAAGGGTTAAGTGCTATGGGAGTTAAGTTCTTTTCAATTTTTTCTCGGTGTGGTTCTGCCCACTCAGGAAGTTTCAATAATTCTCCTAAATGTGCTTCTTCTTCATCAATGGCAAAACCTGGTTCATCAGTAGCAATTTCAAATAATACACCTCCAGGTTCTCTAAAGTAAATGGATCGGAAGTAGTTTCTATCTTTGATTTCAGTTACTTGGTAGCCATTGTTCCATAGGATGTTCTGAATTTCCGTTTGCGTCTCATGATTGGCAGTACGGAAAGCAATGTGGTGTACAGTTCCTGCACTTTGGATTCCTTGTCTTCCATTTTTATCCAGCACAATGTCTACGATGTCCCCTGGCTCTCCTTTGGTACCATAACGGAATCTGCCATTTTCCTCACCAATGAAGCGATAGTCCATATGTTTGGTAAGTAATTGCTCAGTCAACTCCTTAGCCTTCAAATTAAGTGTTGCACCGAAAAATCCTCGGATCGCATGTTCTGTTGGTATATTCCCATATGTCCAACCTTCACGGCTATCTCTGTCATTGGCAATCAACTCGATCCCCATTCCATCATGATCTTCAAACCGGATCAGTTGATTTCCAAATCGTGTCAATACATCAGAAATCACTACATCGTATTTTTTTAGTCGCTCAATCCAATAGTCTAAAGATTGGGTAGGAATCGAAAATGCGGTATAGGTCATCTCGCCAGTACCTTTTTTTCCAGGCCTGGCACCTTGAAATGGAAATGTTGTGAAAACAGTACCTGGCGCTCCTAATTTGTCGCCAAAATAGAAGTGATAGACATCTGGTGCATCAAAATTGATGGTTTTCTTCACTATGCGAAGTCCCAATATTCCTGTGTAGAAGTCTACATTTTCCTGAGCGTTTCCAGCAATGGCTGTAATGTGATGAATTCCTGTGATGAGTGCCATGATAGTATTGGTAAGGGTACTGTGGTAATAGTTGGTATAGTTTCAAAGAGAGAACCTAAGCGAAGTGACTTAGATTCTCTCATTCGCAGTAGTGCTTATTGCTTAACTAATTGTATGCTTAAAATGATTCGGACTTGGTCAGAAACGACTACATTGCCTGCTTCGGTTACTGCATTCCATGTCAAACCGAATTCTTTTCTGGAAACTTTGCCTTCAATCTCAAATCCAGCTTTGGTGTTGCCATAAGGATCACCTGCGATGCCACCGAATTCAACATCCATGCTTACTTGCTTGGTAGTACCTCTCATAGTCAATTCACCTACCAATTTGTCACCATCCACTGTTCCTGTGAAAGAAAGTTTCGGGAAATTCTCAGCATCAAAGAAATCAGCAGATTTTAAGTGATTATCTCTGTCAGATTGATTAGTATCAATGCTGTTGATATCAGCAGAGAAAGAGACAGTCGCTCCGTTAAAGTCGCTGTCAGAAGTTGTTTCAGCGCTACCTTCGAATGACTTGAAGTATCCTGTTACAGTAGAAATCACCAAGTGTTTAACTTTGAAAGATACCTCGGAGTGAGTTGGGTCAATTGCCCATTTAGTTAGTGTGCTCATTGTGTTTGTGTTTGTGTGTGTTGGTTTATTATACTTTTATACATTTAATGTCTATACATTTGAAAAGGTAAATTTTTTTTACCCTCGTAATTTGTCGAGTAGTGCGTTGAGTAAATGGATTTCTTGCTCATCCAATTGAACCAATTCCCGATTGAGGGAGTAGATGGCATTTTCGAGTGCTTCTAGCACTTCTAAACCCTTATCCGTGATAATAACGTCTACTTGTCTGCGATCTGTCGAGCATTCTTCCCTTACTACAAGACCTTTCTGCTTAAGTTTTTCGACTAATCGGCTAGCATTGGACATCTTGTTCAACATACGATCTTGGATAGAGGAGACCGTGATTGGGTTTCCATGCTGACCTCGGAGGATTCGTAGGACATTGTATTGTTCCGGTGATAAACCAAAAGGTTTGAATAAGGCGCTTTGCTTGGCCACGATATGTCCATGCGTAAACAGTAAGTTCACAACAGCCTTGTTGTAAGGGTCTTTAAACTCTTTTTGTTTGATTGCCTCTTCTAATCTCATGTGTTTATACTTACAATTGAATTCAATGTATATACATCAAATGTATCTGAATTGTTCAAACTTAACTTAGGAAATTTTGATAAAAATTGTAAAATATTGAAAATCAATTAGATAAAAATAAAGTTTTTCAGCTTAGTGGTGTTCCTCCAGCCACTCCAAAATCAGTTTATTGATTTCATCGGGTTTTTCTATACAGGAGGAGTGCCCTGCTCCGGGAACCATATGTAGCACAGCCTTTGGGATGGACATTTGAATGAATTTAGCTTTTTCTGGTTTGGTAGCAGCATCTTCATCCCCCACGACTACCATAGTAGGACACTGAATGTTACGAATTTCTTCTTCTACTCCTTTTCGGTAAATCACTGCTTCTACAGATTTAGTGATGCTTTTTTTATTTGACTGTAACTCCTTCATCCAAAAATTATATTCTTTCTTGTTCTTGGGGTTTTCCAGCCAGCTTTGAGCAAACATAATGGGCATGACTTTCTTAGCTACAAAGGATACCACGCCGACATATTTTACAATACCATTTAAGAATTTGTATTTGGGAAGGTTTTCCACCGGTTCTGGATTGGCAGAAGTTTCCAGTAAAACCAAACTTTTGACTTTATCAGGATAGCGTGCTGCCAAGCGCATCCCTACAAACCCACCCATAGACAAGCCTACAAAATGTACGGGTTGACAAGCTACCTTATCAATCAGTTCCAAGGCGTCTTGGGTCAACAAATCCATGTCGTACTCTCCAGGACTTACTTCCGATTGTCCCTGTCCTCGATGATCGTAAGCGATGACAGTATAAGTTTTTTTCAGTGCTTCTACCTGTGCACGAAACATTTTTTGGCTCCACAAAAGCCCATGCGAAAAAACAACGACTTCTTTTCCTTCGCCTTCCTTAATGTAGAATAGTTTGGTATTGGTGAGTTGTATGTGTGGCATGGGGGGTAGTGTTTAAGTGAGTTATGGACAGTGAGCAGTTGGTAGTGAACAGTGATTAGTTGATTGGTGAGTAGTGATTAGTTAATTGAGTTATTAGTGTTGAGAGGTCGACGGTCCACTGTCGATGGTCCACGGCTCGATTATGGTTGAAATATGATTATTCTTTTATATTTTCTGAATCTGAAGTAAGCATAACTTGAAAGTTCGAAGTTCGGCGTTTAACATTCATCATTCGACATTTACCATCCCTTTTACAAGTCAATCCACTTAGAGGATTGCAAATCCTCATTATCTCTAGTTCGAGATTGCAAATCTCGAACAGCGTAGTTGAGTGAACAGTGAGCAGTTGGAAGTGAACAATGAATAGTGAGCAGTGAAGTGAGTTCCGTTTTAAAGGAAATTTTTGGTTCTCAACACACCCTGAGTCTATGGTCTCGTTTCTAGTATCTCTCTTCTCATTTCTGAATTCCTAACTTGGTACTCGGTTCTTGGTACTTTGTACATTTTATTGATTGGTTGGAGGTCCACAGTCGACTGTCGACTGTCAACGGGCCGATTGTGGTTGAAATACGATTATTCTTTTATATTTTCTGAATCTGAAGTAAGCATAACTTGAAATTTCGAAGTTCGGCGTTTGGCATTCATTATTCGACATTTCCCTATCCCTTCTACAAGTCAATCCCCTTAGAGGGTTGCAAATCCTCATTATCTCTAGTTCGAGATTGCAAATCTCGAACAGCGTAGTTGAGTGAACAGTGAGCAGTTGGAAGTGAACAATGAATAGTGAGCAGTGAAGTGAGTTCCGTTTTAAAGGAAACTTTTGGTTTTCAACACGCCTTGAGTCTATGGTCTCGTTTCTAGTATCTCTCTTCTCAATCCCAAATCCCTACTTGGTACATGGTACTTCGTACTTGGTACATTCATTCCTAATTCCTCATTTCTAATTATCCATTGTTCACTACGCACTGTTCACTGTTCACCAATTCAGTCCTGGTTGTTTCAGTTTCCTGCTTTCTTCCCGGGCTTTGTGTTGGTTTACTATTGTACGGGCATCTTCGAGGAGTTGTTTGGCATCATAGACGATTCCATCTTTGATGGTGTATTTTACACCGCCTACCCGAATGGGTTCATTGTTTTCATCGATGCGTATAGCACCGGTTCCATACAAGACTTTTAAGTTTTGCAAAGGGTTTTCTTCTAATATGACAAAGTCAGCCAATTTACCGACTTCCACCGTCCCCAAATCTTTCTCCAGACCTAAGGCTTCTGCTGCATGCATGGTTGCCGCACGGATGACTTCCAAGGGATGAAAACCCGCTTCCCGCAACAATTCCAATTCTCGTATAAATGCAAAGCCATATAATTGATAGATAAAACCGGAATCTGAACCTGCCGTGACTCTTCCACCTCTGTTTTTATACTCATTCACAAAAGTCATCCAAAGGCGGTAGTTTTCTTTCCACATGATTTCTTCCTCAGTAGTCCAATCAAACCAGTAGGAGCCATGGGATTCTCGATTGGGTTTGTAAAATCTCCAAAGGGATGGAAGCGTATATTCCTCGTGCCACTCTGCCCTCCGTGCCCGCATGAGGTCTCTGTTCGCTTCGTAAATATTGAAAGTGGGGTCAAGTGTGAAATCTAAATCTAGCAATTCCTGCATGACTTTGTTCCAGTGTTCGGAGTAGGGAGGGGCTGCCTGCTTCCAAAGTTTTCCTGCTTCGGCAAAGCGGTGTTGCTCGTTTTGGTAATTGTAATCCAAGCGGTAATCCTGAATGGTGCGGTCCGTAAATAATGCCTCTGGGAGCCCGTACCAATGTTCCATCGTAGTTAGGCCTGCCCTTGCCGAATGCAAGACGTTCCAGCGTGCAACATCCATCTGGGCATGATGCATGGCTGATCGAAGTCCTAAGCGCTTGTTTTCTTCCAATGCTGCTTGCATGATCTCGGGTTTGGCTCCGAAAAATTTGATACCATCAGCTCCCTTTTTGGCATTTTCATTGACCCATGCCTTGGCTTCTGCTGCATTGGAAAGGGGTTTGGTACTGCCTTGTCCCAAAACTGTGTAGGCTAAAATCCGTGGAGCAGTGATGCTGTTGGTAGCAGATTTGCGTTTATGGTCCAAAACCCATTGAAGGCCATTGCTTGCCGCGGGGTCTCTCACGGTGGTGATGCCGTGGGACATCCAGAGTTTGAAAACATACTCGGCAGGAGTGCCCTGACCTGTGCCTCCGATGTGTCCGTGCATATCGATCAAGCCTGGCAACAAGTAATGTCCATCCAATTCCATGACTTTGTCTTCAGGTCCTACTTGTGGACGTCGATTTTCTTTAATCGGAAGGCCTGGGTAGCCTACAATATGTACGCCTGTAATGCGGTTTTGCTCTACTACAATATCCACAGGGCCAATGGGAGGTGCACCTGTACCATCGATCATGATAACAGAGCGAAGAATTAAGCGTTTGTATGGGCCTTCCCCTTCCTTGCGATCTGGTGAAGGCATAATTTGGGCAATACCAAAAAAAGAATAGAAGCATGCACCTAATAACAGGGCTATGAATTTCCGAAGCATAAATACGTTAATGATTGACGATTCAACTTACCGAAATTCTAGCGTATAAAAAAACCGATTATCCTTTTTTCAGAGATAATCGGTTTTCAATGTTGGGAATGGATTAGTGGTTAATTGTCTGAAACTTCCATCAACTCATACCCTTGAAGGATTCCTTTTTCAGTAGCAGGCACACCTCTTACCATCCAAGAAGGCATGGGTGCGTCTTTGAGGTAATGGTCAAAGAATTGCATCATACGCTTCTGAAAATCGATGCGATTTTGACGTTTCACCGGCCAATGTGGTTCACCATTGTAATTGAGCATCCAGGTTGGCTTATTCAATCGGCGCATGGCAACATACATTTCGATTCCTTGGTACCAAGGTACATGACCATCAGCATCGTTGTGCATCAATAGCAATGGAGTCTCGATTTTGTCTGCATAGAACAAGGGAGAGTTTTCTATGTAGCGGGTTGGGTTTTCCCAAATACTTACACCAAGTCTAGACTGGGTTTTCTCGTATTGGAATGCCCTAGCCAAACCAGTTTCCCAACGGATGCCGCCATATGCACTGGTCATATTGGCTACGATTGCACCGGCTTCTGCAGCGGCAAACATATTGGATTTGGTCAAGATGTAGGCGGTCTGATAGCCTGACCAGCTGTGGCCTTGTAAACCGACTTTTTTAGCATCTACAAACCCTTGCTGAATCAAACTGGTAACTCCTGGCAAAATGGCATTCAATGCGCTTTCACCTGGGAAACCGATTTTGTATACTACATCTGGCACAAACACCAAGTAGTCGTTGCTGACGTACATGGTGCGGTGTACAGCCGAACGGACAGGTTCTGGCTTGTGGTGATTGTGCAAAGTGTTGGAGAAGCGCTCGTAGTAGAACACGACCATAGGGTATTTCTTGTTCGGATCGAAGTTTTCAGGCTTATACAAGATTCCCTCTAGCTCAATATTATCCAAGGAAAGCCATTTTACCAATTCAGCGGTACCCCAACGGTACTTGCTTTGCTGTGGATTGGCGGTGGTCACTTTTTTTGCTTTCGCAAAGTTGGCTTCTGCGACATGCAAGTCAGGGAATTCCTGGAAATTCTCTTTGGTGTATAACAATACATCCGCTTCTTTGGCTTTGGCAATCAGGTTGTAGCGATGTCCTGTTTTTAGCAATTGCTGAGGAGTAGCTGTTCCAGGTTTAAGGGTTGCAAAACCTGCATCTTTGTTTTTTTCGTCAAAGATGGATAAGGTAAGCGTTTTGCTCAGGTCAATGAATCGCTCTTCATCGTCTAGTTTTTCGAATCGGTAAGTCAACTGATTTTCTCTCCCGTTATTGGTCAGTCGTTCTGGGGCTTTCATGCCAAGTGGGTCAAACTTCCAGATATCGTAGCGATCGTAAATCAGGATACTTTCTTCATTTACAGTCCAGCCAGCCAAATTATAACTTGATGGATACTCCGGCGAGTCATTTAATTCATCGCTGAAGGTAACTGGCAAACCTTTGGTGAGGTTAGTGGTCTTGCCACTTGTGACATGGTAGGTGTACCAAGCACTGTCCGGGCTGCTATACCAATACACAAATCCAGCATCCGGAGAAAGGCGGGCATTACCTTTGATTTTTTGTGCGATCTGCTTGGTGCTTCCATCATTCATGTTCACTAAGTAGAGATCATTGAAAGAGGAAATGTCCCAAGTTCGGAGCATTCGGTAGGCTCGATCGTCGATGCCTAAGACAAAATCGGCTTTTCTTTCCTCGTCCAAACGGATATCAGCGATTTCTTCAGAACCCAATTGCGTAAGCTTATTTGCCGCCAGGTCTACTACGGCCAGGTAGCTTTTTCTTCGCTCCCGAGGTAGACGTACATTTTGCTCAGTGTAGATATAGTCATCTTGCCAATGCCAAACTTCCACGTTGACGATTTCCTCTGGGAGTAAAGTGGTGTCCTGTACGATAGGAGGAGGGTTTGTGCCTAGAAAAAGAAGCTTTCCATCTTTGGAGAAGGAAGGGTTGTAATTCGGAGAAATCAACCAATTGGTAGGTACACCTGCGGTTTTCGCATCTGCCAGTACGGAAGCTTTGGCCTGACCTTTTTTCCAATACATCAGTTGCGGACTTCGGATGAGTGCTTTGGTCGTGTCGGTATCAGCGATAAAAGCTACCTGCTCTCCTGCCTCGTCAAAACTCAAATAGGAAATTTTGTATTTGGAGTGTCCTTCCATCAAAAGAGAGGCACTTCGGGAACTCAGGTCATGCACATAGACTCCTGCTTGTTTTTCTCCAATACCTGAGCTGTAATACAGCAATGCAGTTCCTTTTTCGTCAAACTGGTAATCCTTGACATAAGGGATGGATTGCTCTTCTCCGGTAGTCAAGTTGACCAATACCAGTGTAAATCCATTTTCATCAGATACTTTTTTGGGTTTACTGTCTTCCTCGGTGGATTCTGGCATTTTTTCAGAAATATATGCCAACCAACCTCCAGCTTTGGACGGAGTTTTATATGACTTAACATCGGCAATTTTAGTGACTTGTTGGGTTTGAAAGTTAAAAATCCCCAAAGAGTCTTTTGGCATTTCTTCCCTTTTCTTTTTTAAGCGTTTGTAAAGTGTGACGGTATCCTTTTGAGCTTTAATTAGAAAAATAGCGTGCTTGCTATCTGCTGTCAAGGCAATTGAAGCGGCTCTGTCTACGCTTTTTTCAGTATTTTTTGCTAGGTTTTGGAAAACGACTTTTCCATCTCCGTCCTCGGGGTTGAGGGTATAAGCCAAGTGTTGCCCATTGGGTGTGAGCTGACGGAAGGTGATGCTTTTCCATTCATCGTAGGCTTTTTCTGTCAAGGCCTCCTTCACAACAGGGCTTGCTGTCCTGCGTTGAGCAAATGCAAGTTGACTCAGCAGAAGCAGTCCGATAATTACAAATTTTTTCATATACAGATGATTCAAATTGATGATCTTCTCACATCAAATATTCAAACAAAAGAGAACAAGGCCAATAGGAATGGGATGAAGGGTGGAATTTCTTTTAGAAGCGAGCCCTTCGACAAGCTCAGGGACCGAAGCGAGAGGCAAGACTTGCCTGCTGCAAGCAGGAGACGACAAATTTGAGTTTAGAAACAAGAAGCAAGAGACAAGAATCAAGAGACAAGAATCAAGAAATAAGACAATTTCTTTTGCGTCTTGGCGCCCCTGTGTGCCGACAGGCAGGTTTGCTTGAACTGCTTTTTTAGATAGGAATGTTGATTGATGTTAATTCCCAAACCAAAAACTCGTGTTGAAAATCTTTTCGGCTTTGGATTCTTGCAGAGGGGTCAAGAGAGGGAAAAAGTTGATGCCTGTCAGAACTTCTACCGAATCAATGCTCACCGCAAAACTCTTTAAATCTCCTGTGGCAGCTTCATTTTTTAGGATAAAAGCTATTCCTTGAGGGTTTTCTGTGTCTTTTTTAAGGATCACCTTGAAAAAATAGTCAGGTATCCGGATGGGACTGTCCCCCATAGCTGGAAGGTTTGCTTGAAGGATCGGGCCGGTGGCTACATATATGCTGTCTTTTTCAGCGGCAAATTTTCGAACCTGCTCCTCCAATCTTTTCCATATTCCCCGATTGAATCCAGTAACTTGAGGACTTGCATTGGTGAGGAAAAAACTATCATACATACTTTCCGCACTGTAGCCCATATCTGCCGCAGGGGCCAAATGTCCCCTGTCAAATCCAGAATTTCGGTATGCGGCATCCCGAGGGCTGTAATCTCCGAGTCTTCTTTCCATCCTGAAATTACTTGAGCGCTCTTCAGCATTCCCCAAATTCTCTCTGCAAAGCAGATAACATACCCATTTGGCATTTCTTGTAAGGGTGTCAAACTCCAATACAAAGCCATTGTAATCTAGAAAGAAGTCTTTGGAAACAACCTCTGGAACAAATCCCCGGTATGTTTCATCTACAAAAGACAGATCAATAGATGAAGTAGCATCATTTTCTTCCGTTTTTTCTACAGTTGTTAAGGGGACAGGTACCCTGCTTGAAGTTGTTGGTTCAAGTGTTTTACAATTGGTTACTAAAACGAAGATGAAAAGGACGAGTACTGTTTTTTTCATTAATTGCTGAAGCTGTATCGCACGCCAATATTAGCTCTTAGATTCAATCCATCAAAGAAATAATTGGGGGTTGCTTCGAGAAGAATGGCAAATTGACGGTGCTCTTTGATGGGTTTGAATGTCATCCCCAAAGGGACACCGAATCTTATCCATTCATCAAAACTGTAGCCCAACATTAAGCCTGCATGAAGATTATACCATTCGCTTTGTTTCAAATTACGATTGAAGTAGCCTTCAATCGTGAAAGGGAAATTTATAAGTTCTGAGGCGGTCAATCGTAACTCGCCGAAGTTTTTATTTTCAATATTGGAACCTATACCGACCTGTCCAATTACCCCACTGTGGTAGATACCCACATGGATGTTGGAGGATTCTTGGGAAAAAGAAAAAAAGCTAAGGGTTAAAAGAAGTGATAGGAATAAGGATTTTTTCATAATTTTTTTGGCTTAGGTTATAAACGTAAACATAAAGTTTTTATTAACTAAAGCCTAAATTTATTTTATCTTTCTTTTTCTAAAATTTCTAAGAATTGGGTTTCTATAACTGGTAAGAAAATTTCAATGACTGCCCAGACTGCTACTAGGTCAACACCCATATAATCATGAATAATTTTATCCCTCATGCCAGCAATTTTCTTCCATTGAACTTGGTTGTACTTTTTCCTAAAGTTTTGGTCTACTTTTTTGGCAGCTTCTCCAATTACTTCAAAATTCCGAATGACAGCATCTTGTAATAAAGTGTCAATCAAAAATGTGTTTTCTTCAGTGTTGAAGGTGTAAGCCTTGATTTTTGAAATGCAATCAAGCATATGCTTGATGTAGATAATTGATCCTTTTGTCAAATTATTTTTATAAAGTTTTTAGTGGTGCAGTGTTAAAGAGTTTGAAAAAAATTATAAAGTAAGCAATAAAAAATAAAGTCATTGATTATCAGAAATATATGCTATTTAAAAAAATTTTTTAACTAAAAATTATGGGGGGGGGGGTAAAAAAATATTAGTTTTAAAAGAATTAAATAGAGCGCTTGATTTTTAATTAGGCCCTTCCAACGGTTGGGAGGGAGATTATTACAACTACTAAATTTTATGAAAATGAAAAAATTAATTTTATTAGCGATGCTAATGTTTTCAGGGTTTTTCTTAGGAACCAACATTGCCCAAGAGTCACTTCCTGGTTCTGGAGGTGATGGTTGTGAAGAGTCAATTGACTCTAGTGGAACAATAATTGTTGTTACAGTATGTGGCAGAAGAACTTCTTTAATGGGGCCTGCATTTGGAATCTCATGTAATGTCCTTGCTGATTCAGAATGTACGTTTACAAATGTTAAATAAATTTAATTAATGGTTAAGAATAGGTTTGAGGTATTTATCCATCAAACCTATTTTTTTTACCGTAAATGTCTAGTGTTTCTTATATTTAGTTTAAATAGAGTTTATTATTCAGAACTTTACCAAGTTAGGTTATAAATTTCTGGATAGCAAAAATTTTATTAAAGGGAAATTATTTTATTAATCGTAACTTTTAAAATAATTAAATCTATGTTGAAAAATATACTTTCATTGCTGTTTATAATTCCATTTGCCATTTCTTGTACTTTGTCAGAAAGGAATCTAGAGCAACATACTATTTCACTAGATAATTTGGGTTCTAATATGCTTGATGTGGAAAGCTTAAGCCTAGTTAGGTTAAAAGAAAATCAATTCTCTCAAATCGTGAATGTAGAAAAAGTAATTCATGCTGATGAGCACTTTATTATTAGCGATAAATCTTATAGTAAAGCTGTTTTTATTTATGATTTAAATGGAGAATATATCAATCACATTCATGAAAATGGTGTAGGTCCAAAAGAATTTAAATTCATACAAGAAGTAATTTGGGATGAAGAACATCAAAAACTTTGGATACTACCTATGGACTTGCCAAAGGAAATGGTTTACGACCCCAAAGGTAGTTTTGTAGAAGAGTTCAAGGTAAATCCTAATTCCTATGTAAAAGAATTTGTGGTCTTCGGTAAAGATAGATTTACTTTGAATCTGTCACACATGGATTTTGGTGATAATGTTGTTTTGAATAAAGAGCTTGGCTTAGATAAAAGTTGGTTCCCTTTTGACGAAAAGTTAGATAATTCACCAATTGTAAATGTAAATTCTCTTTTTAAATCAGGTGATCGTGCCATTTTTTCCATTGGAGCAAGAGATACTATTTACGAATACAATCATAAAACAGAGGAGGTTTCAGTCAAATTTGCTGTGGATTATGGGAGGAGAAAAATTCCTGATGATTATTTTTCCTTACCATATGAAGAACAGTTCCAGCAATTTTGGAATTCAAACTCATTGGCTGGTATAAATGATCTTTATGAAGTGGGAAAATACATCACTTTTATGGGGTTTAGTTCTGAAGGATTTGAAGTATTTATTTATGATATGAAAAATGAAGTTTTATATGACTCTAAAAATTTGTTTTCTGAATATTTGAAAGGAGCTTATGTTGAGAGAATTCTAGGGGTAACAAAGGAAGGCAAATTTATCGGGACTTTGAATTCAAAAGACATTAAAAGCATAAAGGAAATGCAGTCGATAAAGAAAAACTTCGAAAGCTTTGATGATATCGATAGGGAAGATAAAGTTTTGGTGTTGTTTTCTTTAAAGTAAAATTTTTTTAAGAAAATATTATGATTATCCGCAATCATGCTAGTATGGATAAATAGAAGCAATAATGAGCCTGTCAAATAGTTTTTGACCGAAATATCTTCTGTTGAGCTTGTAACAGAATTCATCAAGATAGTTCTGCATCATCCTTTCTGATATCATATGGTACGTTTGCAAATGTTTCTTTAAGTTACTAATTGCAATATGAACCCATCTGAGGTTGAAGTTGCCTTTGTTTGTTCCAGAGGTTTCTCTG
>NZ_JBSZCK010000002.1:0-36287 GCF_054166905.1 Mongoliitalea sp. | reverse complement strand
ATTGATGAAGTTTACAATATTCATGGTCAAAACCGTTTATTTTGACCTAATTTAGATACATTGAATGATCACAAATAGCAATTGTCACTAACTGTCATTATATATTTATTTGGCTACTGGTGTAATTACGGATATACATATAATTCAATTATATCAAATGTGCTATTTTCTTTAAATCTGCCAGGAATTATTTTTATTTTTGTAACTTTAGTCAGACTATTTGAAAATACATTATGAGCTGCTGTTAAAATAACATTAGGTGATATAAAAAAACCTGTTGATTTATATTTTCTGCTTTTTAATGTCCTTAATCGGTATGTTTCAATATAACAAATCTGATTAAATGGCTCAATATTAGTATCATCAATTATTTTTTTGAACATAAAATTTAATTGAAATAAATTTTGAATTGCATGTATCAATTTTTTTCCACTTTTAAACTTTAAAAAAAATCTTAAATAGGGCAAACATAATCTACACCATACTTCAAAATAAGTGCTATAAATCCAATAATAAATGGAAAGAGTAATGCTGGGATTCCTGAACCGAAAGCCGGAATTAAAGCTAATAATATTGCACCAATAATTTCTTTTGCATCTAGGTCTTTTATTTCTTTTATAGCTTTGCAAATTATTTTTCTAATTTTGTTTTTGAGTTTTTTGAACCTTATTTTTTTACCAATATTTAAAAAAAAATTTTTTTCAAAATTATTCAATATTAAATCAGCATTATCTATTTCAGGCTCATTTTCTAAGCTTTTTGCTATTGATTCATCCTCTAAAAATTCAAGAACTTCAGGATTAAAAAGTTCGCTGTCCATATAATTTTGAATATCGAATTCATTTAAGTTTAATAGTAGCCTTGCTTGATCTTCGATATAAAAAAGAACGTTGTCATTTATATCATTTTCTGATTCTATTAAGTAATTTATCATAGCTGTATGTATTTGTTTGTTCAAATATTTTATAATTTTTTTTAATTCGAAAAATTTAAAGTTTCAAAAAAGGTCTATTTTTTAATTTCAACCTTTCCTCATCCTTTATCCTTTCTTGCTCTTAATTCATACTATTGTTTGGACTCGTAATTATTAAAAATATTTATAATTTGATAATTAATTGTTGAGAAATAATGACTTCCAAATTAGTATTTCATTATTTTTCTAATGGTTTTAGGATAAATAACACTGTCTGTTGGTAGTAATCATTCCCCCTCACCACCACCTCAATCTTAAAATCATTGGTCTGATAACCGATGCCTGGGAAATTGTTGATTTCTCTGGCAAAGGAGAGATTCAAGGTGATATAACGGTCGTTCAAATCCCATGTGCGAGACTTTACTAATATATGTTACTCGTCAATGTCTTCTTCTGAAAAATCAGGTTCTCCAAATTTCTGAACAATGGTTGAATACAAGCTATCAAACTTTTCGACGAAGGCTGATTCTTGTTTATTCAGATCGAGCAAAAGCGCTACATTTTCATTGGCATTGAAGCTGGGGTTATACAGCCCCCAATTATAGATAATTCCAGAAGCTGCTTTGGATGCATTATCAAAAAGATACCAAACATGGAGCGTTAGTGGAAACGAAGTTGAAGGCCTTTTATAGATACGTGCGTTGACTTTTTTACTTTGTGGAATGCCATCTGTAGGATTCATAGAAATTGTCAACTCCGATTTTCCTACCAATTGACCACCACTATTTTTTTCGAGTTTTCCTGATTCTTTCAGAGTAGGAAATTCAATTTCGGGATTAATCTGAGCTACAACTGTGGTTGAAAGCAACAATAAAAAGCACAGGAATAAAGAGGAAGTTGTATGCATAGTATTGTACAAGGATTAGTAGATACAATATCTAAAAAACTAAGAACATTTCACTCCTCCAGCTCCCTATTTTCCGCAACTACCGTCTCAGCATCCAAACTTTTTTTCAAAGCTTCAATCTCCAAACTGAGGGCGCTGTATTCGAAGATCTTTTGACTTTCCAAGGAGTCTAATTTTACCTGTAGCTGCTGTATCCGTCGTTCGAGGGTGCGAAATCTTTCCAGGTCTGCTGCTTGAAAGTCAGACTTAGAAGGAGGTGCCGGTGATTTAGGTTCCTCTCGGGCAGGGCTTGGTCTATTGCTTGAACTCGGGAACACCAATTCCGGTGCATACCAATTGGACAGGTTGAGCATCCAAAAGCGCTTGGTAGGATCGATGTTTTCTGCCTTTATCTCACGCATCAAGGGAAACATCAAGGCTAACACTGTTACCAGAGAAATAAAAACAGGGTTTAAGGATTGTAGCTTTTCCTCAATTTGCTCCTTATCGATTTCATATACCGGATCGGTTTCTCTATCCAGGCGTTCCTTCAACTCTTTGATGCGCTTGACCTCTTTTCTGGATTCCAGGTATACAGTCCCAAACAAGATTACCTGAAACAGAAAAAGGAATAAACCAATACGCTGATAATCGAATAAATAGGACTGATAAATAGCTTGGGCATTTTTGATCCGGTCCGTGTACTGATTTTGTTTGAGAGGCAAAAATTCATTGAGGTAACTTTCATAAAGCTCAATTCGGTCTTCAGAAACAGTAAGACCTGTTCCTTGAAATTCTACAATCGAGTTGATCTGTGCATCGATTTTACCAAACAATTCCTTTTTCTCCGTCGAAATCGATGTGTTTTTCAGGTAAGTTGCATTGGTAGGCAAATCCAAAAAGGAGTTTAGGGACTTGAGATACTTTAGATTTACCTGTAAGCGTTTTAAAACTTCCGTTTGACTTTCGTAATGATCTACTACATAAGAATAGAAATTTAATGGATGCAGGTAATGCACCAATACCTCATTTTCTTTGCTCTTGTAGCTCAGCGGGATGATGGTTTTCGGAAAAACTGTCGTTTTAAGATTGGTGAACAGTCTGGAGTAGAAGGCATTGATCTCCTGTTGGTTAGTGGGAGGTTTGATCTGCTGTGCCTGTTTATCGTAACTCCCATAAAAGAAACTACGCATTCGAATCAATTTGATATTATTGTCTCTGAAATAGGCAGCATTGATAGGTGTGAAAAACTCCATTTCATCTTCTGGATTGAAAAGGAAGTTGAGCAAATTGGTATCATACTTGTCGATCAGACTGAAAAAGCGAATAGGTTCATCTTCGATATTGCTCCAATTGCCCCGAAGGTAAATCAGATGGTTATGCTTATGAATAAAATTCAGTATGGCAATTTGTTGATCAATAGTTTCCTCATCAATATTTTCAAAGGAGGGAACCAACTTTCTGTCCGTAATATTCTCAGCTGCACTCACCCGCCTATCGTAGTATTCAAAATTTTCGAATTCCATCATACTTTTAAAAAAGAACGGAATGAGCAAAAAACCAATTAATATCAGGAGTTCTACTGCTGAGAGCGTTTTTATTTTTAGGACAATGATCTGGGGTAATTGTTTGATTTTTTGATATCCATAGTTGAAGGCTAAGATTACAAAGACAAGCAATAGTGCTAAAAACCCGAAAAAAATTGCAGTATCAACTAATACGGACTTTAAGGAGCTGTCAAATGAACTATTGAACAAATACATGCTGCGGTTGACATGAGGGAGTAGATATATCAGGGCAAACATTAATAGCATAGGGGCAAGTAGGAAGCGTAAATCTGGTTTTTCGTACCCGAGTACCCTGGTTTTTCTCAAAAATAAGGACGTGACAACTGAACCGTAGATGAAAATTGTCATCCATAAAATCACGATCATATTATCCCGAAACAAAAACCAAGGCTCCGAGAGGTATAAGAAACCGATACCCAAAACAAGGTTCAAAAAAGAAAGAATCAATCCATATTTTAAAGCAGACTGGAATAGGATGGGTGCGAGTTCGAATTCCCTGAAGTGTAGTCCGATTCGTTTACTTAAAAAGTAAAACTCAGCAATTCCGATGGCTCCATACCATACGATGACTATAAAGGAACTGTATTGAAAAGTGCCCCAGTGAAAAATAAACTTATCAGAAAAAAACAATAGGAATGGGCTGATTCTCATCGCAAAAAAAATCCACTTGTAATCAAATTTATTGATGAGATCTCCGCAAGCAGACTCAAATTTTTGCTTGGCACAGGCCGGAATAAATCCTAAAAAGCTCCAATAGGTTAGGAAAAAGAAGCATGGCAGTAAAAAGTAAAATAAAGCAAACCAGGTTAGGGAATCAAATGTGGTGGTGCCGTTGACGGAACCGGCGGATTCCAAAAGTTTCGGTAAAAAAGCTGAAAACCCGCCATAGCTGATCAATAAACCGATGCCGGTTTCCTTGAATTTATTGAGTTCGAAAAGCTTATTTACAATCGCTGGCATGGGAATAGATCGTTAGCGTGTATTTCATTTTAAAAAGCCGCAACACCTTAGATGTCAATACGGGCATGCAAATGAAAAATAGTTCATGAAAAGTTCTCGAATTTTTTCGGAAAGTAAATCTATATATGGTTCTAAAATAGGTTGATTTTAAGTGGGTTACATAAAAAATTTAGGTATGAATAATTTTTATGAAAAGAATCTTACAATCCAAAAAGCTCCAAAATATCTTGACGCTTGTTTACTTCTAATTTTTTGTAAATATGATTGATATGTGATTTGAGTGTGCTGAGAGAAATAAACAACTCATCACAAATCTGCTGATTGGACTTAAACTGAAGAATAAGATTCAATACTTCCCGCTCTTTTCTCGATAGAATCTTTAATTTTTCTTGTAAATCCTTGATCTCAAGATCTTCTTCATCCTGTAGCTGAGATTTCGCTACCTGATAGTTTTTGGTCATCGTGCCAGCGTAAATCCATGAAAAAATAAAACCCATGAGTAACAGTAAATACAAAACCACAAAAGAAGTCTTCCATTGCAATACGGGACCAATTTCTGTGAAGATGATGTAATTTGCTCCTAAAAACGTGAGGGCAATACTTGGGACTAAGATACTATTGAACTGCTTGGAGTTGAAATTATGATTTTCCAAAAATCTATACATGCTAAAATGAATTGGGACTAAAATAAATCAATAAAAACACATAAATTTAGTGTTTTTAAAACAAATAAAAAATACCCCAATTGGGGTATATTTCTCACTTTTCTTTTTTGCTTTTTCTCTGTTTGAGGAATTGCTCAAATTCAAGAGGGGAGGCGGTGATGACTCCCTGATAAGCCATATCCACACTCTTTTTGCGCTGGGTCATGTAGCGGATCATGGAAAAAATGGTCACGAAGACAGAGAGGGAGGTTAGCCAAGCTACTGCCTGATAGGAAAACACGATAATTCCAATGCATCCGACGATTACCAAGCTTCTAAAAAATTTGGACTCGGCCATGTGCCGCTCCATATTTTCATAGAGGGGCGGTTGATGGATCAGTAGCCATGAGCAGCACCATTTGAACGCATTGATTACTTGGCCACTTTTGACTCCTGTTCTGTAAATTTTGTAATCCACAATAAGCTCCTGCAATTCTTTGTTTGGCCAAATGGTATCTTTGAATCTATCATACACCCAATCATCCAAAAAAGAGCCTATGGAAAATAAAAAGTGTCCCAGAATATAGATGAGTACCAAAAATTTCCCCACATTAATCCACCCCTCATACTCGTGGATGCCAATGGTATGAAACCAATCGCTTAGCCAGGCTATTTGTCCGAGCACAGCTACTAAAATAGCTCCTGGAACAAATAAGGATAAAATATCCAGAATATAGGTTTTGATGCTTTCGATCATTGTGAAAGTTAAGATTAAAAAAAAACTGATGAAATACCCCAAACGGAGTATTTTTAAACAGCTAAGACGGTTAAAGCTTTGGCATAATTCATGTTGCATACATTTAAATGCGAATGGATGCTAAAAATTTGCGTCAAATTTTTTAGTTTTCCTGAATAATGAGTACTTATGTGACTTTCAATAGGATCTAATGTTTAAAATTTCCGCTAAAGTGATCAGAATTTTTTTTTCAATGTTTTTTGCACTTCTACTGATTCAGCAAAGTGCTTTTTCACAAGTACGTGTGCCATTTGAACCACGAGCTGCTCAGGCTGACCCATCAAAAAAAAATTACCGTGTCAACGGTGACTTTTTAATCATCGGAAATACCAATCTTACCTTGGAGGACTATGACGACTTCAAGATGAATGATAACCGGATGATATACACCTCTGCTTTTGTGGGTGGTCACTTGGGAGAAATTAATTCTTCTGGTGCAGAATTGAAATTTCCACAAGCTGCTGGGGTGGATCATGCATGTACAGAGATTTTGTTTGCAGGATTGTATTGGACTGGGAGAAGTGGGGAAAGTAGGTTTGTCACCATTACAGATCAAGGTGCAACCCGAACAAGGGATAAGCAGCAGATCATCTTTCAAGGACCGAGGCCAGGAGATCGATTAAATATACTGGTAGATGAAAATAGCATCCGATTTCCTGAAGGTTTGGACAATGACAATGATGTAGGGATTTTTGTGGGTTTTCAAGATGTGACGGACTATGTGAAGTTTCATCGAGAGGGCTTCTATGCAGGTCTTGGTTTAGCACTTTTACAAGGTACTAATTATTACTTCGGGGGTTGGTCCTTGGTAGTGGTCTATGAAAATCCCAACCTCCCTTTAAAAGATATCACCGTTTTTGATGGGTATGCGTATGTACGGGGATTGATAGATGAGGAATTCATCATTCCAATAGAGGGCATTCAAACCCAAGAAGAAGGCAATGTGCGGGTAAAAGTGGGAATCATGGCAGGTGAAGGAGATGTCAGTGCTAACGGAGATTTCTTTGCCATCGAAAGAGGTGTAGGCACCAACGATTTTGTCAGACTATCCCATGATTCCAATACCCCTGATAACTTCTTTAATTCCAGTATCAATGTAGGAGAAAGCAGGCGCATTCCGAGCTTCAAAAATAATACAGGGATGGATTTGGCTACATTTTTTATAGACAATCCCAACAATGAAATTATTGGTAATAATCAGACCAGTCTGCGCTTCAAGTATGGTACCAATTGGGATACCTTTGTCATCTACAATTTAACTATTGCCGTGGATGTAGACGAACCCGCAATCGAGGGTTTTCATCAATTACTCACGATCAATGGGGGTACAAACTTTGTGGGCACTTTTAGCCCTGGCGACCAACTGGGACTTACAGTAGATATTCGGAATCTTGGCAGCGATCGCTTATTGAGCAACCGGATCGAAATGCAGCTACCTAGGGGGCTTGAACTCGTGTCAGCATCGGGGGAAAACTTTCAAGATCCTACTACAACTAATGTAGTTCACACTGTGGATCCATCGGGAGCATCCATTCTGCGTTGGGATTTTGGAAACTTGGATCCAGTGGCTGATCGATCAGAGGTGTTAGCTAGGCTCAATTATACCGTTCGGGTGACAGAAAATTGTGACATCATTAGTACTCTTTGTGACGCAACCGTATCGTTGGATGGATTTATAACCGGTATTGCGGCAAGCAGCGGGCAACCCTATGGAGAAATCCCCCTCATTGTAGAGAGTGAGGATGCCGGCGCTTGTTTGAGAGGTAGTTCAACCGTTGCACCAATATCTATTCCATTGGATGTGTTTACCTACTTGAGATTTACTTGTTTAAATGATTTTGACGAGGAGGTGAAAGTTTGTAATCTTTCGCAATTGGAAGAAGTGCCTATGGAGGTACTGGCACAATACTTTCCCAATGGGACTCGGTTTTTTGATCGAAACCCGATGTTTGAAGGAGCAGTTGAAATTGGAGGCAATTCAGGTAACCCTTTTCCTCCACTTACTGATAACGTTTTTTTTGCAAATTTTAATGAAAATGAAATCAGGTGTTATATACCCTTTTTGCTAGTTGATAATATTCTGGAGGTAGAGATTCGAATAGATAAAGCTTGTGAATCTACAGATGGTAGGAGGGCGTTTGAGACGGAAATCACCGGCTTTAAGCCAAGTACACGAATATTTTTGAATGATGCTTTAGTAGATCTGGCTTCCATTCAGCGTCTTTTTCCTGGTGATTATGTACTTCGGGTAGTAGATGGAGGATGTGTGGTTGAAAAAGAGTTTACAATTAGACCATTCGAGGGTTTTGGGGTGGAATTAATAAATGAGCGTAGCATTTTCGAAAATGTTTGTCCAGGTGGCAGAGAAGGGTTGTTGGTGTTTGAAGTGACAGGAAATGTACCCTTTGAAAAGTTAGAATTGACAGGTTTTCCTACTAGAGGAGGCTCTTTTGTACGTTCATTGCCGAATCCAGCACCTGGAGAGTACGAATTTGGAGCACTGCCATCAGGTAGGTACGAATGGAGATTGGTAACGGTGGATGGCTGCGTTCAGGAGGGACAAACAACCATTGTGGACTCTGACGCTTTCTTTATACCCGCAGCATTTGAATACGAAGGGGACCCTGCATCTCAGTTTGAAGGGTATTTAATCGGTGAAAGGATTCAGTTTACCATCATACAACCAACAATTTACACCAGTGTACAATGGGACTTTGGAGATGGCACCACTTCTACCTTGGATAATCCTACCCATACCTACCAATCCAAAGGAATATATACTATCCGATTGAGAATGGTGGATATCAATGGCTGTACGCAAGAGGTGCTTGAAACTATTGAAATCTCTGCTGGCAGCTTGCGAATGCCTACGGCATTTTCTCCCTCAGGGGATGAAAGAAATAGGCATTTCTTTCCGGTAGCCATTCAATTGGAATCCCTGACCTTCCGAGTATTTAACCGTTGGGGCGAAATGGTCTTTTTTACCACTGATATCAATTCCAAAGGATGGGATGGAACTCATCAAGGCAGAGAAGCTCCAGCAGGAACCTATATTTACCAACTAGATTACAAGATTATTGGGGAACCTGCCAGCAATCAGAAAGGCTCTTTTATATTGATTAGGTGATCTCACGAATGTAAGATTCAATCAAATGCTGTTTGGAAGGGTGAACAAAAAAGCAGTTTCTGACACCATTATCTACTGCTCGCTGAATGCTTTCGGTAAAGCATAAACCTTCAGGATACTGATTGTAGCACACATATCCAAGTTGGTGAAAAATAGCTTCCAATTCCACTTCATTGGTTTGAAATAGGGTCTCGCATATAACAATGGGTAGGTGTTTTTTCAGGGTCTCCAATCCTTTTCCCAAAATCAAGTGTTCCGTTCCTTCGGTATCCATTTTGATTAAATCAATCGGAAAGTTGATACTTTCACTAAACTGGTCCAAGGTGGTGGTCGGTACTTCATTGACAGTAAACGCCTCTCCTTTATTTAAGGCAGCAGCACTTCCGGTTCCTGCCAAATTATACTGCAGATAGGGGTACTTTCGGCTTCGTACCTCATGAAAAGTGATGCTTCCTTCTTTTTCCGATAAAGCCATCGCCTCTATCTGAATATTGTTCAACGAGTTTATCTCCACATTTTTTCTCAAGTAATGCAAGGGACCTTTGGCCGGTTCAAAGGCGATGACTTGGATTGCGGGATTTTGCTTGGCTGCTAATAAACTGTAATAACCAATATTGGCGCCTATATCTAAAAATCCTCGGATGTTCTTACTGAGCTCCAAAAACAAGGAGGTGTATTCAAATGAGTTGAAATCCTCCCAATAGACTAATTGCGTTAAGTAATTTGTCTGGTTGGTGCAGAGGATAAGTTTGTTGTTAGCGGATAAATCAAGGGTGATTTGACCACTGGGTGGAATACGAAACCAGGAAGGAAGAATAGGGATTAGTAATTTATTCAGTCTTCTGAGAGCAAAGTTGATGGTTGGCTGGTAGATGATTTTATAAAAAACTTCCTTCATATGTTATTAGGCTTTAAGAGCTGCCAAGAGTAAATTTTTTCTATTAGACAGCGGGTAAAGTGATTTGATCCGCTCTCTAGAAGTAAGGTTGATGTTTTTTCCTTGTGAAAGTTGATGGATCAGCTGTACGCTTAATTTTAAATTGGATAGTCTTCGGAAGGGAACGCTTACTCCGGTAGTTCCTACTATGGAAGGTAGGGAATTTACTTCAGAAACGATGGGGATGCACCCACACAACATCGCTTCGCATAAGGCACAACCAAATCCTTCATAGCAGGAAAGCTGGAAATAATAATTGGCAGCTTGGTATTCTTTTCGTAAAGCTTCTTTATCCAATCTTCCCAAGAAAGTCACATTGGATGGGGCTTGGATGCTTGGTGGACATTCAAGTCCTGCAAACCTGAAATGAAAATCAGGCCTCTCAGCCGCTAACGCAAGGATTAAGTCTCCTCCTTTCAACGTGAATTGAGCTGGAGACATGACGGTGAGAAAGGTTGATATTCCTGTCTTTAAGGCTTCATAAGGAACCCAGTAATCCACATCAAAGCCATTGGGAATTACTTCTATTGGCGCTTGTAAATGGGGGAAGTGATACCTAAGACCATTAATTACCGGATTTTCTAAATCGATAAAGGAATTTTTGGTATAAATCAGTGATTCGGAGACGGGAAGTAATTTGGTTGCCAATTCATAGGATTTTTTACAAAACCATTTCAGTAAGGGAATCCGCAAACTACCATAGTTCAATGAAGGGATGGATGCACAGTCTGTCCCATGTAATACTATGTACACCGGCTTTTTCAACAACTTCCCATAAAGTGCTGGAATAAGAGACCAATAGCCGCCAAATTGAACCAAGACCACCTGATAGGAAGGCAGTTGGAATAAAAGGGACACAGCTTGTAAGAACAGGAACCATGGTGCCAAGGCTTTTTTCCTCCAGTTGTAAGTGTTGATGTCGATTTGATAGTCTGCTGAAAGCATGGCAATATCCTGTTGGATAAAGCTGTGCATCTCCGGGATGACCATCAATAATCGCGGCTTCCCCATGGGTTATTTCGTAGTGCTCGTTTGCTTGAATGTAAAGCCAATCCCTCCAATCAATAACAAAGCTGTTAAGTATTGGAATATGATGGTTAGACCTTTAGTCTTGTAGAAGCTGTCCGGTTCAAAGCTTAGCTCAATGTTGGATGTCCCTTGCGGAACTACTATTCCTCTGAGTAAATAATTGGCTCGGATGATATCGGTAGGTACTCCATTGATACTCGCTTTCCATCCTTTTGGATAGTAAATCTCAGATAAAACCAGTAGACCTTCTTTGCTGACTTCAGCTGCATAGCTCAACTTCCCGGGACTTTGCTTGGTCAATTCTACTGTGCCAACTCCTGCCGAAACTTCTCCATATTCCACCTGATTGACCGTTGCTATGTTTTGGGTATCAATTTGGCGGATGCGCTGCATTTCTTCTTCATTGGAAGTCACAGCAATCACCTCTTGTGGAAACCAAGCAGGGCCATTTGCCAATGGGTTTCTGAAAACAGCCTCAGCAGATCTCCCTGCCATTAAGTAGCGGGTATTCAGCATATTTAAAACCGGTAATTCATCCCAAGCAAAGTCTCCTTCCTGGGCTTTACCAATAAAATTGGAAATTTCAGGCTGTATGGCATTTTCAATCAATTCCTGAATCCGTTTCATTTTGGCGCCATGGTATCCTCCCACACTGTTGTGGTAGTAGGAGGTTCGTGCTTCATTGAAAGGATTTTCAATATTGAAAACCCGGTAGTAGTCTTTATCTTCCAAAATACGGGCATCTGCGGCTGTTTGAGCAAAAAATTGAGCAGATGGACTGTCTCGCATGGCTTCTTCTCCTAAATAGCGTCTGTTAATAGTCCATAAATCAATGACTAAGAGGAGACCAATTCCCAGCATGGTGTAGGATAGCTTCAGTTTGTTTTTCAGGAATGCAATGATCAATGCATAGCTTAAACTCACAAATGCCAAGCTTTTAAAGGCACTTGATTGCAGCATGGACTTACGATCGGAGCGGATTGCTTCCACCAACCAATCCGGTAGATTGGCATCTACATTTCCTCTGAAGCTAAACATTCCGGCGAAAATGGCAAAGATGAAAGCCAGACCACCAACTACACCAAAAGCAATGGATAGTTTTTTAATATCAATTTTGTTTTGCTGATTTACCAACGATTGTAAGCCCAAACTCCCCAATACAGGGATGGCAAATAAGGCCATGCATAGCCCCATGGAAACAGCTCTAAATTTGTTGTAGCCGGGTAAGACATCAAAAACAGTGTAATTAAACCACTCTAAGTTTTTCCCCCAAGCGAGTACAACAGAAAGTACGGTGATACCGGCAAATACCCAAATCCACTTTTTATCTGCGTACAGTAAGCCGATAACAAAAAGGAATATCATGATAACTCCCCCATAAATAGGTCCTCCGGTTCCTGGTTGATCTCCCCAGTAGGTTGGAGCTCCTTGGATAAATCCGTTGATTTGGGCTTGGTCTATACCGTTGGCTCGGAGTGTTTGTTCAGTTTGTGAGTCCTTTGGCAGGGCTTCCTGCGAAGCCCCACCTTGTATGAATGGAACCAAGAATGTCAAAGTTTCAAATTTCCCCTGAGACCATGCAAACGCATATTCTTTATCCAATCCGGAAGCATTGCTCTTATTTTCTGCCAAGTTGGATTTTCCTCGAGTGGAGTAGGGGCTATATTCCAAAACGGCTGCAAATCTACTGGCATTGCTTCCAATTGCCAACCCTAAGCCTATCACAAGTATTCCTACTGATTTTGCAAAGTGACTATAGCTTTTGGCTTGAATGGTTTCATAGATACGTCCAAATCCATAGATAATCACCATCAGCATGGTATAGTAGGTGATTTGCAGGTGGTTAAACTTCAACTGCAGCATCATGGCAAATGCAAAGAGTGCGAGACCAAGTATCCATTTTTTTTCAAAGGCCAGATGAATACCCGCAAAAATTAACGGAATCAAGCAAATGGCCCATATTTTGGCATTATGGCCTGCATCCAAACTGATGAGGTGAAAGGTGTTGAATGCAAAGGCAATGGCTCCCACAGCAGCGATTTCACTTCTGATTTTAAAGGAAAGCAGCAGTAGATACATCCCAATCATTCCTATGAACAGGGAATTGATCGGATGTGGCAAGCCGAGTGAAATGATTTTGATCAAAAAGTTGGTGATATCTCCTGGAATTTCATATGAGACCAAATAGGCAGGCATTCCTCCAAATAGGCGATTGGTCCAGAGGGCTTCTTCTCCTGTGGCTTTGCGGTAATCTAAGATTTCTTTGGCACCACCTTCCCATTGTAGGATGTCATTTTGAAAGATGATTTTACCATCGAAAACCATGGGAGAAAAATATACAAGGACGATTAGGTAAAAAATAACCAAGGAAATTCCATGAGGTAGGACTTCTTTTTGAAAATTCAATTTCATGTGCGCTTTTCTGATTCAAGTTAAAACCTCCGCAAATTAAAAAATAAATTGGCTTAGGCCTTCTTTGGAACTAGAGAAAGCATCTTTTTACTTGAATGTATATGCTTTTGGGCTAATAAAGCAGGAAGCTTGGCAATGTTCATGGGGGATTCCCGAATAATTTTATAATTTTGCAGCAAATCGTAGATACCATGTTTGATAATCTTAGTGGAAAATTAGATAGAGCTTTTAGAACCCTGAAGGGTACCGGAAAAATCACGGAAATCAATGTGGCAACAACTGTCAAGGAAATCAGAAGAGCCTTGATTGATGCCGACGTGAATTACAAGGTAGCCAAAGAGGTTACAGATAAAATCAAGGAAGAGGCCATGGGCCGAGACGTATTGATTGCTGTCTCTCCGGGTCAGTTGTTGGTAAAAATCACTCAAGAGGAATTGACCAAATTGATGGGGGGTACCAAGGTTGACGTCAATCTCAAAGGTGATCCTGCTGTCGTGTTGATTTCTGGTTTGCAAGGTTCGGGTAAGACAACATTTACAGGGAAGTTTGCGAGCTATCTCAAAAAACAAGGGAAACAAGTTTTATTGGTTGCCTGTGATATTTACAGACCTGCTGCGATCGATCAATTGAAAGTATTGGGTGATCAGATAGGAGTGGAGGTATATGCAGAGCCGGAAAATAAAAATGCCATTGAAATTGCCAATCGTGCAATGGATTATGCCAAGAAGAATGGCAAGAAAATCGTCATTGTCGATACAGCGGGTCGTTTGGCGGTAGATGAGCAGATGATGCAAGAGATTGAGGCCTTGAAGAAAGCACTCAATCCTTCCGAAACACTTTTTGTAGTAGATTCCATGACAGGTCAGGATGCTGTGAATACAGCCAAGACCTTTGATGAGCGTTTGAATTTTGACGGGGTAGTCTTGACCAAATTAGACGGTGATACCCGTGGTGGTGCGGCCATCTCCATCCGTCACGTAGTGAATAAGCCGATCAAGTTTATCTCTACGGGTGAAAAGATGGAGAATTTGGATGTATTCCATCCAGACCGTATGGCGCAGCGAATCTTGGGCATGGGTGATGTGATCTCTTTGGTAGAGCGTGCACAGCAGTCCTTTGACGAAGATGAAGCTAAGCGTATCAATGCCAAAATCCGTAAAAACCAATTCAACTTTGACGACTTCCTATCCCAATTGGAGCAAATCAAGAAGATGGGTAACATCAAGGACTTGGTGGGCATGATTCCAGGCATGGGTAAGGCGATGAAAGGATTGGATATTGACGATGATTCCTTCAAGCCAATCGAAGCCATTATCCGTAGCATGACTCCAATGGAGCGTGAAAATCCGGATATGATCGACGGTAGCCGCAGGAAGCGTATTGCCACAGGTAGCGGAAGAAGCATCGTAGAGGTTAATAATTTGATGAAGCAGTTTGGCGATATGCGTAAGCTGATGAAGCAAATGAACAAAATGGGTGGTGCGCAGAAGGCTTTGGGAGGCATGATGCCGAAGATGAGAAGGTGATTGAAGGAGGAAGGATGAGGTAGGAAGGATGAGTTTTTGAAACGAGGGACTAGAGACAAGAATCAAGAGGCAAGAAACAAGATTTTGGTTAAATGATTTTTGTTGTTTTAAATTAGCCCTTCTAGGGTTTAGATTAGAGAATCTTTGGGAACTTTGCGTGTATGCTTTGCTGGCTCTGCGGTTAGAAATGCCACAAAGGTACAAAGGCGCTAAGAAATCGTCTAAAAAAGTCTTTGGGGTCTTTGCTCGAAAACTTTGCAATCTTTGCGGTTAAAAATGCCACGAAGACTCGAAGGCACAAAGGGAATAATTTAGGATTTTCAGGTGTTGGTTCAAAAGAGATAATTGAAATTAGTCCAGTAAATCAAGTTGATGGATTTACTGGATTTTTTTTGATATAAATTTGAATAGTTTTTTAGTTAAATTTAGAATCAAATCTCATAATTTATGCTTCTTTTGCTACGGTTCAGTCTATTAATTTCTGTATTCTTTTTTACACAAGTAAAATCCTACTCTTATAACGACACTACAGGTGTAGCATTTATTGCTTATTGGTCCATAGGGGATACGTATTCCTATGAAGTGAAAAAGTACAGTCAACAATGGAAGGGAGATGATTTGGTGAAAAATGATTCATCTAGCTACACTGCAGAATTTACGGTATTGGATTCAACAGAAACGAGTTATCAGATTAAATGGAGTTATACAAATGAACTCTATCGTTCTAATACGATACCTACAGAAGTTTTAAAGTCCTTAAGCATAAAGCCTATTTTTGAAATTATTTACTCGACAGATGAATACGGGGAATTTAAAAGTATTGATAATTGGGAAGAGGTAAGAGAAAGTGTGAATGAGATATTTGATCAATTAATTCCTGTGTTAAGTGAAGGAAGTAATGCCAAAGAAGGAATTGAAAATACGCTTCTTCAAATGAAAAACTCTTATCAATCAAAAATTGGAATTGAAGCATTTGTTGTCCCCGAATTGCGATTAATTCATTTCCCTTTTGGATCAGCTCTTGAGGTAGATTCAAAGTACGAGTACGAGGATTCCTTACCGAATTTATTTGGTATCAACCCTGTAGATGCACAAGGCGTCTTGTATTTGGATGAAGTAGATTTTGAAGAAGGGTATTGTTTATTAGTGCAAGAAGTACAGTTGGAAGAAAAATCTTCAAAATCAATGATTATGGACTTTTTCAGACTTTCTGGATTAGATACCATCGACGTTGAAGTAGCTGTAGAAGGAGCTATTTTAGAAATTAATGATTACAACAGATATGGTGTGTATTTTTATCCAGGTGTGCTTGATTTTGTTCATACAACGAGAGAGTCGTATTTCCAATATTTAGATGATGAGGCCAGTAGAAGAGATACTGTCATTATCGTTTTAAAATAGTATATATTGATCCCTTGGCGTATAGACTTTGCTGACTCTGCGGTTAGAAATGCTACAAAGGTACAAAGACACTAAGAAATCGTCTAAAAGAGTCTTTGGGTTCTTTGAGTAAAACTTTGCTGGCTCTGCGGTTAGAGATGCCACAAAGGCACAAAGGCGCTAAGAAATCGTTTAAATGAGTCTTTGGGTTCTTTGCGCGAAAACTTTGCAATCTTTGCGGTTAAAAATGCCACGAAGACTCTAAGGCACAAAGGGAATAATCTGGGTTTTCAGGCTTTGGTTCACAAAAGATAGTTGAAATTGGTCCAGTAAATCAAGTTGATGGATTTACTGGATTTTTTATGCAATCAATCTATACTTTTTGCCGGGAAGGGATTTGATGATTCCCTGAAATTCAAGGGTAAGTAGGGTGGAAGCTAGCGTAGCAAGCGAGAGATCTAAGAGGAGGGATAATTGATCTATTTCCAATTCTTTTTTTTCCAATAAAAGCTTGAGGATTTCTTTTTCCTCCCCCTGAAAATTGGCTAAATCAAGTTCAACTTTTTTGATTGTTTTTCCTTGTGCATCCTTTTTCCAAGAAAGTGCATCTTCAATATCCTTGGATCCGGTATAGATACTGGCTTTGAGTTGCTTGATGAGGTTATTGCAGCCTTCGCTGAAAGATGACATGAGGTTCCCAGGTACGGCAAAAACTTCTTTGTTGTAAGAATAGGCAATTTCGGCGGTGATTAGGGCGCCGCCTTTTTTGGCTGCTTCTACTACGATGATGGCATCGGATAATCCTGCTATAATGCGGTTACGTTGGGGGAAATTGGCAGGATGCATTTCTGTACCGGGAGGGTATTCACTCACTAAACCGCCTAAGTCAAACATATCTTCTGCTGTTGCCTTATGGATCGAAGGATAGATTTGATGTACCGAGGACCCCAATACGCCAATAGTAGGAAGCTGAGCCTGTAGAGCTGACTTGTGCGCTTCAATATCAATTCCATAAGCTAGACCGGAAATGATGCTGGGTTGAAAAGGACTGAGTTCTTCGATGATTTTTTTGGTGATGGACTTTCCATAATCGGTTGCATTACGGGTACCCACGATCCCAATACTTCTTTCAGGATTGAGATTGATGTTGCCTCTTGTGTAAAGGATCATTGGGCTATCGTCTAAGGCTTTTAAACGCTTGGGAAAATCGGGATTTGAGAAGGAAATGATCCGGATATTTTTCCTGTTACAGTCTTGGATAATAGCGTTGGCATCTGTGATAAATTGATCTGCTGATTTGCGGTATTCAATCAATTTTTTTCCAACACGGGGTACCTTCCCCAATTTGCCTACAGGAATTTCAAAAAAAGCACGGGCCGAACCTGTATAGGCAATGATGTTTCTATACAAATTCGGCCCGATTTTAGGCACAAGGTTTAAAGCAAGCTCGTAAACTAGTTCATCCTTCGTTGCTGACATGCATTTGATCTCTGATTTCTTTTAAAAAAGCCTGAATCTGTAATAATCTATCAATCATGGCTGCTTTATCCATGGATTTTTCATGCCCATTTTTGATGACTTCCTGAGCCCCTTGCAAGGTAAAACCCTTGATTTTTACCAATTGATAGATGTATCTGATTTTTTCAATATCCTCCTTGGTAAATCTACGATTCCCTTTTTTGTCTTTCTTTGGTTTGATGATGTCGAATTCACCTTCCCAATAGCGAATTAGAGACGGAGCAACCTTAAACATGCTGGCGACTTCACCGATGGAGTAGTATTTTTTTTCTATTTCTTTTTCTATGTAAGGCACGGTCGGAAAAATTTTAAGCTTCAATCAAAAATAGAGAATTTCTTTGAATTGAGATGAATCGACTTTCAATTTATTCGACTAATTTGATTGTGAGATGACAACCCATCGTTATCGGTTTATATGGGACGTATAGTTGCGTATGTATTGGAAATTGATAATCAGTGTTTTATAACATGTTACTGCGTGTGAAATTTATAAGTGATTTTCAAAAGGAGATTTGTGTAGTTGAGTTCGACCCATTTTGGGTCGGGATAACCGAAATAGTCGTAATTTTTTACCCCCAGTTACACTGGGGGCTATTGAGAAGTTTGACCACTTCGTGGTCGATTGAGCGGGAATAGATTTAGGCGTCCTCATTTCTGATAAGGTTAAGTCAATAATGGTGACAGTTGAATAGATTTCGATTTGTAAATTGATTTATCAGAGTTTTTCAACTTAAGACCCTGAAGGGGTCGAACTTTTCAATAGCCATGGGTGCAACCCATGGTGAAAAATATTTCCAGTTTCCAAAACTCCAGACCCTGAAAGGCCTGCCTGACTGCAGAGGCAGGGTCGAACTTTTTCTAAGGGATATTTTCTTTTGGAGTACATGTGTCTTTTGAATCTGTTTTTCTTTACTATTCTTTCCAAAAATCAATAAACTTAAACGTTTACTGAAATACTTATTTTTTGGAAATGCGGGGAATTTCATTCATTTTCAGTGATCGGAATGGTACTTATTTTCTATAAAAATTGCCTGTATTATGCCTAAAGGCTTGATTAAATCATCCTTCTATTTTCCACTGGAAATCTACTTGGATCATCGGGAACCGGAGGAATTGATGCATACTTTTTTATCTTTTGGGAATGCTATTATAACTAGAAAACATCTCTACGCAGGAGATATTGAGATGGATGACTACCTAGTCATCGAACGAAAAACACTTCCTGACTTTTTTCAATCCCTAAAAGATGGGCGCTTATTTTCTCAGGTCAAACGCCTTCAAAAATTATCCAAACCAACATTGCTTGTAGTTGAAGATGAAAAACAAGGAATTCATCAGCACCGTTTTAGACAAGCGGCCTTCCAAAGCCTATTATTTTCCATCCAATGGAAATTTAGAATTCCCGTATTTTTTACTCGAAATATTCTAGAGACGGTTTCTTTGTGTTTCTACTGCTACCGCTCCTTTGCAGGAAAAAAGCAATCGCTTGGCAGTCTGTGTGCTCCGCGGAAAAAAAGAGTCAGTTCTAGGGAAATTCAACTGGATATGCTAGCGCGTATTCCAGGGATTGGAAAAAGGAGGGCCATGGAGCTTTTAAAAACATATGGAAACATCAAAGGAATCATTCAGAGCCCTGATTTGGAAAGCAGCGGTATTGGTCCCAAAACTAAAAAAAAGCTACTGGAGGTTTTAGGAAGTTGATATTTGAAGTACCTTAGAGTTTACATTATTTAGCATTAAACTGAACCAACCTTTGGAGTCTTTATTTGGAGATATTTTTGAAACATCCGGAAAGCAGGAAGCTACTTTTGCAGATATTATCTTACCGGTTCCAATCCCTAAAATGTTCACCTACCGTATTCCTTCCAATCTTTTGGAGTCGATCGGCATAGGGTTTCGAGTGATCGTACAATTCGGAAAAAAGAAAATTCTTACTGGCATTGTAGGTAAAGTGCACCAAAAACCGCCAGCAGCGTACGAAGCTAAACCGATTTTGGATATACTGGATTCCCATGCCACAGTCAATCCTCTGCAAATTCGCTTCTGGTCATGGATGGCAGATTATTATTGTTGCCATATCGGTGAGGTGATGAATGCAGCCTTGCCATCCGGCATGAAACTAAGCTCCGAGAGTAAAATCCAACTCAATCCTAATTTTGATCCCGAACTCAGTGAATATCCACTGGATGATCGAGAGTTGATTATTTTGAAAGCCTTGGAAAGTCAAGAAGAGTTGAGCTACGAGGATTGTGAAGTATTGTTGGGCGTTAAAAGCATTCACCAAATCATCAAAAGTTTGGTGATTAAGGAAGCTGTTTTGGTTTTTGAGCAAGTCAAAGAAAAGTATACTCCCAAGGTAGAAGCTCGGATTCGACTCAATCAAAGCTATGCATCGGATAAAGCAGTTTTGGAGCAATTATTTCTTGAACTAAGTTCAAAACCTAAACAGGAAGAAGTAATTCTTAAATATTTGCAGGAAGTTCCAGTCTATAAAGATGCATCGTTGAATGCAAAGGGTTTGGAAAAGAAAGCTTTTACGGAGGCCAATCTATCCATGTCCTCTCTGAAAACACTGATCAAAAATGGTGTTTTTGAGGAGTTTAAAATCATCGTCACTCGATTGGATGAATTCGATGATGGAAAAGAAGCTGCTTCGATTGAACTTTCTGCAGAGCAAGAGGAAGCCAAGCAATCAATCAAGCAACAATTTGAGGAGAAAGATACTGTCCTGCTTCATGGAATTACAGGTAGTGGAAAAACGGAATTATACATTCATCTTATCCAGGAAGCCTTAGATGGAGGGTCCCAGGTCTTGTTTTTATTGCCTGAAATCGCTTTGACCACGCATATCGTAGGGCGTTTGAGTAAAGTATTTGGTAATAAAATGGGAGTTTTTCATTCCAAATATTCTGATAATGAGCGTGTAGAAGTTTGGAATGGGGTACTCAGTGGTCGTTTTCCTTTGGTTGTTGGGGTTCGTTCATCCATATTTTTACCTTTTGACAGTTTGGGCTTGGTAATCATTGATGAGGAACACGAGGCCAGTTACAAGCAATACGATCCTGCTCCACGCTTTCAGGCAAGGGATTCCGGTATCATGCTGGCATGGTTGCATCAAGCAAAAGTGTTGTTGGGATCTGCTACCCCTGCTTTTGAAACCTTCTATAATGCGCGTATGAAAAAGTATGGCTATGTGGCCTTGAATAAACGGTATGGAGAAGCGCAGTTGCCTGAATTTCAACTGGCAGATGTGTTGGTCGATAAAAAGAAAAACCTGCTCAAATTAGACTTTACCCGCTTGCTCCGGGAAAGTATTCAAGAGGCTTTGAAGAAGCAGGAACAGGTATTGATCTTTCAAAATAGGAGAGGCTATGCCCCATACGTCAGCTGTGATGACTGTGGGTGGACGCCAATGTGTGAACACTGCGATGTAAATTTGACTTATCATCAATTTGGGGATGAGTTGAAATGCCATTATTGTGGATTTAAAGAGAAAGTTCCGAAAGTCTGCGATGCTTGTGGGAGCAACAAGATACTGGCTGTTGGATTGGGTACGGAGCGTATTGAAGAGAGTATTGGTTTGCTATTTCCAGAGGCACGGGTGCTTCGAATGGATTTGGATACCACCCGAAGTAAATATGGGTATCAGCGAATGTTGGAAGAATTTGGTGGGGGAAATGTAGATATTCTGGTAGGTACGCAAATGATTACCAAAGGATTGGATTTTGACCGTGTGACTGTGGTGGGGATTATGGATGCGGATCGGATTTTGAATTTTCCGGATTTCCGATCGGGAGAGCGAGCTTTTCAACAGATTACCCAAGTTGCCGGAAGAGCCGGGAGGAGAAATCATGCGGGTAAAGTCATTGTACAGAGTAGGAGGACCGATTCGCCTATTTTCCACTGGATAGCTGCAGGAGCGTATGAGCAGTTTTATTTGCAAGAAATGGCTGAGCGGCAAAAGTACTTTTATCCTCCATTTGTCAAGTTGATCAAAATCAGTACCCGCCACAAAGATTTTAAAACTGCTGAGCGTGCAGCGAGAATCCTGCACAACTTATTGAATGATATTCAAGTAAAGAAAATCATGTTGGGACCAGAAAAAGGCTTGGTTGGTAAGATAAAAAATCAATATATTTTTGAAAGCTTGGTCAAATTGGACAGAGCTTCTACGGCAGTAGGGACGTTTAAGGAAGAACTTGCTTTAATCTTGAATGAAGTTCAAGGCCAAAAAGATTTTAAAGGCGTACGAATTATAGTGGATGTGGATCCTTATTAAAGTTTTTATGCTACAGGGTAAGGCACTGTAAGTGTTTGGATTGCTTGATTGAAGCAATTCCTAGTGAACCTACGGAGACAAAAGTAAGTTGTATGTGTAGACATTAAAATTTACACAACGTATGCAATCACTCGAAAATAAAACCGCATTTATCACAGGAGGTACCAAAGGCATCGGATATGGTGTTGCGGCTGCGTTAATGCAGGAAGGAATGAAAGTAGCCATTACAGGCCGTACTCAGGAAGCCGCTGATAAGGCTGCTGCTGAATTGAATAAACTAGGAAAAGGAGAGGCTATCGGGATCGCTGGAGATGTGCGGAACTTTGAATCTCAGGAAAAGGCAGTTGCCTTACTCATAGAAAAATGGGGAAGATTAGATCTATTGGTAGCCAATGCTGGTTTGGGGCATTTTGCTTCCATTCAGGATATGACCTTAGATCAGTGGCATGAGACCATCGATACCAACTTGACTGGGGTGTTTTATAGCTTGAAAGCTTCCTTGGAGGGCTTGAAGGCCTCAAAGGGGTACTTTATCAGCATTTCAAGTTTGGCAGGTACTAATTTCTTTGCCAAAGGCTCTGCTTACAATGCCAGCAAATTTGGCTTGACGGGTTTCACACAAGCAGCTATGTTGGACTTAAGAAATGAAGGAATCCGATGTACGACGATCATGCCTGGTTCTGTAGCTACTTATTTCAATAACCACGTTCCAAATGATGCAGATGCTTGGAAAATTCAAATCGAGGATATCGGACAAATGGTAGTGGATTTGATGCAGATGCACCCACGTACGTTACCAAGTAAAATTGAGGTACGCCCAAGCATGCCGGGGTGAGTTAAACCACATAGGACACATAGATACATAGGGATTTAGTAATTCTTGCTAAATGTCAGGAGTTACAATTATTTTGAAAATTAAGTTGAATTTGTTTGTAAAATCATTGTTACCAAGGTGATCGTGATCAAAGAAAGTAGCTATAGAAAGAAATATTTGAAATGCTGATGCCTACCTTGATTTAAATGAAAAGGAGCTTGCAAAATGGTTTTCATCATGCAAGCTCCTCTTTTTTAGCGTCTTTGCGCCCCTGTTTGCCAAAAGGCAGGTTTGCGAGAACTATAATACACCTTTTGTACTTGGCAACTGATTTAATGCTGCCAAATCACGCTTCACAGCCATTTTGATTGCTCTAGCGAGTCCTTTAAAGATGGCTTCTATCTTGTGGTGCTCATTGTCACCTTCTGCTTTGATATTCAAGTTGCACTTAGCAGTGTCGGAGAAGCTCTTGAAGAAATGGAAAAACATCTCTGTAGGCATGTCTCCGATTTTTTCTCGTTTGAAGGTAGCATCCCACACCATCCAGGGTCTTCCCCCAAAATCAATCGCTACTTGTGCCAATACATCATCCATAGGCAATAAGAATCCGTAGCGGTAAATGCCTTTTTTATCTCCCAGTGCTTTTAAATAGGCTTCACCCAATGCCAAGGCAGTATCTTCGATTGTGTGATGTTCATCGATGTGCAAGTCTCCATTTACATTGATGGTAAGATCCGTCCCTCCATGCTTCCCTAATTGCTCCAACATGTGGTCAAAGAAGGGAAGGCCTGTTTCGATTTTACAAAGACCTGTTCCATCTAAATTGACTTCGATATGGATATCGGTCTCAGAGGTTTTTCTGGATACAGTTGCTTTACGAGCAGGTAAGCGAAGGAACTGATAAATTTCATCCCAATCCTTTGTGTTTAAGCTTGCTTCTGTGTTTTCTTCTCCAATAAAAATAGCCTGACAACCCAAGTTTTTCGCCAATTGAATGTCAGTTTTACGGTCACCGATCACATAAGAATTTACCAAGTCGTAATCACCATTCAGGTATTCCTTCAGCATACCAATGCCTGGTTTCCTGTTCGGATGATTATCTGACTCGAAATGAGGATCGATGTGAATCTTGGTGAAGCTTACGCCCTCGTTTTCTAAGATTCGCAACATTTTGTTATGAGCAGGCCAAAAGGTTTCTTCGGGGAAAGAGGCTGTTCCCAAGCCATCCTGATTGCTGACCATGACCAATTCAAAGTCGGTCTCTTCCGCAATTTTTCGGAGATTGGAAATTGCCTTGGGAATAAATTCTAATTTTTCTAGGCTGTCTATTTGAAAATCAATCGGTGGTTCCACGATGATAGTGCCATCCCGATCGATGAAGAGTACTTTTTTCATAGGTTTTTTACACTAGTTTTAGATTGCTCAATTGTTTGCATACAGGCTAAGAGAGCTTCATTTTCTTCGGTAGTTCCTACCGTGATTCTCAGGCAGTCATCGCATAACAGCACTTTTGAGCGATCTCTCACAATAATTTGATGTTGGATCAAGGACTCATACCATGCTTTGGCTTCAGATATTTTTACCAATACGAAGTTTGCATGGCTTGGATAAATTTTTTGAACACTGGTCAATTTCTCCAGTTCTTGGACTAGTAAAGCTCTATTTTCCAAAATTCGCTGAACCAAGGCCGGCAGTTCATCGGCTTTTGCCAATGATTGTAAGACTTTTTGCTGTGTAAGGCCTGAGATATTGTAAGGAGGCTTGATCAAGTTGAGAATCCGGATGATTTCTTCAGATGCGAAAGCCATACCAATGCGTAAGTTTGCCAATCCCCAAGCTTTGGAAAAGGTCTGCATGACCAAAAGGTTAGGGTAGGAGTCCAGTTCAGTAGTAAAACTTGGCTCATCGGAAAAATCAATGTATGCTTCATCTACGACAACCAAGCCAGGGAAATTTTTTAACAAAAACTCGATATTCGAGCGTTTTACTTTATTTCCCGATGGATTGTTTGGACTACAAATGAAGAGTATTTTAGATTGCTCATCGGCGGATTCTAGGATTTTATCTGGCTGCAGCTGGAAGTCTATTGTCAAGGGAACACGGATGATAGCAACATCATTTACCGCAGCACTTACCTCATACATACCGTAGGTTGGAGGTAAGATGATGAGATTATCTACCCCAGGTCTGCAAAATGCCCGCATCAACAAATCAATTGCTTCATCACTACCATTGCCTAAGAAAATTTGGTTTGGATTGACGCCTTTGATAGGAGCTAATTTGGCCTTAATTTCTTGCTGATAGGGGTCAGGATAGCGGTTGAACGCTTCACCGGTCAGCGCACTGTATGGATTTTCATTGGCATCTAAGAAAATACCATCTTTTCCAGAGTATTCATCGCGTGCTGAAGAATAGGGCTTAATACCCAACATGTGGGGTCTTAAAAGCCGTTGGAGATTGAAGTCCATTATTTTTTCTTTTCCAAATAGTCCAAACGAATGGTAACAGCATTTTTGTGAGCCTCCAACTGTTCGTTGGCAGCCATAATTTCTACCGTTGGCCCTAAGTTTTGAATACCCTGAGCTGTTATTTTTTGATACGTGATTTTCTTCAAAAAGGAATCTAAGGAAACACCGGAATAGTTACGTGCATAGCCATAAGTCGGTAAGGTATGATTGGTTCCAGAAGCGTAATCTCCTGCTGATTCGGGGGTGTAGTTTCCAATAAATACAGAACCTGCATTGATGATGCTGTTGACTACCGCTTCTTCATTTTCTACGCAGATGATTAAATGCTCGGGTGCATAGAAGTTAATCAAGTCAACGGCTGTTTTTTCAACAGGCATGATCACAGCCACCGAATTATCCAAGGCCTTTTTAGCGATCTCTTTTCTCGGAAGTTTTTCTAATTGAACTTCAACTTCTTTCAACACTTTTTGAGCGATCTTCTCTGAACTCGCGACTAAAATCACCTGAGAATCCACTCCATGCTCGGCTTGTGATAGTAGATCTGAAGCTACAAAGGCAGGAACTGCTGATTGGTCTGCATAGACCAATACCTCCGATGGTCCAGCAGGCATATCAATCGCAACACCTTTCTTTACCGCTAGTTGCTTGGCAGCTGTTACATACTGATTGCCAGGTCCAAATATCTTGTCCACTTTTGGTACAGACTCGGTTCCATAGGTAAGGGCAGCAATTGCTTGAGCTCCTCCAGCTTTGACAATTTTATCGATGCCGATTAGATCAGCTGTGTATAAGATGGCTGGATGGATATTTCCTTCCTTGTTGGGAGGTGTACATAAAACCACCTCTTCGCATCCAGCAATATTAGCAGGAATACCCAGCATCAGTACGGTAGAAAATAGGGGAGCTGTACCGCCTGGGATGTATAATCCAACCTTCTGAATAGCTACAGACTTACGCATGCAAGTTACGCCTTCCATCACCTCCATGATAAGGTCGGGAGACTGCTGTGCCGCATGGAATTTTTCTATATTCTCTTTAGCTGTTAGAATAGCTTCTTTCAAAGCTGGATCTACCATCGCTTTAGCCGCAACGATTTCTTCCCGTGTGACCAGCAAATTTTTTATTTGTACATGGTCATATTCCAAGGCAAATTTTTTCAAGGCCTTATCACCGGAGCGTTTTACTTTTCTCAGGATAGGCTTGACTATTTTCTCTATATCTTTTGTTTTTTGAACAGGTCTTTCCAAAATGGATGCCCATTCACTTACTTTAGGGTTGATGACTATTTTCATAACGCGTTTTTCTAAACAACCATTTTTTCAATCGGAACAACCAAAATGCCTTCAGCACCTGCCGCCCTCAGTTCCTCAATATTCTCCCAAAACTGATCTTCACTCAATACAGAGTGTACAGAAGACCAACCTTCCTGCGCTAAAGGCAAGATCGTAGGACTTCTCATACCTGGTATTAGTTCAATGATGCGATCCAAAGATTTATTGGGAGCATTCATCAACACGTACTTATTGAATTTGCCTGTCTGTACTGCATTGATTCTAAATAATAGCTTATCGATGATGGCCAATTTTTCTTCAGAAAGCGCATTATTGGCTATGAGTACGGCTTCGGATTTGAAGATTTCTTCCACTTCTTTCAAGCCATTCATCATCAAAGTAGAACCTGAGCTTACGATATCGCAAATTCCTTCTGCCAAACCTATGCTTGGAGCAATTTCCACAGAACCCGAGATTTCATGAATTTCCGCAGATACATTATTTTTAGCCAAGTAATCGCCTAAAATTTTTGGATAAGAAGTGGCGATACTTTTACCTTGGAAGTAGTGAATATTCATGTACTCCTCGCCTTTTGGAATCGCTAAGGAAAGACGGCACTTGCTGAATCCTAGTTTTTTCAAGACATTCACTTCCTTGTCTTTTTCAACCAGTTCATTTTCTCCTACAATTCCTAAATCTGCTACGCCATCGGCTACATAACCAGGAATATCATCATCTCTGAGGAATAAAAACTCTATTGGGAAGTTAGTAGAGGTGGACTTTAACTTGCCAGTACCATTATAAAACTTGATACCACATTCTTTGATGAGGCTTAGGGAATCTTCACTTAATCTTCCGCTCTTTTGAACGGCAATACGGATTATACTATTCATGTACGCAATATACGTTTAGATGCAAAATGTATGAGACTATTTTGGATTGATTGGCTGCATAATTAGATAAACAGCCTCCATTGGGCGATATGTTTGTATGATTCCTCCTTAGGAGGAATGATGTGCATGATGAGCTGAACCAACGGAAGTGTTGGCAGCCAAAAGTGTGAATATGGTGGGTCTATTTTTCATGCACTGCAAAGGTATATGAAATCTAAAAACAGCCAAAAGCTTCTTTTGTTTTTTTTAAGCAGGATTTAAATGTCCTCTTGGTTCAATTTACTTACCCATGCCGACAATTGTGCTGTATTGCTCAACTTTAATTTGTGAATTAAATTCCTTCGGTGGGTATTGACCGTCAGTAAACTCAAAAATAATTTTTCTGATATTTGGGCAGAGGTAAAACCCTGTGCAATCAAAATGGCTATCTCTTTTTCCCGCTTGCTAAGGACATTCAAGCCACTGGGGATTTCCTTAGGGATTTCCTCGATGGCTGGAAATACAGGGATTTTTTGATGTACTGATTGGATGGCTTGGAGTAAACTTTGCTTATCTGTAGTCTTTGGTAAAAAACCTAGAATTCCATTTGCGCGACATTTTTTAATAAGTTCAGCGCTGCTTTCCATACTTAAAATCAGAATTGAGGTAGTTGGTAATAGGTTCAATATTTTCTGTGCAGCTTCCAAGCCATTCATATCTGGAAGAAAATAGTCTAACAAAACCACATCGGGTTGTAGCCTTAGCACATCCCGAACTCCGTCTGTACCAGTGAAGGCACTCCCTAACCAGGTGATGTTGTTTTCTTTTTTAATCAAGGAATAAATACCTTCTACAAAAAGCTGATGGTCTTCTATATGGTACAGTGAAATATTAGGTTGCATGCTCGTAATTAAGGGGTATTTTTATTAAAACTGTTGTTCCCGAAGGGGTGGAATCCAAGGTAAGGATTCCTCGACAATAGGAAACACGGTCCTGAATATTTTGCAATCCGATGCCTGCTTTGGCTTGCCAAGTATCAAAGCCATGGCCATCATCTTCGACAATGAGTTCGAGGACACCATCTACTTCCATCAATTGTATCATCAATTCAGAGGCATGAGCATGTTTGAGTACATTTTGAACCAATTCGCTGCATATTCTATAGAGTGTCAATTGAAGACTTTGACTGATGTTTCTTGATATGGAATAATTAAATGTTATGGGGAGTTGGGTTTGCTCTTGAATCAATTGCAATTGAGATCGGAGAGCAAGCTCTAAGCCTGTCTCTTTCAAATGTGGCGGTGTCAGGTTGTGGCTGATACTTCGAGCTTCCACGATACTTTTGGAAACCAAATCTTTTAATTCTTGGGTGACTGTACTGGGTTGAAAGTGTGTATCTAGTTGACTAGCTTTCAAATAGATGCTGGCAAGCATTCCTCCTATACTGTCATGGAGATCTCTGGCAAGGCGATTGCGTTCATCTTCTTGTACATTAATCAATCTATCAGCTATATTTTTATCATTTTCAATCAGTTGCAACTGTAATTGCTCCCCCGATTTTTTATAGTCTGCTGCCCGGCTCACAAAAGCAGCGGTAATGAAAAGAGTTTCTCCCAGCATCCCGATAGATGAACCAAAATCAAAAATGAAATTATTAAACCCAAGGGAAATGCCACTTTGATGTAATTGTACTAAGACATTGAAGCCGATCATAAAAGAGATTCCGAATAAATAGTAAATAGCATAAGGCACTCCCGCCCGATACTGTTTCCATAAATAGGTGATGATCAAAAATGTAAGGAAAATGGAAAAACTAAAGGTCAGCCTGAGAAAAAGCATTTTGTTTTCTATGGGAATGATGGCCATGGGCCTAAAAACCGAGTCTACGATGAGTGCTACCTGCAAAAAGATGATGCCATAAATTGAATAGGTGAGTTTGCTTCTTTTTTTTAAGGGTGGAAAAAAATTTACCATCAGCAGTAAAAATAAGACATTGGTAAGTAGATTAAATACAGGGCGCGATTTATCATTCCATGAAAAATTTTCAGGCCAAAGATACTGGAAACCCAACCCCCAATGAATGCTCAACCAACAGGTGATGGAAAGAATAAAAAATGCATACAAAATGCTACTCCGATCTCGTAATTTCCAAGCAAAGAAGCAAGCTCCCATAAACATGATTCCCATCCAGCCGATTATCAAACCAATCAAAAGCATTTCAGTAGATTTCTTTTTCAGCAGGCTTGCTTGATCAAGCAGCATGGGATCAATCAATAGGGTTTCACCAGGTTTGATGATTTTTAGTAATAAGGTAGTTGGAGGTACTTCATTCGTGGTTAAGGGAATGATAAGGTCTCGATCCCAATAGGGACGCTGATCAAATGAAATATTATCTCCGATTACCCAATGCGGAGCTATCTCATCATTGAAATATACCTCAACAAAATTAATGTGAGGGTTATTTAATTTGAAGAAATGAGGTATTTGAGGCGCATTGGAAGTTAAAGGTATTTTTATCCACCAAATATGTGGAGTGATGCCTGGATTAAAGATTCCCTGTTCCCAGCTTTCCATTGATTCGAAGCGTTCACGTGCTTCTATTGATGAAAAATTCTCATCCTTCAACACTTGATAGGTGAGAGGTTCGCTGAGTGGAGCGCACGAACTAAAAAGTAACCAACTCCATAAAAGGTTTTTAAAGCTGTGCTTTTGAAACAATGTATGCATTTACGGGGAATTAACTGTTTGTAAATTAGAAAAGTGGATTGAATAAAAAAAGTACTTAGAGTCTTTTTGTATGTAGAAAGTTCTGTTTTTTTTCATTTGAGCGAAATTTGTTTACTAAATATATGGTGAAATACCCTAAAAATTTGTTAAGCTTCTAATTTACCATCCTTTTATACCCAATAATTACCTATTTCTAGGTATTGTTTGAGCTATACCATTTTTTGAAATTTGAACAACGAAAAACTATCAATGAACTACAAATAATTATTTGCAAGTTAGTTTTTGAAGGTTTGTCGCTAGAATCAAAAACAAACACACCACCTTATTTAAAAAATCTATGAAAACCCTTTTACTTTCTTTCGCTTTGGCTTTTATTAGCCTCTCTCTTTTTGCTCAGCATGCCTTTTCAGTGAATAATAAGACTTAGGTACTTTTTTGTTTAATTCATCCCCATGAAGAATCTGAAAAAGTATCGATATTTAATAATATGATACCAATTAAAGATCTTAGCCAAGGATTGTACCATATGGTCGTCAAATTCAATACCTACATGGAAGATTGGTGAAAAAGTAAATGTTAAAACCCTTTTTTGACTTCAAACAGCTATTCATTTGGATAGCTGTTTTTTTTATTTAAAATAATTTTTAGCTAATTTGAATCATAATCAATTATCAAAGAGTGATTTACGTTAAAGATAAGAGATGAATGAAGTGGCTTTTTTCAAACCATGTGAATCATTGGCACCATATATTAGTGGTTTTTTATTGTCACACGTGAAATTTAATGGAATAGAAAAGCCCTTTTTTACACCGAAAGGAGCTGCTGCTATTGTGATCCCCATCCATATCAGTCCAACCTCTTATCTTGAATATCCAACGAAAAGCAATCAGATTTTTTTTGAAAATAGCACACCCTATTTATTTGGTCAAATGAGTAAAATCGGGTATTCATTCTTTGAGGGGCGATTTGAATTTTTTGTAATTGTATTTACGCCAACAGGGCTTTTCCATTTTTTAGAAGGATCTGCAAGTGAAGCGACTGACCGAGTGATGCTATTGGAGCACTATGGGAAACAAGAACTTCATTATCAATTGAAAAATATATTTGAAGATAGTAGGGATCAGACCAATTTGATAAATATTGTTGAACAAGTGCTTTTAGCTCATTTTAATTGTTTGGAACCCAAAAAAATGACTATTGATATAGCTCATGCAGCCCATCAAATATTAATAAAAAAAGGTTTGGTTGCATTAGATGAGCTTATCGATGAGTATGGTGTCAATAAGCGGACATTTCAAATCCATTTTAAGAATCAGGTGGGTATAAGTGCAAAGCTGTTTTGTAGGATCATTCGATTTAATTTGTTGCTTTTGATTTTGGATAAAGATCCGACTGTAGATATCTTGGAATTTGCCTTACGCTTTGGATATACAGATACCTCTCATCTACACAAAGACTTTGTAGCTTTTGTAGGAATGAGTCCTAAAAAGTATGTTAAAATGCTAATCAATTATAATGCTGAAATAGAAAAGCTTATCAAGAGTCAGTTTTTAAAGTAAAAAATTGAGTTTGCACAGCCACAGCCGTCGTTTTTTTTAAATGTACTGAAATTTGATTATAAAAATTTTTTAATATTCGTTTTTTTACAATTTTTATTTGGAATACATCATTAAATTTAATCGTTTTTATGCTAATCTTATTTTTGTTCACTAAATTATTTCATTATGAGTGTTTCCGTTTTAGTTGCCGATGATCATAGACTTTTTACAGTTGGAATTAGGCGAATGTTGGATCTTATGCCCGAATATCGTCTGATAGGTGAGGTGCAAAATGGATACGAAGTGATTACATTTTTAGAAAAAAATCCAACCGTAGATATCTTGGTATTAGATTTACAAATGCCTTTAATGGATGGCATGCAAGTATTAGCTTATCTGACAAGGAGATACAGCTCCTTGAAAAAGCTCATCTTAAGCAGCAATCATACCAAGAGCTCGATAGAAGCCTGTAAGAATTTGGGAGCCACCGGTTTTCTTGGAAAGGATTCCTGTTTTGAAAGTTTTCGAGAGGCTTTGGTTCGTATATCCAAAGGAGAAGAATACTTTCAAGCGGTCAGTAGTGGTCAAAATAGTTTTAATGGTCATTGGAGTTGTCTGTACCAAAAATTACGGGAAGCGTATCATTTATCTGAACGTGAAACAGAAATCATTCAGATGATATTAAATCAATGCGAAAGCAAAGAAATTGCCGATCGATTGCATCTCAGTCCATTGACTGTCAAAACTCATCGAAAGAATATTTTTAAAAAGTTGAAGGTGCATAATGTGTCAGGTTTGTTGGGCTTGATTAGACAAAATCCAGGCTTGTAAAGTCTTCAAATAATGCATATTAATTTTATTTGTACAACTACCCCCTAAGTGGTATTTCGACAACTAAATCTTAGTTTATAATACCACTTTGGGGGTATTTTATTGAAATTCAATTTGTTGGAAATTTAAGCCTATCTCTTTTAGATCCTTAAATTATTTTATCCACCAATGTAAATTTCTTATAATTATGAAAACAATCTACAGTCTTTTCGTTACATGCTTACTTTTGACAGCTGTCACTTTAGAAGCACAAGTAGTCCGGACCTATAGCAATAGACCGGGAGAATCAATAGAATTTGCCAATTTGCAGGAAGTAATTGATGCATCAGCTGATGGGGATTTTATTTATGTCAGTGGTTCAGCAACCTCATATGGTTCTATTACGATCAATAAACGGATTAATTTGATCGGAGCAGGGCATAATCCTGACACGGCTGATGGGTTGACTAGTACATTGGGTACCGTGACTTTTGCAGAGGGTGCTTCTAATTCAAGATTGTCTGGGTTTTCGGCAGGGTTGATAACCTACAGTGGCAATCCAAGCATAAATGAGGTTCAAATACAGCGAATCAATGCTCCAACTTTATGGGTTGGAAATTTTCAAGGTTGGGTCATTGAAGAGAATATCATTACTAACTTTCAATCTTTTTCTCTTGCCGAATTAGAGGAAAACTTTGTAGTAAGAAATAATATTTTTGTTAATGTGGTATCAGGGATTCGGCATTCTATATTTTCTAACAATGTTTTTCTTGGCGGTGCTATATTTTCTAATTCGTTTACAAACATTTTCACCAACAATATTTTTATTCGCAACAATCTTAATTCAAATTTCACTTCAGCTACCGCAATTGTTAATTGTACTTTTAATAATAATATTTTCTTTGGACCTGACAATCCAACCTCCCTTCCATTAAGCAATGGGAATACGGGGGAAAACAATATTTTTGCAGACCCACTATTTGTCAATGTCCCAAATAATGCATTCAATTATGCGTTTGATTATAATCTTCAGGCAGGATCACCTGGACTTACTGGCGGCTTTGAAGGCTCACAGATTGGACTATTCGGAGGTATTGGATTTACCATAGGAGGTGAACCGGCAGTCCCCCAGGTTACTCTATTAAATATACTGAATCCCATTGTGCCTCAAAATGGAGATTTAAATGTGAGAATCGAAGGAAGAGCCAATAATTAAGGGAACGACAATGAAGACGTATCTTTTATTTTGGTTTGGCCTCTTGGGGCTGTGCCTTCTGCCTTGGTGCACGCAGGCACAGCAACCCACACTTGTGGGAGCAGAGTATTACTTCAATACCGATCCAGGTTTTGGAAATGGTGTTTCAATACCCTTTTCTTCGGGTACGACGGTCAGTCAGCAGGTAAGCATTGGTACTGAGGCTTTACCAGATGGCTTTCATCGCTTTTTTGTTCGGTTTCGTGATAATGAAGGGGTTTGGGGGTTGACGGCTAATCGGCTGTTTTGGAAAGGAAGAGCAACCACTAGTCTAGCTATTGCTATCGATGCAGCAGAGTATTTCTTCGGAAATGACCCAGGTATTGGTAATGGAACGGCTTTGAGTGTCACTGCTGGTCCTAATCCTCAAATTTTGGGAATAATAAATGTAGCTGATTTACCCCGCGGTTTTCATCGACTTTCCATTCGCTTTCGAAATCAGTCAAATATTTGGGGGCTTGCAGCATCTAGACTTTTTTTCGTAGAGCGGGAAGGATTTAAAGATCCTTCTGTGGTTGATTATGTGGAGTATTTCTTCAATAGTGATGATCCCGGTTTAGGAAATGCCACAGAAATACCCTTGGATGAAATAGGAGAGACCTTCTCCATAGATGCCTTAATTGCAACAAGTGAGCTGCCTGTGGGGGAATATACTTTGACTGTTCGTGTATTAAATACTAAAGGATTATGGAGTATTGCAGAAACACGTGAATTTACTGTTGGAGAACCCGTACCTCCTGTACCAGACGTAGAAAATTTACCTGATTTTATTTCAGAGTGTATCGTAAACTTTGCTGATTTGTCCATTCCGACAGCCACTGCGCAGGATGGAAAAACGGTGGTTGGAGTCACAAATGAGAGTATATTCCCAATTACCCAGCAAGGATCACGTGTAATTACCTGGACTTATACTGATGCTAACGGCTTTAGGAGCACTCAAGAGCAGCGGATCATACTAGATGATGTGACGGCTCCAACGATTAGTATGGTACAAAATATTCAGCTTAACGCGGATTTGGGACAATGTTTTGCGTCTGGAGTCGCATTGATTCCGCCAGACGTAGCGGATAATTGTGGAAGTGTATCCCTCACCAATGATGCACCGAGCATCTTTCCAGTAGGATTGACACCTGTGACATGGACTGCCACAGATGGAAATGGCAATCAAGCCTTCTCAAGCTTTGAGGTTTTGGTAATAGATACCCAAGCACCAAGCATTACCTGTCCTGAAACCATTAATCGATTGGTGCCTTTTGGTTCCACCGGAGCGGTTATAGCTTATTCCTTGCCAACTTCAATAGATAATTGCGGTACATCAACCCTAACATTAGTAGAAGGCTTGGCAAGTGGTGAGGAATTCCCGCTGGGAACAACGCTTGTTAGATATGTTGCTTCAGATGCATCGGGCAACTCTTCGGAATGTAGTTTCAATGTCGTTATCATAGAAGAAGAGGATGGAGAGCCTCCTGTAATCATTAATTGCCCTGACTCAATCGTTGTACCCAATACGCAAGGAAGCTGTAGTGCAGTTGTGGGATGGGTAGCACCTACTGCAACGGATAATAGTGGTTCTGTTACGTTTAACAGCAATTTTGCTCCAGGAGCATCCTTCCCAGTAGGTACGACCCGTGTTATTTATACGGCAACAGACGCCGCTGGAAATACTACTCTTTGTGAGTTTGACATCACAGTCCAAGATACTCAAGCCCCAGTATTTACCTGCACTCAAAACATTACAGTGACTGTAGGATTTGGAGAAGATTCGGCAATAGTCAATTATCCTATTCCAACAGCAACAGATAATTGTGGAGAGGCGAATGTACAATTGGTAAACGGTCTGGCAAGTGGTTCACTCTTTCCGCTGGGCATAACTACGGTGATTTTCAGTGCTACAGATGCAGTTGGAAACGCTTCCCAATGTAGCTTTACAGTAACTGTGGCTGAAAGTGCAGATACCGAACTACCAGTCATCAATAATTGTCCTGGAATCATTGAAGTTTCCAATGATCAAGGTGCCTGTGGTGCCATAGTTACTTGGATTCCGCCTACAGCATTGGATAATAGCGGATCAGTTCAATTAGTAACTGATGTAGAACCTGGAAGTTTCTTCCCAATTGGAAGTAGTACGGTCACCTATACGGCAACAGATCCCTCAGGCAATTCGACTATTTGTACATTTAATATAATTGTCAACGATAACCAAGCACCAGTAATTACTTGTCCAGATTCTATTGAACTGACAGTAGGGATAGGTGTAGCAGGTATTAATGTTACATATGAGCTCCCTGAGGCAACAGATAATTGTAATACAGTAAATCTGCTTAGAACTGCGGGTCCTGCGAGTGGATCAATCTTCAGTCTGGGAACTACTACTGTATCGTACACAGCTACGGATGATGCTGGGAATAGTAGTTCGTGCAGTTTTACAGTGACCGTGACTGCGAGCGCGGATACTGAGCCGCCAGTGATTAGTAATTGTCCTATCAGTTTTGAAGTTTCAAATGATGATGGGGAATGTGGGGCAATAGTGACGTGGGTCGAACCAATGGCAACGGAT
>NZ_JBSZCK010000001.1:0-56388 GCF_054166905.1 Mongoliitalea sp. | reverse complement strand
CTTAAAAGCCTCCTATTCCATTCCAAAAAAATAACTTTTGACGGGGGTCAGTTTACATCACCAGCCGGGGGTCGATTTGCATCACCAGCAAGGGGTCAATTTAAATCGTCAACAAGGGGTCAAATTCATCATTTTTTGCACGTCGTTTTTTACCCTAAATGTTCAAAATTTTCAATCTTGAACAAATTTAATGAGAGAATTCTGGTGATTCATAGTCAATGAACCAGACTCACTATGCGGACGGGGTGAATATTGAGAATTAATTTCACCTGTTTTTTCAAGCAGTCACAAAGCTTTTAAAAAAAATTAGTTTTTTGGAATCAACTATTTTTTTGTTCTGTAATTACCAGTATATTTAGGTATCAGGAGTGTCGTTTACCCAGCAATGAATAAATCACATGTAAACAAAGGCTTGACAATTGCATGGATTTGTTTAGCTACTTTCATTTTTTCGCAATGTACCTATGAGCTGGAGGAAGAGTTTCATTTGGACATCAAGCCCCCCTCACTCAGAGAAGTCACCCTACTGATAAACGACTCCGAGCTCCCACAGCCTTTTTATCTTATGGAGCGTACTAATTTTCGGTTTACCCTTCAGGAATTGAACAATGCTATTTTTGAGACTGAAGTGCGTCTCAATGGTAATCTAATAAAAGCAGACATAGTGGATGGCGCAGTGACGTTTTCGATGAACCCCGATTTTCTTGAACCGAAGGAACATTTATTGGAGATGGTTTTTTATGCTGATACACGATCCAGAAGTTTGGCCAACCTCCTCGGTGGTGAATACTATGTCATTAACAAGACATTTAGGGTGATCATTGATCCGACCGTTCCTGAATTCCATTCATTTACGAGTGAACTTGAAGATGGATACCTGGTTTATCGATGGAAGGGGCCTCAGGATCGGAAAAATTTTGTCTATAGATTCCGTCGTAACACTTCTGGTCACCCTTATTTTAAGGACACGATCATCTACGATACCAATGTCAACCATTTTATTGACAAAGGATTTGTAGGCGGCTACCAATATCACAATTTAAGAGCAACAGGGTTTAAATTTGATGTGACGATAAATGCGAAGCAACTACATGTTCCCGAACCTGATTTTTCCCTTATCAAAGATGAGGAGGAGATTGTAAAACTGGTGTGGACTAAGGCGGCAATCAATCCGGAAGGTGTAATACTATCTATAACCGCACCATTTGAATTTGAAGGGGTAAAGACCTATCCATTTTCTTCTTCCGGTGAGATTTCTATCGGTAAATTAGATTATTTGGAAGATGCAGATGTGAAATATACCCTTCATCGGACAGGGTATATCCAACAACAGATTGAGGGAAGTCTTCACTTAAGAGCTGAGCCCACCTTCGAGCAATTCGAGCGATTCATTATGCTGAAAGATAATCATAAAATACTGATTCAAAATGATCGAGGAATCTTTCGTTATGATTTGAATGGATATGTTTTGGAAGATAGTTTAATATTCAATAATCTTGGGATATATGAAATAAACTCAATTATTATATCCCCTAATGAATCAAAAGGCTATTTCATTGATCCAGATAGAGGAATCATGAGTTTTGATCCTTTAGATTTTTCAAAAATTCAACTTCATGAGATTTCGCTGCCGCTTTCAATCTCGAATAGTCTTTCTTTTCCACCGCGTTTCCAACTGGGGAATGCCTCAGAAAATGGTCTTGTAACTGCCAGAATGTTTAGTGGAATTAATCGTTCGGTTGTGATAGACATGAACAATGAAAAAATACTTTGGCACTCTCATGCTGGCAGTTGGTCCATACCTACTATCTCCCCTGATGGTAAGTATTTTGCAGCGAATTTAAGTTTTACTGATGAGGATTATATAGGGAGAGTTTTTCAACATGTGCAGGGGGGATTTCAGCAGATTGGGCAAATAGATTTAGGTGATCATATATACTTCCTACCGGACAGCAAACATGTTATGTCTGTGAATGGTGTGCCCGACTACAGAGAAAATCCGGAAGAAAACTACATTAAAGTGTATGATGTGTCCCATCCACCACAAAGTCCCAGTGCATTCTTTAGTAACAGCAGAGAAGTCCACTTGCCATATATCAATGGACTTTGGAGGTGGGGATTTGACCCCCTGTCAAACCATTTATGGTTTTCTAATTCTGAAACTATTCAATTGTTTAGCCCCATCACGATGAAGTTCGAAAAGACATACGATGCTTACGGCTTTGTTTTCTCCAATTATTATTTGCTTCGTCACGATGGATTTATAATTAAAGCACCATGAAAGTTTATTTTACCATCCTCTTGTTTTTTCTGGTGTCTTCTGTCACTGCACAAGAAAGCGTTTCGCTTATTTTCAGGTTTGGGATGGCAAACTATTCCATGAAATCACAAAAACTGTTTCAACAGGATCTCAACAGGATGTCTCCAGTGCCATTCAGAACAGTCCATGCTTTTCCCCCCTTTAATACCTTTGGTGGGTCTTTTGGATTTTCTATTTCGAAAAGAGTTTCTTTAGGGATTTGGGGAGAATATACCTCTACCGGTGGTAGATTGTCTTATGGAGACTATTCCGGTTTTGCAAGAATTGATCAGGAATTAAAAGTTGCTCAAATAGGCCCTTATGCACAGGTTCGACTGAATAATTCGAAGGGTTGGCCTCTCTATGCAACCATGCATACTTCTATTGCCGGTACAAACCAAAAATTAACATCCATTCTTGAAGTAGGTACATTCAAAGAATATGAAAATTATTCGTTGAAATCCATCAATGTCGGTCTTCGTCCTGGAATTATGATAACCCGTGATTTATATCCTTTTACTATTCAAGCAGGCCTAGGGGCCGAACTGCAATTTCACGGGGAAATGAAAGAAAATTCCAATCAACAACTTGTTTTTCAGACCTCTGATGGTAAAAATCTCATTTCTCAATGGGACGGATTGCGGATTACTTTCGGGATTGGGTTGAAACTTTAGCTTTATATATTCAAGATACAAAGTAGCAAATGCCAGTTTACATCTACCTTCTTATGGCATGCTAACGGCCAAAATAGTTTTGATTATTGTTGGTAATATATTTGTTCAAGGAAAGTAGAAACTGACTCATTCATTGTCGGCCTCTTTTTCCTTTTCCAACCTTCTAAAGTATCTCCTAAACAGGAAATTACTCCTCATGGCCTCCATATTTTCCGCAAAGGATGCTGTACCTTCCTCTACATTCAGCATACTCTTTAATATGGCTTCTTTGAGCACAGGATCCTCCAAAATCAATTTGGCAGTTCCGTCACTTTGCTCAATATCATGGAGAATACTTTTGACCTGTACCATGATTTCTTGGGTTTGTTCGCTTACTTCCAGTAAATGGGCGACAGATTGTGAGAAATTGTTGGCTACGATGGTATCGGTGAATACTTGTTGAACCAAGCCCTGACCCTGTTCTAGGGTGTGCAGTATACGTTTGCCAGATATAGCCATATCAGAAGCATTGTTTCCCGCAGTACGGATTTCCTGCACAGCTGCTTTGACTTCTTTGGTCAACAAACTATCCGAAAGCAAATTCCAAAGTGCTTTACTATCATTTAGCTTTTGTGATACATTGGATAAATGAAAAAATGTTTTCTCCAGATAGTCACCGGTAGATTCCAATGTTCTCAACATTTCTTCCGTATCCAAGCCTGCCCGGGCAAAGAGCGTATCTCCTTCCGAAATCATCGGAGAAAACCCTTCCTGTGGTAGTATCTGAATGATTTTATTTCCCATCAAACCATCTGTATTGATGGCAGTGAGGGAATTATTTCGAATAAATTGAGTCATCTTTCGCTGAACTGCCATCGTGATGTAAATTGAAGAATCATTTTCCATATTGATAGATCGAACAGTTCCGATATTCAAGCCCTTAAACCGAACATTATTCCCAGGAACTAAACCGCTAACATTATCTACCACTGCCGTGATTTGTATAGCAGTACCAAAGAGATTTTTATTCTTGCCTATCATGTACAAGGTCAAGACAAGAAATACCAGTCCTGCAATGACCAAAAGGCCTAGCTTTGTATTGTCGATTACTTTTGTTGCCTTCATGACTATTCGAAAAACGCTTTAATTTTTGGATCAGTAGCAGCTTCTAATTCTTGGAAAGTCCCCGAAGCGTAGTTCTTTCCGTCGATCAACATGATGATTCGATTGGCAATCATCTTGATGCAATTCAAATCGTGCGAAATCACGATAGATGTGGCGTTATATTTCTTCTGTACATCAATCATCAATTGTGAAATCTCCCTTCCCGTGATCGGGTCGAGGCCAGTGGTAGGCTCGTCATACAAGATTACTTTTGGACGTAATATCAAGGCTCTCGCGAGAGCTACTCGTTTTCTCATACCTCCTGATAATTCAGCAGGCATCATATGTAGTGTATGTGCCAATCCCACGTCTTCCAATGCTTCCAAAATGGCTTGGTCAGCCATTTTATCCCGTTTTTCCTTCGTCCAATGTCTGCGTAAGGGAAATAGTAAGTTCTCCCGTATAGTCATGGAGTCATACAAGGCGTTGCTTTGGAAGAGAAAACCAATATCTGCCCTCCATGTATTGAGTTGGTCTTCATCCAAGGTGTCAATGTTTTGACCAAGTACAGTTATTTTTCCTGAATCTGATGCGATCAGTTTAATGATGCATTTGATCAACACAGATTTCCCGGAACCTGATTTCCCCAAGATGACCAAGTTTTCACCCGTTTGCACAGCCATGGAAAAATCACGTAAGACATGATTTGTTCCAAATGACTTATTGACGTTTTCTACCAGGACAATGGGGTCTTTTGTTTTCATCTTAAGTTAAGCCAAGTAAATCAGTAATTTGGACAACCAACAAATCAATAACAAATACCATTAAGGATGCTGCGATGACAGCGGTAGTGGCTGACCTGCCCACACCTTCTGTTCCCTTTTGTGAATGATAGCCCTTGTAGCAACCCACAATCCCGATAGCAAAGCCAAAGAAGATGGTCTTGATAAGGGAGGGGACTACATCTCCAAAACTCAAAGAGTCGAATACCTGAAACCAATACAAACTCCAACTAACATCTCCCCTTAAATTTGCTCCCAAGTAGCCCCCATACAGGGATACAGCATTAGCTACGCTAGAAAGCAAGGGAACCATCACCGTGGCGGCCAATACCCTCGTCACAATAAGGTATTTGAAAGGATTGGTGCCAGATACTTCCATGGCATCTATTTGCTCTGTGACGCGCATGGAACCAAGTTCAGCCCCCATACCAGAACCGATTTTTCCGGCACAGATCAATGCCGTGATGACAGGGGCGATTTCCCGCACCAAGGAAACAGCCACCATGGCAGGCAGCATGGCTTCAGCGCCAAATTCAACCAACGTTGGCCTTGATTGAATGGTCAAAACCAAGCCCATGATAAAGGCTGTAATGCCAACCAAGGTCAATGTTTTGTAACCTATCCAAAAACATTGATTGATAAACTCTTCCCATTCTTGCTTGGGCTTCAGGACCTCACGGAAAAACCTTGCGGTAAATCGGCTCATGTCCCCAACCTCATGCAGGAAGGTGCTTTTTATGGAAAGTAGGTTTTTCACTATTTTGATTATTTTTACACAAGTTAACTGATTTTTGATTGAGGTTTCAGTAATCAAAATCAGTGGATTAGGTGATATAAATCATCTTTTATTTGTAGGACCCTGTATTCAATTTGTGACACCTTTAAACTATTATGTGTGAGAAATTTTGGTATTATTCAGTTGCTGTGCCTTTTGTGTTTGGGTAATTTATTGGCCCAAGAAGCAATTTTCCGTTCCCAGGATTTGATCTCTCCTGAAATTAAAGGAAATTCCGTGACGTTTCGCTTTTTTGCTCCTCAAGCTCAGCAAGTAGAAATTACAGGGGATTTTTTACCTGCCATCCAAATGGATTCACCCATGGGTACAGTGGATGCACCAGGCAAAGCCTCCTTATCCAAAGGGGAAAATGGAGTGTGGGAATACAAAGCAGAAGGGCTAGCTCCCGAGTTGTATAGCTACTCCTTTATTTTGGACGGATTAACTGTAATTGACCCAAGTAATCCTTTCCTTATCCGAGATGTAGCCAATGTCACCAATATCTTTATTATCGAAGGTGAACAGGCAGAGTTGTATAAAGTACAAAAGGTTCCGCATGGGACAGTTGCCCGTAGATGGTACAGATCGGAAGGTCTTGGGATGGACAGACGCTTGACTGTCTATACTCCAGCAGGGTATGAAAATTCTGCGGACAGCTATCCAGTTTTGTACTTGCTTCATGGGGCAGGGGGAGACGAAGAGGCTTGGATTTCCTTGGGAAGGACTGCTCAAATCATGGACAATCTTATGGCTCAAGGAAAAGCCAAATCCATGATAGTGGTCATGCCTAATGGTAATGTTATTCAAGACGCAGCACCTGGGGAAGGGAGTCTTGGTTTTTATAAACCTCAGTTTATGATTCCCAAAACCATGGATGGAACATACGAACTCCATTTCCACGAGATCATTGAGTTTATGAAGCAAAATTATCGGGTCAAATCAGAGAAATCCCATCGGGCTATTGCAGGACTCTCTATGGGCGGATTTCATACCCTGCATATTTCCCGTTTTTACCCAAATACATTTGATTATGTGGGGCTGTTTTCTGCTGCGATCATGCCTCGAGAAGATGCTACCGGTAAAGTCTATAAAGACTTGGATGAAACATTACAGCAGCAACGGGATAATGCCTATCAATTGTATTGGATAGCTATTGGAGAAACGGACTTCCTTTACAAAGCCAATCAGGAATACTTACAAAAACTTGACAGCATCCAATTGCCATACACGTATGTAGAGTCTGATGGAGGTCATATCTGGAGAAACTGGAGAATTTATTTGAGCCAGTTTGTCCCTCAGCTGTTTCAATAATTGAGAGAGGTGATGAAAATCTCTTTAAAGGCCATTCATTTACAAGCTAGTTCACTTCATTTTCAAACCCTTTATGAAGTCAAACCCAGCATTCATGAAGAAAATGGCTGGTTTCATGAAGTTGCCTCAAAAAAGAATTCTTGAGGCAGTATGTTTGTAAGGTATTCAGGGAATAAGCTTTGTAAGATTATATTTTTTGGTGACGACAACTCTTTTTTAAGCTTTAAATCCGTTCTTCTGGCTGGGGAACGGATTTATTTTTTTATGCCGATCAATAGTGTGATTAGCTGTAACCTTTCATTGACATGCTATATTAGTCTTTTGTTGAGCAAAAATGAAATCGGTTGCAAAAACTTTAAATAATAAGTGTATTTCTCACACTTTGTGCCTAATTTTAGCTCATAAACCTATTTAACATATTGTATGAATGTAAATCAATTAGAAGAGATCGCTACTCAGGTGAGGCGCGATATTTTGCGAATGGTGCATCAGTGCCAATCAGGACATCCAGGTGCATCCTTGGGTTGTGCTGATTTTTTTGTGGCACTGTATTTCTGGAAATTGAAGCATGATCCCCAATTTTCCATGGAAGGAAAGGGGGAGGATTTGTTCTTTTTATCCAACGGCCATATTTCTCCCGTTTGGTACAGCGTATTAGCGAGGGCTGGGTATTTTGAATTGGAGGAATTAGCAACTTTCAGAAAGCTGAATTCACGCCTTCAGGGACACCCCACTACCCATGAAGGCTTGCCAGGTGTACGGATAGCCTCGGGGTCCTTAGGGCAAGGAATTTCAGTAGCCATTGGAGCCGCACTAGGAAAGCGCTTGGATCAAGATCCTCAAAAAGTAATTGTATTGACTGGTGATGGGGAGTTGCAAGAAGGGCAAAACTGGGAAGCTGCTATGTTTGCAGCGCATCACAACGTAGATAATCTGATAGCTTTTGTTGATTTTAATGGGCAACAGATTGATGGTCCCACCCAAAAAGTGATGGATAACGGGGATTTGAAGGCCAAGTTTGTTGCATTTGGATGGGATGTGTTGGAAGTAGAAGGGAATGATATGGTCAAGGTTTGTGAGGGACTAGATGCTGCTTTTGCGGCTTCGGGACAAGGGAAGCCCATCATGGTTTTACTTCACACGGAAATGGGCTTTGGTGTGGACTTTATGGTCGGAACCCATAAATGGCATGGCATTGCTCCGAATGATGAGCAGCTGGCAAGTGCGCTCGCTCAATTACCTTCTTCTCTTCAAGATTATTAAAACTGACTTTCGATGATTTTAACATACACAGAAAAAAAAGATACCCGTTCCGGTTTTGGAGCTGGTTTAACGCAATTAGGCGAAACGCATCCCAATGTTGTAGCCCTATGTGCAGATTTGATTGGTTCTCTGAAAATGGGAGATTTTCAAAAGAATCATCCTGAACGCTTTTTCCAGGTAGGAATTGCCGAAGCCAATATGATGGGCATTGCAGCTGGGTTGACGATAAGCGGCAAAATACCCTATACTGGTACCTTTGCCAATTTTAGTACGGGTCGGGTATATGACCAAATCCGTCAGTCTATTGCTTATTCTCACAAAAATGTAAAAATATGCGCTTCTCATGCCGGCTTAACATTGGGTGAGGACGGCGCTACGCATCAGATTCTGGAAGATATAGGCATGATGAAGATGCTTCCTGGCATGACTGTGATCAATCCTTGCGATTACAATCAAACCAAAGCTGCCACATTGGCCATTGCAGAACATTATGGGCCTGTTTATCTGAGGTTTGGAAGGCCTGTGATTCCTGTATTTACCCCAGCTGATCAGGTTTTTGAAATTGGCAAAGCCTGGAAAATTAAGGATGGTAAAGATGTGACTATTGTTGCGACAGGACATTTGGTCTGGGAGGCGATTTTGGCAGAAGAAATCCTTTCTGCTCAAGGAATTGATGCAGAAATTATCAATATTCACACCATCAAACCACTCGACGAGGAGGCTGTGCTTGCATCTATCCAGAAAACAGGCTGTGTGGTGACCGCAGAAGAGCATAACCGCTTAGGTGGCTTGGGTGATAGCATTGCTCAGGTGATTGTATCCCGGCATTTGGTGCCTCAGGAATATGTAGCGGTGAATGACAGCTTTGGAGAAAGTGGAAGGCCTGAGGATTTAATGAAAAAATATGGATTGGATGCCCTGACTATCGTTGAAAAGGTGAAAAAAGTCATGCAGCGTAAAAATTATGAATAGAAGATTCGAAGCAATTTTATTTGATTTGAACGGTACCATTATCGATGATATGGCCTATCATGCGGATGCTTGGCATCAGCTATTGGTGCAGGACCTGAAAGTCGATATTTCCATCGAACGGGTATGGAAAGAAATGTATGGTAAAAATGATGAGCTATTTGCACGGGTATTAGGAAAGGATGCTTTGACGCGGGAAGAATTGGATTATTGGTCTATTGAAAAGGAAAAGCGATACCAGCAGGTGTATGTGGACAAAATACAGCCCATTGATGGTTTTTATGATTTCTTTCAACAATTGAAAAATAATCACTTTAAACTTGCTTTGGGGACCGCTGCCATTCCATTCAATGTGGACTTTACGTTGAAGCACTTAAACATTGGTGCAGACTTTCATGCCATAGTACATGCAGATGATGTAGCGTTGAGTAAGCCACATCCGGAAGTATTCCTGAAATGCGCAGATTTGCTAGGAGTTTCCCCTTCAAAATGTGTGGTATTTGAGGATTCCCCAAAAGGAGTGGAGGCTGCCAAAAACGCAGGAATGCAGGCAGTAGTATTGACTACCATGCATCCTCAGGAGGACTTTGCCTATTTGGACAATGTTCTCTTTTTCATCCAAGATTATACCGATGAGCAGTTGGTTTTTTTTGGTTAAAAAATATCATAGGAGCTTTTTTAGGGAAGCGCTTTTGTTATCTCAAAATTCAAAATCATCAAGAAGTAACAAGCAAAAAAAGGAGAACAAAAAATCTGTTCTCCTTTTTGCGTTTATGAGGCAAGGTTTACGCTAATTGGTAAGTTTATAGAATGCATCACTCCATTTGATCTCTTGTTGAATTTGCTTGAGATTGCTGTTGGCATCAATGGTGATGTTTTCAATTCTGGCAATTTTCGCAAAATCATCCAGATGTTCTGTAGTCAGATTTTGGCTAAAGCAAGTATGATGGGCGCCGCCTGCATAAATCCAACCCGCACATCCTGTCTGCATGTCGGGTAGTGGTTTCCAAAGTACGCGTGCTACAGGAAGTTTAGGTAATGCTTCGGTTACAGGTACTGCCTCTACTTCATTGACTACCAATCTAAATCGATTACCCATGTCTACCAGGGATGCATTCAACGCTCTGCCGGCACTGCCATTGAATACCAACCGTACAGGATCTTCTTTACCGCCGATTCCTAAAGGATGTACTTCACATCGAGGGCGTTCGTTGCTGAGCACAGGGTCAACTTCAAGCATGTGCGCTCCCAATACAAGTGGATTTTCAGGGTTGAAATGATACGTGTAATCTTCCATAAATGCATTCCCGCCTGGAAGTCCAGTACCCATGACTTTCATAGCGCGAACTAATGCAGTTGTTTTCCAATCTCCTTCCCCTGCATAGCCATACCCTTCGGCCATTAGTCGTTGGGTTGCAATGCCAGGGAGTTGCTTCATGCCATGAAGATCTTCAAATGTATTGGTAAACCCTTTGAATCCGCCTTCTTTCAAAAAGTTACGCAAACCGACCTCGATTTGTGCAGCATCAATTAAGGAAGACCTACGATTGCCTGTGGATTTAAGCTCATCTGTTAGTGTGTAGGATGCCTCATATTCATCAATCAAAGCCTGAACTTCCTGATCGCTGGCAGCTTGAATATATGCAACCAAATCACCTACCGGGAAGGTGTTGACAGCAAATCCAAACTGTAACTCAGCTTCTACTTTGTCGCCTTCTGTAACTGCCACATTTCGCATATTATCCCCAAAGCGAGCAAATTTTGCACCTTGCCAATCGGTCCATGCGGCCGCTGCCCTCGCCCAGGTATCAATTTGGCGCTGCACTTCTGCTGATTGCCAATGTCCTACAACAACTTTTCGCTCGATCTTCATCCTGGAAACAATGAAGCCAAATTCACGATCTCCATGGGCACTTTGATTGAGATTCATAAAGTCCATGTCAATGGTGTCCCAAGGGATATCTCTGTTAAACTGCGTATGCAAATGCAGCATGGGTTTTTGTAGGATTTTTAGTCCATTGATCCACATTTTGGCAGGGGAAAAGGTGTGCATCCAAGTAATCACCCCGATGCAAGCGGCAGACTGATTGGCTTCTTGACAAATTTGATAAATCTCTTCAGTGGTTTTAACGGTAGGTTTGAAAACCACTTTTACAGCTATATCCTTAGAGTTATTAAGTTCTTGGGCAATCAATTGTGAATGTTCAGCTACCTGAAGAAGTGTTTGTTCCCCATATAAGTGTTGGCTTCCTGTTAGAAACCAAAGTTCGAATTGGTTGAAATCGTTCATGAAAATAGGTTTGGAGGTTTATGTTTGTTTGAATTTATTCAGCTGCTAGTGAAATCTCACTTTTGGAAACGATGGTGAGGATATTGCTTAAGTTTCGGGTATAGAAGTCCTCATTCAAAGAATAGTAGTAAGCGCCTTTTTTTGAACTTGACTTGTCTTTATCGTTTTCTTTATAAAGGAGATTGGAAGAAAGGAGCTTACGGGTAAAATTTCGCTTATCCAGTTTGATATCATATAACCCTTCATACATGGTTTGTAGCTGAGGGAGGGTGAATTTTTCCGGCAATAATTCAAATAAAATAGGATGAAGGGCTGCTTTATAGCGCAGTTGTTGTAAAGCAAGCTCCACCATATCTCCATGATCAAAAATTAGTTTTGGGATCTCTCTAATTGAAAACCATTTGGCGTGAAAATCATTATTAATCTGCTTGCTATATTTTTCAATATCAATTAGGGAAAAATAGGGCACTGCTATCACACGCTCTATGGGGTCTCGTTGAGGTTGGCTAAATGCCGTCATTTGATCCATGTAGACATCATGTAGTCCCGTTAATTGCTTTAAAATTCGTTTGGCAGCTTCATCTAAGGTTTCATCCATCTGAACAAATCCTCCCATCAAGCTCCATTTTTCCTTTTCGGGCGCAAATCCTCTTTGAATGAGCAAAATTTTATAATCTGTTCCATCGAATCCAAAGATGATACAATCTACCGCAACGAGCATTCTTGTTTGATTCGAGTATTTCATGCAGGTATTTTTTTGGAAAAATAAGTGAAATTCATTTTAAATCCAATTTATACACTTAATAAGGAGGTGGATATGGACTATTAAGCCTGGATAGTTAGGATTCCTTATAGGAACGGTACTTTATTGGAAGCCAATGTGTAAAAAACACACATGATAATCAATTGATTTTAAGCGCTGAAAATCAATTATTAACATTTTTTTGAATGCCTTTTGATAGGTCGATTTTTTATTTAACTATTATTAGTGTAAAAAAAACATTTAAAAATTTGCTATTCTATTTTTTTTGCATCAAATTCGAAAAAGTAAAATGCTCATAGGATTTAAACGATTGAGTGAAAGAAATGTATTTTGGGTTAGTTGTTATTGGAAATTAAAGCAGGCGGGTTGAAAGACACCTGACTTGCTTTACTTTCTTTTTAAATGGAATATTTTCTCACAAACCTATAAACCAATTCAAGTAAGGCTGTACTGCCTTACTTGAATTTTGAAAAGTATTCATGAGTTTCAAAGCTTGTCTACATATAATCGGATTCTTTTTGATGTCGGCACTGAGTGTTCAAGCCCAGTCTTCCGCTGTGGAATTTTTTCCTTTGAATCGAATCACCTTATTGGAAAGCCCTTTCAAGCAAGCAATGGAAGTCAATAAGCAGTATATGCTTGCAATGGAAGTTGATAGACTTTTGGCCCCCTTCATGAAAGAGGCCGGAATCCCTTGGTCAGCTGAAAATTATGGAAACTGGGAAAGTGGAGGATTGGATGGTCATATCGGTGGGCATTACCTGTCAGCTTTAGCGATGATGTTTGCATCCACAGGTGATCCAGATATTGAAAGTCGGTTGGATTATATGTTAGAGCAATTACAAATTGCTCAAGAAGCCAATGGGTCGGGTTATTTAAGTGGCGTGCCTGGAGGGAAGAAATTCTGGGAGGAATTAAGAAATGGACAAATTAAGGCAGCAAGTTTTTCATTGAACGAGCGTTGGGTGCCTCTGTATAATATTCACAAAATCTTTGCAGGGTTAAGGGATGCATATCAAATCGCAGGTAAAGAACAAGCCAAATCCATGTTGATTGCGCTTACGGATTGGTTTCTAGAGCTAACTTCAAGTTATACAGAAGAACAATTTCAAGAAATACTAATCAGCGAGCATGGAGGGTTGAATGAGGTTTTTGCTGATGTGTATGAATTGACTTCTGATCCACGGTATTTGACCTTGGCCAAACAAATGTCTCATCAAACACTTCTCGCACCACTGAGGGCAGGAGAAGATCATCTGACAGGCATGCATGCCAATACCCAAATCCCTAAAGTCATCGGATTTCAGCAAATAGCAGCCCTTGCTGATGAGGAAAAAATGAGTCAAGCATCCAAGTTTTTTTGGGATATAGTGGTCAATCAACGTTCCGTATCCATCGGAGGGAATAGCGTTCGGGAGCATTTTCATCCTACAGATGATTTTTCTTCCATGATGTCTTCGGAAGAAGGTCCCGAGACTTGCAATTCATATAATATGCTGAGATTATCTGAAAAATTATTTCAAAAGTCTCCTAAAAGCAGCTATTTTGATTACTACGAGCGTACACTTTTCAATCATATTCTTTCCAGTCAACATCCAGAAAAAGGAGGCTTCGTTTACTTTACCTCCATGCGTCCCAACCATTATCGAGTGTATTCGCAGCCCCATGAAAATTTCTGGTGTTGTGTAGGTTCGGGTTTGGAAAACCATGCCAAATATGGACAAGCTATCTATGCAGCTAGCAAAAATGATTTATACATCAATCTGTTTATTGCTTCTGAACTTGATTGGAAGGAAAAGGGGATCAAATTAATCCAGCAAACTAGTTTTCCTTATCAAGAAGGCACATCTATCAGCTTTGCACATGAAGGAGCTGTGGAGGCTAATCTTCGCCTGAGATACCCAAGTTGGGTGACGGCTGGTAAGTTAAAGGTTTTTGTCAATAAGAAAGAAATAGAGATTTTAAGGGACAGAGAAGGGTATGTGCTAATTCAAGGGTCTTGGTCCAAAAAAGATCGTATTGATATTGAACTCCCAATGCAGGTAAGCAAAGAAAATCTTCCGGATGGTTCTCCATGGGTTTCTTTCCTTTATGGACCAATCGTTTTGGGAGCTAAGACCGGCCGGGAAGGGCTCCAAGGGTTAATTGCCGATGGAAGTAGGATGGGGCATGTGGCGGCAGGTCCTATGACACCGCTTGAACTTACCCCTGTTTTGATACGAGAACAACAGGTACTACCAAAAAAAATATCCCAGAATTTACAATTTAAAATAAATTCGGAGGACTTATTGGCTTCATCTACATCTATTGAATTGGTTCCATTTTTTTCTATTCATGATAGCAGGTATCAAGTCTACTGGCCAGAAATTGACTCTGACCAATACCAAGAATTCAGAAAGGGACTCCAATCCAAGGATGAATTGATTCGAAAACTAGAAGCAATTACAGTCGATAAAATTTCTTTAGGTGAACAACAGCCGGAATCTGAGCATGCCTTTTCAGGTGAAGAGACCAAAACAGGACAGCAAGATGGAAACTTTTGGAGAAGTACTCGCTCATTTATCCAATATGAGTTGAAAAATACAGAGTTAGAGGGAAAAGTTTTGAGAATTATGCTCTTCAAACCTCTAAGTGATGAGAAATATCAGCTTTTCCTCAATGGGGAATTAATAAACGCTTATCCAAGACAACTAGAAGCAGGACAGATGATCGTCCATGAATATGATCTATTAGAGCCTCAAGAGAAATTAGTAGAGATTAAAATTCAAAGTATCGACAGAGAAGAAACTCCTAAATTCCATCATATCCGATTAATGAAATAATTGAATTAAGAAAATAAACCCATGAAGTATGCATGTCACCATCAAAAGTAAGCTTTTAGCTGTTCTGCTGTTTTTATCGCTGTCTCCTCTAGTTCTTTTAGGACAAAATAAATTGATTGTAAATGCTGATCAAGGACATATAACTATCAATAGACACATTTACGGTCATTTTGCAGAGCATTTGGGAAGGAATATTTATGGTGGTATCTGGGTAGGTCCGGACTCCTCCATTCCCAACGAGGATGGCTACCGATTGGATGTGATGCAAGCATTGATTGACTTGGAAATCCCCAATCTCCGATGGCCTGGAGGTTGCTTTGCGGATGAATACCATTGGACAGATGGTATCGGTGATCCCGCTCAGCGCCCAAAAATGGTCAACACCCATTGGGGAGGAGTGACAGAAGACAATTCATTTGGGACGCATGAGTTCTTGAATTTCGCTAAGCGTATTGGTACAGAACCTTATATTACAGGAAATGTAGGTTCTGGTTCTGTGGAGGAGATGTCCAAATGGATAGAATACATCAATTTTGATGGAATTAGTCCAATGGCTGACTTGCGCAGAAGAAATGGGCAAGAAGAACCTTGGAATATCAAATATTGGGGAGTGGGTAACGAAAGTTGGGGCTGTGGAGGACACATGACTCCAGAGTATTATGCCAATGAATATCGCAGGTATGCCACTTTTGCCAGAGACTATCCAGGCAATAAACTGTACAAAATTGCCGGTGGTGCCAACGATTGGGATTTGAATTGGACAGAGGTGTTGATGAAGAATATTCCCTTGAATATGATGGATGGGCTTTCCCTTCATTATTATACTGTAACAGGCACCTGGGAAAATAAGGGAAAAGCAACTGAATTTACCAAGGAAGAGTATTTGGAGACCTTGCGAAAGGCTGCTCGAGTGGATGAATTGATTACCAAACACAGCACCATCATGGATATGTATGATCCAGAGAAAAAAGTTGGAATCATCCTAGACGAGTGGGGGACTTGGTTTCAGGTGGAGCCTGGTACAAATCCGGGATTTTTGTATCAACAAAATACCATGCGAGATGCCCATGTGGCAGCCATTTCTCTGAATATTTTCAACAAACATGCAGAGCGGGTACACATGGCTAATTTAGCTCAAACAGTCAATGTGTTACAAGCCATCATTTTGACCTCAGAAGATGATATGATTTTGACACCCACCTACCATGTTTTTGACCTATACAAGCCTCACAAGGATGCAACTTTGGTTCCTCATCATTTGGTGACTGAGAAAGTAGCTTTTGGAAATGAGCAATTGGAAGCGTTGCATGTATCTTCTTCCAAGTCCGAAGATGGGACTATTAATATCAGTATTGCAAATATTCATCCAGATAAAAAATTACCACTTGAAATTGATTTGAGAGGTATGCAGGCCAATGGAGCTACAGCAGAAATAGTTACTGCTCCCTCCATAGATTCATATAATTCTTTCACTAGCAAAGAAGTGGTAAAGAAAAGTAGTTTCAAAGATTTTAAACTCAATAGAAATCAGTTGAATCTATCTGTTCCTGCGAATGCTGTTTTAATGATTCGTGTAAAGTAATTCAAGATATGAGCAATCAATTTGTTATAGGATTAGATTATGGTTCTGACTCGGTAAGAGCAGTATTGGTGAATGCCGAAACTGGACTTACGGTAGCCAGTAATGTTTTTTGGTATCCACGATGGAAGCAAGGATTGTACTGTGATCCAGTGAAAAACCAGTTTAGGCAGCATCCATTAGATCATTTGGAAGGCCTACAAGCGACCATTACCACTGTTTTGAAAGAGTCAGCAATAGATCCACATTCAGTGAAGGCGATTTGTGTAGACACTACGGGTTCTTCGCCTATGGCTGTCGATGAAATGGGACAATCTTTGGCTATGACACCGGAATTTGCAGAAAATCCTCACGCCATGATGATTCTGTGGAAAGATCATACAGGTATCGGGGAGGCAGAAGAGATCAATGAAGTTGCAAGAACTTGGGGGGGAATTGATTATACCCAATTCGAGGGAGGAATCTATTCTTCAGAATGGTTTTGGGCAAAAATCCTTCGGACGATCAGAGTGGATGATTCTGTCAAAGAAGCGGCGTTTTCTTGGATGGAGCATTGTGATTTTATCACGGCGCAACTGATAGGTTGTCGTAATCCATTAGAGCTGAAAAGAAGTAGATGTGCAGCCGGACATAAGGCTATGTGGCATGAATCCTGGGGAGGCTTACCATCCAAAGAATTTTTACAACTATTTGATCCATACTTAGCGGAATTAAGAGACCGTCTCTACGAAGAGACATATACCTCTGATGTGGTTGCAGGAAATCTTAGTGAGGACTGGGCGGAAGTGCTGGGCTTGCCCACTTCAGTGGTGGTGGCTGTAGGTACCTTTGACGCACATGCAGGAGCTGTAGGAGCTGAGATTTCAGAAAATACCCTGATGAAAGTCATGGGTACCTCTACCTGTGATATTATGGTGGCGAATAAGTCGAATTTGGGTGATAAATTAATTCCTGGGATTTGTGGTCAAGTGGATGGCTCAGTAATTCCAGGTACCATTGGATTAGAAGCAGGTCAGTCTGCTTTTGGGGATGTCTTGGCTTGGTTTAAAAAGTTACTTTTGGACCCTAGTATTCAGTTGATCCAAAATAGCAGCTCCATTTCTGATAGTGAAAAAGCTGCGTTGATCGCAGAATTGGATAATCAATTACTGGTTAAGCTCTCTGAGGAAGCATTGCAAATTCCTGTACAAGAGTCGACTATTGTTGCTCTGGATTGGATTAACGGAAGAAGAACACCCGATGCCAATCAAGCTTTGAAAGGGGCGATTAGAAACTTGAATATTGGTTCCGATGCTACGAGGGTGTTCAAATCATTGGTAGAATCCATATGCTTTGGTTCTAAAAGTATTGTTGAAAGATTTCGACAGGAAGGGGTACAAATAGATGCAGTGATCGGTTTGGGAGGTGTAGCTAAAAAATCTACCCTAGTGATGCAAACACTGGCTGACGTATTGGATATGCCCATCAAAGTTGCCACATCCGAAAAAGCCCCAGCATTGGGCGCGGCCATGTATGCAGCCGTTGCAGCCGGTATTTATCTCAATACCGAGGAAGCTATCAAGTCTATGGGTTCAGGTTTTGACAACATATACTATCCCATCCCCGAGCATGTGGAGACTTATGATCGACTCTATCAGGAATATGTTTCTTTTGGGAAAATGGTTGAGAAAGGGTGAAGGGTAACATATTTTAGATTTTAGAGGGTAGATTTTAGATTTGATAATAGGATTTGAACTTATTTCATTAACTTCTATCGAGCAAAAAATCTGAAACTAAAATATATCATATGCAAGATCAGCTAAAATATAGAACCAAGAAGTTTGCTCTTGATGTAATCGACTTAGTTGAGAAGTTTCCAAATTTGACCGCTTCAAGAGTGATATCTTACCAACTGGTGAAGGCAGCAACCTCAGTTGGGGCAAACTATAGATCCGCTTGTCGTGCAAGAAGCGATAATGAGTTCATTTCGAAACTTCAAATTGTTTTGGAAGAATCAGATGAGTCAGGCTATTGGTTAGAGTTGGTGAAAGAGAAAGCTTGGATTGAAGTAGATTCATTATTGAAAGAAGCCAATGAGTTGACTGCAATCTTTGCTAAAACGTTGATTACAATGAAAAACAAAAAAAGCATAAGACCAAAAAAAATCTAAAATCTAAAATCTAAGATCTAAAATCTAAAACCCAAATGATGTTCGAAAAATTAAAACTTTCCTGCTACGAAGCCAACATGCAACTACCCCAACTCGATTTGGTGGTGTATACGTTTGGAAATGTGAGTGCGGTAGATCGGGAGAATGGTGTCTTTGCTATCAAGCCAAGCGGGGTACCGTATGAAGAATTGAGGGTAGAAGATATTGTCATCGTTGATTTCGACGCCAAGGTGGTGGAGGGTAAGATGCGGCCCTCATCCGATACCAAAACCCATGCTTTTTTATACAAACACTGGGAAAATATCGGTGGCATTTGCCATACGCATTCTACATATGCAGTTTCATGGGCACAGGCACTGATGGATATCCCGAATTTTGGAACCACCCATGCAGATCACTTGACTGCTGATATTCCCTGTGCTCCTCCAATGGCTGATCGCCTGATCGAAGGTGATTATGAATACAATACGGGGCAGCAGATTTTAGATTGTTTTGCAGAGAAAAATCTCAGTCCTGCGGAAGTAGAAATGATTTTGGTCGGAAGCCATGGACCCTTTGCTTGGGGAAAAGATGCGGCCAAAGCTGTTTACAATAGCAAAGTATTGGAGGAGGTAGCCAAAATGGCTTACCTGACCTTACAAATCAATCCAAATGCAGCTAGACTCAAAGATGCATTAATCAAAAAACACTATGAGCGTAAACATGGCAAAGATGCCTATTATGGTCAAGGTTGTTGATAAAATTTAAAAATATGATACAAAAAAAACTATTCAGAGCTGCTTGTTTACTTGGTCTTGCAAGCTGCATCAGTTGGAGTTGCTCTGCACCGAAAACCGAAGAAAATAATATAATGGAAAAAGAAATCAATTTCACCGTTAACATACAAGAAGTACCTGTTGGAGATCGAATGGCCAAATTGTTTTTCCTAGACAATGGCAATGGAATGCATGTGGAAATCTCCAGTTTTGGTGGGATAATCACCAAATTAATTGCTCCAGATAGAGATGGAAACAGTGAAAATATTGTTTTAGGTTATGAAACGGTCGGAGATTACGATACTAATGATTACTACTTTGGAGCAGCGATTGGCCGGTTTGGAAATAGGATTGCAGGAGGAAAGTTTGAAATAGACGGTCAGTCCTATCAATTGGCGAGCAATGATGGGGATAATCATCTGCATGGCGGATTTTTAGGTTTCAACCGTGTTTTATGGGATGCTTCCTATGAAAAAGGAGATGAATCGATGATGGTGAAAATGACCTATACCAGCCCTGATGGAGAGGAAGGGTATCCTGGAAATCTCACCACAGCTTTAACTTTTGAATTGACAGCTGATAACAAATTATTGTTAGAGTTTACTTCGGAGACAGATCAGCCAACAATTGTTAACCTCACTCATCATGGGTATTTTAATTTGAGCGCGATGAAAGAGGATATTTTAGGGCATCAATTGACGCTAAATGCTTCAAAATTTACACCAGTTGATGAAAATCTTATCCCAACAGGTGAATTGAAAGCTGTCGCAGGAACTCCTTTTGATTTCAGCAGTCCACGATTGATTGGTGAAAGAATAGCACAAGTACCGGGAGGGTATGATCACAATTTTGTAGTGAAAGAAGCACATTCTTCAGAGTTGGTAAAGATGGCAACTTTAGAGCACGAGGGTAGTGGACGTGTGATGGAGGTATATGCAGATTCACCGGCTGTACAGTTTTATTCAGGGAATTTTTTGGATGGAAAAGTCACTGTAAACGGAGTTACTTACAGCCAATACATGGGTTTATGTTTGGAACCTCAAACCTTTCCAAATGCTCCCAATGAACCAAGCTTCCCGACGTCACGCTTAAACCCAGGGGAGGTATATTCGCACAAAATCCAATATCATTTTTCTGTAAAATGAGAAATGCTGCATGAGGCTTGACCAAGATGTCAAAAGCTAAACTAGAATAAGGATGGGCATTTCGTTCATCCTTATTTTTTTACAATTATCTCAATTCATAACCAATCAATGAAATCGGTTGCATAATTCGAAAATATTTTACAGATTTACCCACAGTTCAAGTAAGCAAACCCCAAAAGACCAATTCAAATTTTATGAATTCATCCCATGGCAATACTTTTTTGATCAAAAGTATTCTTATCTTGATAGGGATCTGTTTCCTAGTTTGGGATGATTTGTATGCTGATTTGCGATTGCCTAAACTCATCAGTGACGGCATGGTTTTACAGCGCGAACAATCGGTAAAAATTTGGGGATGGGCAGAAAGTGGACAAGACATTACTATCCAAATTTTAGGAGAGGAACTCACTACGACCGCAGGTGTTGATGGTTCATGGGAAGTCGTACTAGAACCAAAACAAGCGGGTGGTCCCTACAAAATGATCATCTCTTCGCAAAAGGAAAACATTCATATTCAGGATATTTGGTTTGGTGATGTTTGGTTGACTTCTGGCCAATCCAATATGGAAACGACCATGGAGAGAGTATCTCCGCTTTTCCCAGAAGAATTCCAATTAACGAATTATCCAACTATTCGATATTTTGATGTTCCGGATACGTATAATTTCGTGGAGGGGAATCAGGATTTTCCTTCAGGAACTTGGTTGAAGCCTAGCCAGGAGAGCTTAGCTAAATTTTCAGCTATTGGATATTTTTTTGCCAAAAACCTAGCCGATTCCTACCAAATTCCCATAGGAATCATCAATGCCAGTGTTGGTGGTTCACCTATTCAGGCTTGGTTACCCAAAGAAGCCTTGCAAAAATTCCCTCAAGATTATGAAGAGGCGATGTACTTTGCACAAGATGGAGTGATCGAAGTACTTGAGAAATCAGAAAAAGAAAAAAAAGAAGCTTGGACTAATCAATTGAATGGTTCAGATCTTGGACTTTCTGGAGAAAGTGTTCCTTGGTTTGATCCCTTATTGGACGATGCTACCTGGAAATCAATTCCTGACCTATTTACTGTCCCTGAATTGGATGGTGATTTAAAAAATGGGGTTTTTTGGTTTCGAAAGGAGGTTTTTCTGAGGGAGGACCAATTACCAAATCAAGAAACTGCTTTGTTGATGGGAACTATGGTTGATAGCGATCAGACATTCGTCAATGGAGTATTGGTAGGGAGTACCGGGTATCAATATCCGCCCAGAAGATATACCATTCCAAAAGGTGTATTGAAGTCGGGGAAAAATGTGATTACAGTCAGATTGGTAAGTGAACGGGGAAAACCTCAATTTATTGAACAAAAACCGTATTCTTTAGCCGTCAAGGATGAGGTGATTGGATTGGAAAAAGAGTGGAAGTTTGCAATAGGAGCACTTGTCAATCCTGCTCCAAGCCAAACAAGTGTTCGTTTAAAACCTTTGGGGCTTTTTCAGGGAATGATTATTCCTATGAAATCGATTTCATTGACAGGTATCCTTTGGTATCAAGGAGAATCGAATACTGCTGCTGTGGAAGTCTATGAACAGCAATTTCATGAATTGATTTATGGTTGGCGTAAATTTTTATATAAACCAGATTTACCTTTCATTTATGTTCAACTCCCCAATTATATGGCCCCATCGGAAAATCCTCAGGAGAGTAATTGGGCTGAAATGCGTGAAATCCAACGAAAAGCACTCGCCATCCCGAATACAGGTATGGCCATCACTATCGATGTAGGGGAAGCTAATGATATTCATCCCTTGGATAAAAAATCCGTAGCAGATAGACTTGCTCTTCAAGCAAAAAAAATAGTTTATAGAAGTGAAAATGGACCATTTTCAGGTCCTCTGCTGGAGCATTTCAGTCTTGAGAATCATAAAATCCGAGTGACTTTTTCGGAAGTAGGGAAAGGACTTAGACTTCAGGGTGGAGAAAAAGTTTTTGGATTTGCTATTGCTGGGTCAGACAGTGAGTTTCACTGGTGCGAAGCGCGTATTGTAGCATCGAATATAGTAGAAGTATCTGTTCCCTCATTTATCAGTTCGCCCATTAAATTATGTTATGCTTGGGCAAATAATCCTGATAAAGCCAATCTAATCAATCATTTGGGAATACCAGCGAGTCCTTTTCAAGTTGCTTTTTAATCTTAAAATTCCAATTCTACCAATTGCTTGGTGAAATTTTACACTGGTAATGGCTTATGAAGGCCTCTTCTTCTTTTTTGAATATGTTGCAGTTTATGGTCCGATCCTTGGCCTGTCTTGGTAATTAGTAACCAAAAAAACAATTATTTCGGAGTTATTAATATGAGGCGTATCATAGCTGGGATGAACCAATAATTGTTGTAAACATTTGCATTTTAAGGCTTATTCCATATTCTTTTCGGGATTTTCGTGAATCTTAAGATTATTTTGAGTGTATGTTTTTGAAAAACAAATATTTGTCACTTTTTTATTCAAAAAAAAAATGAAGTAAAAATGATTGTAAGTAATTGATAATCAAATACTTTATCTAAGCGTAACATTGGTTTTTTTTAAAAAAGAGTTAAAATGCCTCCAATTTCGCAGAATTAAGGTTTTTTCTCTTTTTTTTTCAATTTTTGTAAACGCAATGATTAATTTAACTTATTGAAAATCAAGTTATTATGATTTTTTTACATTTTTATTTTTTAAATATGAAATTCTATATTTAAACAGTGGATTAGCATAAACCCAAGATTAAAATGAGTAACCTGTTTGAGTCAAAAGTATCTTTTAATGCAATCGATTTCGAGCCGCATCTAACGTATGGGGTTTTAGATATCAGTTGTGGAAGACTTTTTGGAATGAGCATCAAAGCTTGGAATAGGTTAGAAAGTTTTTTCATGGGTTATAGGTTACTATGTTCCACACACTTTTTAATTACAACTGACAAAAGGAATCAATCAATAAATCTAATACAACAAACGCAATTTATTATGAATATACTCAGCAAATCTCCTTAAAAAAGGAAGGTTTTAAACTTACTGCTGGAGATACTCCAGCGATTCAATTAATTCATTCAAACCTAATTTAACCTTAACAATTTTATGATTAAAAAATTACTAAGGCTATGTTTTAACTTCCAATGGAAAACGTCTTTGTTGTTGCTTTGGTCAGTATTCTTTCTTGCGATTTCGCAAATGAATGCTTCCATAGCATCAATTACAGATGAAAAGTACTTGGAGGCGTTGATTAATCATGGAGTCCCAGACAATCTAGGAGCTTCCAAAATCAACAAAAACAATGAAGAGTCTAAAGAAAAAGACGATGCTTCTTCCAAAACCATCGAAAGAAAAGAAAAGAAGCAAAAAAGTGGGGTTGCTAAAAATGCAACAAGTGCTGTATCTGATGAAAAATTTCAGGAAATCAGAGGTGTTGTTACTGACGCGAATGATGGGATGCCAATCCCGGGAGTAACTGTACTCATCAAAGGAACCTCAAGAGGGGTAGCAACTGGAGTTAATGGTGATTTTAGACTAGATGCACAACCTGGAGAAATTTTAGTCATCAGTTTTATTGGTTTCAAGTCTGTGGAGGTATTGGTGGAAGCAGGTAAATCTGTTTACAACATTGCTATTTCTGAGGCGGAAACATCTTTAGAAGAGTTTGTAGTCATTGGTTATGGTGAACAAAGAAGAGAAACCTTAATTGGGGCCGTATCACAGACTAGTGGAGAAGTACTTCAGCGTACTGGTGGAGTTTCTAATTTGGGTCAGGCGCTTCAGGGAAATTTACCCGGATTGATTGCTGTACAAAGCGGCGGTGCTCCAGGTGATGAGCAACCTCAAATTGTCATTCGAGGCAATAATACATGGAATGGAAATGGACCTTTGATTTTGGTGGATGGGGTTGAAAGACCTGAATTTTTTAACAATATGGATATCGGTTCGGTGGAATCTATCTCTGTATTGAAAGATGCTTCGGCTACCGCTGTATTTGGTTCCCGTGGTGCTAATGGTGTAATCATCGTGACTACCAAAAGAGGTAAAGAAGGAAAAGCAGAGATTGTTGCAAGAGTCAATACAACAGTTAAGTCTCCTTCGAAGCTTCCAGGTAAGATGGATGCTTATGATGCGATTGGAATCAGAAATTTGGCTATCGAAAGAGAGCTTTCTGTGAGTCCGCAAGCCTGGTCGCAGATTATTCCTCAAGATATCAGACAATTGTACAGAACTCCCGGTAGTTTAGAAGAAGCTGAGCGCTATCCTAATGTAGATTGGCAAAATTACTTGTTCAAGGATTACGCAATGGCTTATAATGCCAATTTATCCATAACTGGGGGTACAAAATTAACGAAGTATTTTGCGGCCTTCGATTTTCAAAATGAAGGGGACTTATTCCGTGAATTTGATAATGGAAGAGGCTATCAGCCTGGTTACAATTTCAATCGTCTAAATTTCCGAAACAATCTAGACTTTCAGTTGACATCTTCCACTCTATTAAAAGTCAACTTGGGTGGTATTTATGGGGTAAGAAAAACACCATGGAATGGAGCAAACAGTGCAAACTTCTGGAGAGCAGCCTTTAGAAATCCGCCGGATGCTTTTATGCCAAGATATTCAAATGGACTTTGGGGATATTTTCCATTGGATGACTTTGGAGCCATCAACTCAGCAAGAGTATTGGCCATTGGTGGTATTGAAAATACAACCACTACGAGTTTGTCTACCAATCTAGTATTGGAGCAGGACTTGGGTAGTATCATTAAGGGATTAAATTTTAGAGGTACTGTTGCATTGGATAATACTTTTACCGAAATAGGAAGAGGTGTCAATGATTTATTCAACAATACGGAGGAAATGTGGATAGACCCTGTTACAGGTCGTGTCAATCTTAGAAACAACTTTGATAATAGTAACTTCGACTTTTTTCAACCAATAGCTTGGACTACTCAAGGTGGAGCTATTGATGGAGGTACCATTAGAGGTCCTCAAAGAAGATTATTCTACCAAGCACAGTTGAATTATAATACCACCATTGCGGACAATCATAATGTCAATGCGATGGGATTGGTAATGAGACAGGAAGACGCTATTGGTAGTGTTATTCCAAGTTATCGAGAAGACTGGGTGTTTAGAACTGTCTATAACTACAAAAACAAATACCTAGCAGAATATAATGGTGCTTACAACGGATCTGAAAAGTTTGGTGTAAACTATCGATTCGCTTTCTTCTCGTCGGGAGGTCTTGGATGGGTGATTTCTGAGGAAAACTTCATGAAGCAAATCTCCGCTATTGACTTTTTGAAAGTCACGGCTTCCTATGGCGAAGTAGGAGATGATAACATCGGAGGTAGATTCCTATTCATGAATCAGTGGGCCTTTGGAGGTCAATCCAGAATGACAAGTTTTGGTTGGAGAGGTGACTTAAGTCCGTTCACTTGGTATAGAGAGACAGTATTGGGTAACCCTAATGTGCGTTGGGAGACTGTTTATAAGTATAACCTCAAAACTGAGTTTAGTCTCTTTCAAGGACTTATCGATGGTAGTGTTGATGTTTTTAGAGACAATCGAGTGGATATCTTGATGGCTGGCGATCGTTCGGTACCAAGTTACTTTGGAGCTCAGCCTCCTGCAGCTAACTTGGGTAGAGTGGAGACTACCGGTTATGAGATTGAATTGAGACTCAACAAAATCTTGAATAACGGTGTGCGATTGTGGGCTGATTTTGCTATCACAAGAGCAGTGGATGTAGTGATCAACAGAGATGATCCGATGTTTTTACCTGCCTATCAAAAGCAAGCAGGCTTCCAGTTAGGTCAAGCTAGGTCTCATATCCATAGTGGCTTTGTAAATACTTGGGATGAAGTTTTTGCAACTACGCCACATGATACAAATAATGGAGGAAAGCTTCCAGGTGGATTTCAAATCTTGGATTTCAATGGAGACGGTGTAATTGATGCATTTGATGTGGCTCCTTATGGATTTTCCAATATTCCACAAAATACCTACAATACCAATATTGGCTTCGAATACAAAGGTCTATCCTTCTTTATGCAGTTTTATGGTGTAACGAATGTGACGAGAAGTATTCCGTTCACCAATTTGGATGGTCAGCGAAACTTGGTGTATGATGAAGGTACTTACTGGTCTAGGGACAATCCAAATGCAGATAGTCCTCTTCCTGTATGGTTAACCCCAGTATCTTACTACTATGGAGCAAGATACTTGTACGATGGCTCATTCTTGAGATTACAAAATGCTGAGATAGCTTATAATTTACCTGCTGCTCGTGCGAAAAAGCTCGGCATGGGAGGCTTAAGAATCTTCATGAATGGTAATAATCTTTGGGTATGGAGTCAAATGCCTGATGATAGAGAATCAAATTTTGGAACAGGTGCTGCTTGGGAGGGTGCTTACCCTATGATGAGAAGGGTAAACCTTGGTTTAATGATGTCATTCTAACAATTGATTTGCTATGAAAGCTTTAAATTACATAAAAACTAAAATCAATATACTTACTGTTGCAGTGCTTGTAGTAGTAAGCTCAACTTCTTGTTTGGATTATTTGGAGAGAACTCCGGAGTCTGTTATTTCAGAAGAAATTGCTTTCTTGAATTTTCAGAATTTCCAAGGATTTACAGAGGAATTGTACCACTGTATTCCAAACTTCACCACTAATTACTGGACGGCTTCTTGGAATTGGGGAGATGATGAAATGGTATCAGCGGCAGGAAGTTTCCATGTAACTTTCGCCTTCGACAGAGGGAATTTCTGGGCTTGGCAAGTGGAACACTCTGGTCATGGAGGTCAGGCAAGTTGGATGGACCGATGGACTGCTAATACTAATGACAACCCACATACGAAAGGATTATGGCCACTGGCATGGTATGGCATTCGTAAAGCCAATCAAGGTTTGGAAAATCTTCACCGTATGACAGATGCTACAGATGAAGAGCGTGCGTTGATTGAAGGTCAATTACTATTCTTCAGAGGATGGTTCCATTTCATGTTATTTCAGCATGTGGGTGGTTTACCTTATATCGATAGAGTATTGCCTGGTGATGAGCAACTGAGAGAAGGAAGATTAAACTATCATCAGAGTGCTGAAAAAGCAGCTGCTGACTTTAGAAGAGCAGCAGATCTCCTACCAATCAACTGGGATAACACCGTAGCTGGTCGACGTACCTTGGGGAGAAATGAACTAAGAATCAACAAAATCATGGCTTTAGGTTACTTGGGTAAAAATCTTTTGTATGCTGCTAGCCCTTTGATGAATCTTGAATCTACTGGTAGTAGAACTTATAATACAGATTTTGCCCGTCGCTCTGCTGAAGCTTTTGGTGAATTACTTGATTTGGTAGAAAGTGGTCAGACACAATATGCCTTGATGCCTTTTGATCGTTGGCATGGATTATTTTATACAATGGGTCAAAACTGGGCGCTCTCAGGGGGTACTGAAACTATTTTTCGCTCTTTGTACTGGTCGGGTGATCAGTCCAACTGGGGTATCACCAAGCAGTATTTTCCATCTATCATCGTAGATGGCGATGCGACGAAGTTTGTGCCAACAGCCAACTTTGTGAACAAATATTTTGGCATGGCTAATGGTTTACCTCTTCCTACTGACATTACTCAAGCAGATCCTGAATCAGGTTATGATCCCGAGTTTCCATTTAGAGGAAGAGATCCTCGCTTTTATAAGAGTATCATGTTTGACGGGATGCAGGTGGTGCAAGGCTCCATGCCTCCTAATCAGGAAGACAACCGATTTGCTAACCTATTTACAGGCGGTAGTTATAGAGGCGCCGTTTCGGGAAGTCCTACAGGTTTTGTGAATAGGAAGTTTGTCCCATTGACTGCCAATGCCTATGATAATGCATTCGCTTTTGGTGCGGCACTTCACTTAAATGTTCCTTATTTAAGATTAGCTGATGTGTATTTGATGTATGCAGAGGCCGCATTGATGGGCCACAATTCTGTGATGGGTAAATCAACCAATTTCAGTAAAACAGCTGTTGACGCTGTAAATGTGATCAGACAAAGAGCAGGAATGCCTGATGTCTTACCAAGGTTTACTGCCTCTGTTGACTTGTTTTTAGAGGAAATCAAACGAGAGCGTGCTGTGGAGTTGGCATTTGAAAGACATCGATTCAATGATCAAAGAAGATGGATGCAATTTATTGATCGCCCATACAATTTGAAAACCTCCATTGAATTTACTAGAGCTCCTGAATCTGAAGTAGGTGGTGACCCTACACAGATGAGAGTATTGAACTTGAGAGAGCAAGTACTAGTAGAGAGACCGTTAGCAGATAGGCATTATTGGTTACCATTGAAGGTTTCTGATGTGACGCTTTACCCTGAATTTAGACAAAATCCAGGCTGGTAATTAATCAATTTCAACATTTTGAAAAAGCACTCATGAAATATAAAAATATAATTTGGATGTTGGTTTTGATGCTGATGATGAGTCCTGTATTTGTCTATGCTCAAGAACAACAAACTATTCGGATACAATCACGAATTACAGATACTAAAGGCGTACCGATTGCTTCTGCATTAATTTTAAATGATGATGAAGAAGTATTAAGTACGACTAACGCGCAGGGACAATTTGACATACAGATTATCCCAAATGCTCTGATAATTTTCAGAGCAGAAGGTTATGAAACTAAGGTGTTGAGATTGTCAAGTCAAGTTGAAGATATCATCCTGACACCTGAATGGGAGTCAAGACAAGTGAATACAGCCTTTCAAGCCAAAGATAAGGCCAATCTGATCGGAGGAATCTCTTACGTAAATGTTCCTGAAATCTTTGAGAAAAACTATTTCACTTGGACACTCGATAATATGGAAGGATTTGCTCCTGGTTTTCATGGGAATATCTGGGGTAATAATGAGTATCTATTATTAGTGGATGGAGTTCCTAGAGATCCGGGAAGTGTAATGCCAATTGAAATTGAGCAGATTACATTTTTGAAAGGGGTTTCTGCTGTTGCGCTTTATGGTAGCCGAGCTGCTAAAGGTGTAATCATGGTAACAACCAAGCGTGGGAGTGTTGGTAGGCAGACTATCAATGTAAGAGCGAATACTGGTGTACATGTTGCAAGAGAAATCCCTAAGTACTTGGGTTCTGCCGAATACATGACCTTGTTTAATGAAGCCCGCGTGAATGATGGATTGCAGCCATTATTTTCCCAGGAAGAAATCTTTAATCATGGATCCGGCTCTAATCCTTATCGCTATCCTAATTTGGATTTCTACTCAACGGACTATTTACAGCCAGCATATAGCAGACATGATGCTACTATGGAAATTGCTGGCGGTAATGATCGTGCTAGATATTATACCAATTTAGGTATGATGTCTGAAGGGTCACTTCTCAATTTTGGGCAAGCCGCGCAAAATAGAAATGAGCGTTTCAATGTGCGCGGAAATGTGGATATGAATCTGACTGAGTATATCTCAGGTTTTGCAGATGCTGCGGTAATTTTATTCAATGGAAGAGGTGTTAACACCAATTTCTGGCAAGGTGCCGCAACTATCAGACCGAACAGGTTTTCTCCATTAGTTCCAATCAGCATGATTGAAGAGGACGATTTGGTTTCCCAGAATTTCATTCAAAACAGTAGCCACTTAATCGGAGGTCAGTACCTACTAGGAGGAACTCAATTGGAACAGACCAACCCGATAGCTGATATTTATGCTGGTGGATCTAATGTCTTTACAAGCAGACAATATCAGTTCAATACGGGTGTGAATGCAGACTTGAGAAATATAGCACAAGGCTTGACTTTTAATTACAGATTTGGGCTGGATTATCAAACCTCCTATGTGCTTGCTTTCAATAATCAGTATGCAGTATTTCAACCACAGTGGAATAACTACGCTGGACAGGATTTAATTACAAGCTTGACCAGATTTGGACAGGATGCCAGTACACGTACTCAGAATATCAGTGGTAGCCGATTCCAGCAAACCATGGCTATGTCAGCTCAATTAAATTACAATACGGTAATTGATAATAAACACGAGCTTTCTGCCATGTTGATTGCAGGTGGATTCCAAACAGGAGTTTCTGAAATGTACCATAGAGTAAGTAATGCAAATCTTGGAATTCACCTAGGATACAATTACCAAAATCGGTTCCTAGCAGAGTTTAATGGAGCGATTATTCATTCCGCCAGACTTCCTGAAAAAAATAGACAGGCTTTTTCTCCTACTGCCTCTTTTGGTTGGAGATTGAGCAATGAAGGTTTTCTGAAAAACTCTTCTGTGGTCAATAATCTATTATTGTCTGTTTCTGGTGGTATCGTTCACACAGATTTGGATATTATGGATTTTTACCTGTATGAGCAGGTGTTCACGCAGCAAGGTGACGGTACTGTTTTCTATACTTGGAAAGATGGTTTGAATAATATCACAACTATTTCCAGAAGAGGTGCAAATCCCGAGATGAGATTCCCAAGAAGAGAGGAAATCAATATAGGAGTAGAAGGTTCCTTTTTCAACAATAAAGTGTTCTTCGCAGGTTCTGCCTTCATCAGTAACATGACAGGTTTATTGGTACAAAGAAGTGATATCTATCCAAGCTTCTTCACCACAGGATTCCCAGCGTCTTCATTTATTCCATTTGAAAACTACAATAGCGATCAGCGAACAGGTTTTGATTTCAATTTGAATGTAAAAGAAAAAGTGGGAGCAGTTAACCTGAATGTAGGACTGGTTGGTACTTATTATGCTACGAAGGCTTTACAACGAGGTGAGAACTGGCTGGATGACTATCAGATCAGAGAAGGTAGACCAATAGATGCTATTTGGGGTTTGCAGAATCTTGGCTTCTTTGAAAGCAATGCACAAATCGGCTTGTCTCCAACTCAAATTTTTGGAGAAGTTGTTCCAGGGGATCTTCGCTATATCGATCAAAACGGTGATGGCAGAATCACTCCTCAGGATGAAGTGTTCCTCGGTAGAGGGGGCTGGTTTGGTGCTCCATTAACCATGGGTCTAAACGTAACCGCGCAGTGGAAAAACTTTACCTTCTTCGCTTTAGGTATGTGGAGAAGTGGTGCTTTTGCTATGAGAAACAGTTCTTACTTCTGGATTGCGGGTGATGCTAAATATTCGGAAGTAGTAAGAGATCGTTGGACTCCCGAAACTGCTGCTACTGCAACCTATCCACGTTTGACTACACTCAATGGTGCCAATAACTTCAGAAATTCTGATTTCTGGTTGTACAGCACGGATAGATTCGATTTAGCTAGGGTGCAGGTGACTTATCGCGTACCTGCTGACAGATTTTTCGGAGGCGCATTTATCAAAGGGATGGATGTGTATATGAATGGAGCCAATCTGTTGACTTTGGGTCCAAACAGAAAAATCCTGACTACGAGTATTGGGTCTGCTCCACAGACACATTTCTTTAATCTAGGTTTAGCGGCACAGTTTTAAAATCGAAACAACATGAAGAATTTAAGAAACATATTGGGTACGCTGGCAATGATTACTCTATTAAGTACTGCTTGTGTGGACCTTTTTGAACCGGCTATTCAGAATAACAGAGACTTGGAAAGTAGCTTTAATGAACCAAGATTTGCTCAGGGTTTGATTATCAATGGATACGCACGGATTCCAAGAAATGGCTGGTCATTCAATGATATGGCCACGGATGATGCAGTTGCCAACAATGAAAACAATGCCTTCTTCAATATGGCAAGTGGTCAGTGGGCTTCTGATAATAACCCAGTCATGCAGTGGACAAATTCCAAGGCTGCTATTCAGTATTTGAACCTAATGATTGAAACTGCGGATAGTGTGACTTTTACGGTTAACAATTCTATGCTCGATAGGATGTTTGCTGACCGTATTAAAGGCGAAGCCTTAGGATTACGAGCCTTGTTTATGTTCCATTTGCTTCAGGCACATGGGGGTATGGCAGATGGTCAGATGTTGGGTGTTCAGATTTTTACTGAATCCAAAAATCTGAATTCACAATTCAACCTTCCAAGAAATACATTCGAGGAATGTATGCAGCAGTTGTATGCGGATGTTGAGACAGCAATGGAACTATTGCCTTTGGATTTTGAAAACATCGCAAGTGAAGATGATGTGCCTCTCAAGTATCGAGCATTGGGTGCTAACAGAAATGACTATAATAGAGTCTTTGGTGAGGATGCGAGACAATTATTGAGTGGAAGAATTGCGATGGCAATCAGAGCTCAGGCGGCTTTGATGGCTGCAAGTCCAGCATTTAGTCAAGGCAACAGTACTACTTGGGAAGATGCTGCAAGGTATGCAGGAGAGTTGTTACAACTCAATGGTGGGGTATCAGGTATTGCTCCGACGGGACTGACTTGGTATACAAACGTAAATGAAATCAATAACTTAGGTGGTGGAATCAATCAGCAGGAGATTCTGTGGAGAGCTTCCCTTGGTGGACCTTCCAGTAACTTAGAGGCAGCTCATTTTCCTCCTACTCAATTTGGAAATGGGTTGTTGAATCCAACTCAAAACTTGGTAGATGCATTCCCAACAGTTGATGGATATCCAATCACACATCCAAATAGCTCCTATGATCCGGCCAATCCTTATGCCAATAGAGATCCTAGATTCAATCATTACATTATCAGAAATGGAAATACCGCAGGTCCAAACAACCAGGTAATTAACACTACAGCTGATGGGGGTACTAATGATGGGATTAATAGGGTGGAGGTTTCTACTAGAACAGGTTATTACATGCGAAAGCTGTTGAGACAGGATGTGAATTTGAACCCTGTCTCTGTAAGCGGACAGCTGCATGTTATGCCGAGAATCCGATATACCGAATTATACCTCATTTATGCAGAAGCGGCTAATGAAGCATGGGGTCCTTTGGCCACCGGCCCTTATGGGTTTTCAGCTTACGATGTCATCAAAGCACTTCGTCAGCGTGCAGGCATAGGTTTGAATAATGGCGATGCTTATTTAGAATCTATCAGAAATGATCAAAATGCTATGCGTGAAATGATCCGAAATGAGAGAAGGTTGGAGCTTTGCTTCGAGGGATTCCGCTTCTGGGATTTGAGAAGATGGAACTTAAACTTAACTGAACCAGCAAGGGGCATGAGAATTCAAAATAATAGTTTTCAGGTCATTAATGTTCAGAACAGGGTATTTGGAGAGCATATGAAATATGGTCCTGTGCCGTTGAGTGAGCTGTTGAAATACAGTGCACTTAGACAAAATACAGGCTGGTAAAAATCATCTACTGGTAATTCTTGAAGCCAAAAGAAAAAAACATGAAAAAATTTATAATTCTATTTATCGCAATTATAGGCATCAGTTCCTGTGTGAATCAAGACTGGCAGTTTCCAGACTTTGATTTTCAGAGTGTATACTTTGCACATCAATATCCTGTAAGGACAATTACACTGGGTGAGGATTTCTTTGATACCACCTTAGATAATGAGTGGAGATTTAGGGTGATGGCTACTACAGGTGGTGTCTACCAAAACCGAAACAATATTCAATTGGATCTTGCTTTTGATCCTTCTATAGCAGAAAATTTATTGTTTTCTCAAGGAGGCAGGGAAGTAAAAGTAATGCCGTCTGAATATTTTCAAATGCCTGAACCAGTTCTTACCATCCCAAGAGGGTCACTTATTGGGGGTATCGAGTTTGAATTGACAGGGGCGTTTTTCAATGATCCGGATGCGATTCACAATACCTATGTGATTCCATTGAGAATAGTAAATGCGGCCAATGTGGATACGGTTTTAAGAGGAGTATCTCCTCTTCCGAATCCCAATCGACACGTGACTGGTGATTGGGAAGTTCTGCCAAAAGATTTTGTTCTGTATGCAGTAAAGTATGTGAACGAATGGCACGGGATCTACTTGAGAAGAGGGTTGGATGTAATCACTGGAAAGCCGGGTCATGAAGATCTTACAGGTCAAGTAGTTAGAAGAGAGCGTTTTGTAGAGCATGATGAGTTAAAAGACTTGAATACTCGTTCGTTGACTTCTATTGATTTTCCATTGACTATTCAGGGTGCCGACGGTGTTAATCAGACAGTAAATCTTAGACTAGATTTCAATAATCAGGGTAATTGTACCATTTCTTCCATCACTGATGGAGTAACAGCTACTGGATCCGGGCAATTTGTCAAGCGAGGAGAAAAAAGAAGCTGGGGAAATCAAGACAGAGATGCATTGTATCTACAATATGAACTTGATTTACCTACCATGAGAATGGCAACAACAGATACGCTCGTTATGAGAAATCGTGGTGTTGGTTTAGAGTTTTTTAATCCTGTTGTTCAATAACCTGAAAAAATCATAGTATATGAAAAAAATTATCTATTCTGTTGGTGTTGTAGGATTGTTCAGCTTAGCATCCTGTGCGGATTTTGGTGCCTTGGATGATTTCCAGGTAGAAAAACCCTTGAGCGTTGAGATGCAAGAACAGATCAATAGCTTTGGAGATTTGTTGAATTATGTAGAGGAATTAGGTAGTCCTAATTTTAGATTGGGTGTTTCATTGCCGATGAGTGATTATACCAATCAGGGAGTCCGCTTTCGATTGATCAATCGAAACTTTAATGAGTTTTCACCTACCTCAGGAATGGACCACCGTTCTGTTGTACAGAATAATGGGAACCTGAATCTGACCCAAGTGCAGTCTCTACTAGAATTAGCAGATACAAGGGAAATCAATGTTTTTGGTAATCCCTTGATTTGGCACCGTAACCAAAATTCAGGATTTCTCAATGGTCTCTTAGCTCCTCTTATTGTGAATTCTCCGGCATTCATGAATGAGTTGAATGTAAGTGCTTTAGGTTCTGGTAATTTGGATGATTGGTCTTTCTCTCAAGGAGTTTCTTTTGTGCCTAATGAAGGAATGGGATCGGGTACACCTGCCATACAATTACAGGCTGGTGTAAGTAGCAACCCATCTGACTTAAGGTTTTCTTCTCCTATGATTGATATTATTCCAGGAAGAACCTATGAAGTTATTGCCTATATCAAATCCGATCAACCGGGTGAAGGTAGATTTACTTTTGAAGGATTGAGCAATAATGAGCCTGAATTAGCTTGGGGTGGCTCTGGCCCTGTCACAGAAACTTTCACAACTAGTATTTCTTGGAAGGAAATTCGTTTTAGAGTGAGTGACTTTACAGGAGATAGTTTCCGCTTCAATCTTGAGTTAGGTTTCCAGCCTGGTGTTACATATTTCTTGGATATCAACAATTTGTACGTGTATGATTTGGAAGGTGATCCAGTGATTAATAATCTTATTTCTGGTGGTGATTTCGACTCCGGTATTGCTTGGGGTGGATGGGGTAACAATTCTGTTCGTGGAGTTACAGAAGAAGGAATGGGTGTAGGAAATACAGGCCGCGCTTTTTTTGTAACAAATCCATCACTGACTGGGGGATTTTGGGAAGTGCAAACGCTTTATCAATTAGCTGCCCCTGTTACAGAAGGTGATACCTACCGTCTGAGCTTTTGGGTGAGAGGTGATGCTGAAGGTGTGATTCGACCTGAATTGCAAAGCCCTAATTTCTCTTCCAATGGTTTTGGGCAAGTATTTGTTACCCGTGATTGGAGATTTGTATCCATTACTACCACTGCAACAGCGTCTGATAGAAACAGATTTATTATCAGTTATGGAGAGTTTGCAGGGACTGTTTACATAGATCAAGTAGTGTTAGCGAGTGAATCATTTACAGGAGGATCTACTACTATTGTGGAAAAAACACCATCTGAAAAAACCTCTATTGTTGGTACGCAAATGCAGCGATGGATCAGTGAATTTGTTTCTCAAACAAAGAATGATATTAAGGTAAGAGAGGTTGTCTCTGAACCGATTCATCCATCCAATAATGGACTCATCCGGACAGGGCAAGGGCTTACGCTAGGTGATGGTGAGTTCTATTGGCAGGATTTCATTGGGAAAGATTATGCTGTAGATGCTTTCAAATTGGCAAGACAGCATGGGAATCCCGATGATGTTTTGTTTATCAGTGAGAGTGGTATGGAATCCAATCTGAGCAAAGCAGAAGCACTAATGGATTATGTTTCTTACATAGAAGAGAATGGTGGGAAAGTGGATGGGATTGCAGCCAAGATGGTATTAAACCTGAACTCCAACATGCAAAACGTGTCCGAGTTATTTAGAATGTTGGCTGCAACAGGTAAGAAGATCAAAATTTCTGATTTGGAAATCCGTTTGAATGATTCCCAGCCATCCTTGGTCGCTTTGATCACACAAGGTGATATGTATAAGCAAGTAGTAGATCTTTATTTAGCATTGATTCCTATGAATCAGCAATATGGAATTTCACTTGCTGCACCTATAGATGGTACTGATTCTGCTAGATCGGGACTTTGGAATTCTGCATTGACTCGTAAGCATGCCTATGCTGGATTTGCAGAAGGAATTCAAAAATAATTGAATCCAAGGACAGGAAAGTATTTGATGACTTTCCTGTCCTTTGATTCAGTTCAGTAAGCAAAAAAAATCTTACCTATCCACTCGTTTAACCACTATTTAACTCCATAATCATGTCACGCTTAAAACCTATTTTCATAGGTTTCCTGATACTCTTTTTCTCATGTAATACCATCGAATCTGATGATTTGCCGGAGGTGGTACAGGAAAATCCCGATGACTCTAGAGATGAAGAGTTTGCTAATGCTTCTTGGCCTATCCCTACACCGGAATTAAAAGTGGAAGGAAGGCATTTGGTGGACCCTTGTGGAAATAAGGTACTGCTTCATGGAGTTGCCATTACTACAAGTCCATGGTTTAATGGTGGTCACGTGGGTATCTGGCGATGGAATGATTATGATGTAGGAGGATGCCTCAATTATAACCGGGCAGTGATGAACACCTTATCCGATGGGAATGGTGAGTGGTATTTAAATATGATTAGGTTACATATGGATCCTTATTGGAGCAATGAGCCGGGTCCTCCAATACCGGAACATGATATTTCCAGATTCAGCTTTGCACGTTTTGTGAGCTCAATAGAGGAAGTTGTATTACCCTTGATAGATCATGCAGAAAGTAGAGGGATGTATGTGATTTTGAGACCGCCTGGAGTTTGTCCGCAAAGAATAGCGGTTGGGGATGAATACTTTGATTACCTGATGAGGATTTGGGATCATATTTCAAAATTACCCCAATTGAAAAACCGCAAACATGTCATGTTTGAGCTTGCCAATGAGCCTATTGAAATTTTAGGTACTAACGGCGTATATGGAAGCGATACGCAACCACATTTTGATGCACTGAAACTCTTTTTCCAACCTATGGTGGATATGATTAGAGCAAATGGGGCAGAAAATGTACTCTGGATTCCAGGGTCTGGGTATCAATCGCATTACAGAGGATTTCCCAATAATCCCATTGAAGATGAGAATTATGGCTACGCTGTCCACATTTATCCAGGTTACTGGGGACAGGATAACAATGATCCAGTGACTTTTAGAAGGAATTGGAATACCCATATCAAGCCAGTTGCTGATATAGCGCCCATAGCAATCACAGAAATCGATTGGGGGCCTGAAGAATATTTGGTTTGGGGTAAAGGAGGTGTGACAGGCACACCAGGTACGTGGGGGTTTGGTTCCAATTTTAAGGTTTTGGCAGATGAATCAGGGAATGTGAGCTGGAATTTATTGATGCCTGAAAATCTCATTCATAATGGAGACCCCCAAGGTGACATTGCCTACAATAGAAACCCGGAGGCATGCGCTTACCCTGTTTACAACTGGTTTAGAGAATATGCCAACAAAAAAACAATCTGCGGTTCTTGATTGACCCGATAACCACTAGAAGAAAAAACTATGAAAACGACACATTTGAAAAAAATCGCCTTTCTATTTTCGATGATCTTGTTAACATCATTTTCTACGCAAGATTACCCGGTAAATGATGAAGAATTATTCCTTCAATCTGCTTTTGAAGGCAAGTTTCTTCTAGGAGCGGCATTAAATAATGCGCATATCAATAAAACAGATGAAAAAGGTTTAAAAATCCTTCGGGAGCACTTTAATTCCATTGTAGCTGAAAATGTAATGAAAAGTGGCATGCTACAACCTAGAGAGGGAGAGTTTAATTTCACGATGGCAGACCGTTTTATTGAACTTGGACTAGAGGGAAATTATCACATGGTGGGGCATACATTGATCTGGCATTCACAGGCTCCCAGATGGTTCTTTACAGATAGTGATGGTAAGGATGTTAGTCCAGAGGTATTGACTCAGCGAATGAGAGACCATATTCATACCGTAGTAGGTAGATATAAAGGTAAAGTTAAAGGTTGGGATGTGGTCAATGAAACTATTTTAGACGATGGTTCTTGGAGGAATAGTAAGTTTTTCCAGATTCTTGGAGAAGACTTTGTGAAATTGGCTTTTCAGTTTGCACATGAAGCTGATCCTGATGCAGAGTTGTATTACAATGACTATTCTATGGCTAATCCCGGAAAAAGAGAAGGCGTTGTACGTATGGTAAAGAATCTACAAGAGCAAGGGGTGCGCATTGATGGTATTGGAATGCAGGGTCATATTGGATTGGATTATCCTACGGTAGATGAATTTGAAAAAAGTATTTTGGCTTTTTCTGATCTTGGCGTTACAGTTATGATCACAGAATTAGATCTAAGTGTTTTGCCGTCCCCAAGAAGAGATATGGGTGCTGATATAGCCACCAATGTAGAATATCAGCAACAACTAAATCCATATACGGAAGGTCTTCCATATGACATTCAGCAAAAATTTGATCAACGTTACAGAGAATTCTTTGGGTTGTTTTTAAAGCATCATGATAAAATTTCCCGAGTGACTCTCTGGGGAATACAGGATGGAGACTCTTGGAAAAACGGATGGCCTGTTAGAGGACGTACAGATTACCCTTTATTATTCAACAGAGACTATACACCAAAGCGTGTAGTGAGTGACATCATTACCATGGCACGAGCGCAACAGTAATTATTCTATCATCAGTGAATCCCTACGTGGTAGATATGCGAAGGTTTACAGTCATACTTAGTTTTCTTCTCTTCATAGTTAGTTGTGATGTTTTTGCTCAACAAGCAAAAAATCCAATCATCCATGCAGACGTTCCCGACCCTTCCATTATTAGGGTTGGGAACAACTACTATATGAGTAGCACTACCATGCATATGAGTCCCGGACTACCGATTATGAAATCAACTGATTTGGTCAATTGGGAACTGCTCAATTATGCATACGATGTATTGGATAATGGAGATGACTTGGCTTTAGACAATGGGAAATCTATGTATGGTAAAGGCTCTTGGGCAAGTAGCCTTCGTTATCATGATGGAACGTTCTACGTCAGCACTTTTTCGGGAAATACCAACAAAACCTATATCTTTAAGACTGATGATATTGAGTCAGGAAATTGGAAAGCGACTTCTTTCAGTCCTTCCCTTCATGACCATTCCTTATTTTTTGAGCATGATAAGGTCTATATGATTTGGGGAGGCGGTGAGATTAAAATTGTCGAACTGAAGAAAGATTTAACGGGAATCAAGAAGGAAACAGAACGGGTCTTAGTAGCCAAAGCGCATGCTCCCATTGAAAAAGAAATTATGCTTCATGCGGAGGGTTCTCAAATTTTTAAAATCGATGGTAACTATTACCTCTTCAATATCGCTTGGCCACGTGGAGGGATGCGAACAGTCCTCATACACAAATCTGAAAACCTTTTTGGACCTTATGAGGGGAGAGTGGCCTTGGAAGATAAAGGTGTTGCACAAGGTGGATTAATAGATACTGCCGATGGTGATTGGTATGCCTATTTATTCAGAGATTTTGGGGCTGTGGGAAGGATACCATACTTAGTACCTGTTACTTGGGAACAAGACTGGCCTGTATTAGGTGTCAACGGTAAAGTTCCTATGGAATTGAATCAATTACCTGCTCAACAAACTAGCATTCCCCCTATTGTGGCATCTGATAATTTTAAACGTGCTGCAAATGAGCCTGATCTGCCATTGGTCTGGCAATGGAATCATAATCCTGTAGATAAGCTTTGGTCTATAGATAGAGAAGAAGGACTGATTTCTTTTCATACAGATCGAATAGATGAATCCTGGTTGTCCGCAAGAAACACCCTTACCCAACGAACCTTTGGCCCGACGAGTGAGGCAGAAGTAACTCTTCACTTAGATCAACTGAAAGAAGGGGATGTTACCGGCCTTGGACTCTTGCAGAAGCATTATGGTTGGATTGGCATAAAAGTAAAGGATGGCCAAAAAGTCTTACAGTTGGAATTGATAGAAAATGAACAGCCCGTCATTTATCCAGGGAAAATAATCGCCAGTGACCGTATACGATTGAAAGCTTCCTGTGATTTTCAAGACCGAAAAGACTTAGCAAGTTTCTTTTACAGCGAAGATGATGGCAACACTTGGTCACAACTTGGGCCTCAATTAAAGATGGATTATACCCTCCCGCATTTTATGGGATATCGTTTTGCGTTATTCTATTATGCCACAAGTGACCCGGGCGGGCAGGTTGATTTCAGTGATTTTAGAATTTCCCAGTAACCTATAACCTATTAAACCCAGATATACCGATGATAAATAAACGAGTCTTTTACAGGAAATTAATGATGTTATTGTCTGCATGGATAGTGCAAACACTTGTTTTTGCTCAAAACCCCTTGGTAAGACATCAGTTTTCTGCAGATCCCAGTGCCAAAGTTTTTGGGGATAGAATTTACATTTATGCTTCTCATGATATCCGATGTGAACATACTCAAGGTAGACCGGATTGGTTTTGTATGGAAGATTACCATGTGTTTTCTTCTGATAATTTGATTGATTGGGAGGACCATGGGATGGCTTTGCATCAATCGCACGTGCCTTGGGCAGATCAGGAATCCTTCAGCATGTGGGCACCCGATGGGGCAGAAAAAAATGGCAAATACTACTTTTATTTTCCTTCCAAAGCAAAAGGACACTTAGAAAGACAAAATGACCCATCTGTAAATGGGTCTGCATTTAATATTGGGGTAGCTATCGGAGATAATCCTGGCGGCCCATTCATTCCTGAACCAAACCCTATACCTCAAGTATATGGGATAGATCCGAATGTATTTATTGATAAGGATGGACAAGCATACCTGTATTGGTCACAGCATGATTTTTTTGTAGCAAAGTTGAAAGACAATATGCTGGAATTAGCCGAAGAGCCCCGGGTGATTGAAAATATTCCGTCTAAAGGTTTGAAGGAAGGCCCATTCTTGTTTGAAAGAAACGGAATTTATTATCTAACTTATCCTAGAGTAGAAAATCAAACCGAGCGTATTGAATATGCCATCGCAGATCATCCGCAAGGACCATTTGAATTCAAGGGTGTAATCATGGATGAATCACCCACTGGATGCTGGACCAATCATCAGTCAGTAGCCCAATTCAAGGATCAGTGGTATTTCTTTTATCATCACAATGATTTTTCCCCTGATTTTGATAAAAATCGCTCCATACGAGCAGATAGCTTGTTTTTTACAGCTGAAGGACTCATTAAAAAAGTTACACCAACTCACCGGGGAATCGGTATTTCAGATGCGAAACGTCCCATTCATCCTGACCGATATAGTTCTAAAAGTCAACAAGGATATGCAATCGAATTTTTGAATAAGGAAGTTCCATTTGACGGATGGAAGTCTGTTTTCACTCAGAATAATTCTTGGGTCAGGTATAATAAAGTTGATTTCGGATCGAATGAATTGGCTGCGATTAAATTAAGATTCAATGCTGATGACGAGGGTACACTACAAGTTCGGTCAGCTTTGGAAAATGGGAAAATTATTGCAGAAATCCCCGTAAAGCCGACCAATGGCTGGGTAGAAATACAAGAGTCTAAGTCAGCCAAGGTACAAGGTCTACATGACTTGGTTTTTGTGTATAAAGGCAATGGAAATCTAGAGTTGGATTGGGTCACCTTTCTTTAATTTAAATCAGGACTACATGAATCATGAGGATTGACATTCGTACATATAGTTGGATTTGCCTACTGATTTTCAGTTTAAGTGCCTGTGCTGTTAAGGAAGGAGTTGTAGATCAAGAATGGAAGTTATGGTATGAGCAACCTGCTAGCCAATGGGTGGAGGCTTTACCAATTGGCAATGGACGACTAGGTGCCATGATTTTTGGAGATCCTACTCATGAATTGATTCAATTAAATGAAAATACCTTTTATGCAGGACAGCCCCATACAAATGATAATCCAAATGCCCTTCCTGTATTGAGCCAGGTACAAGAATTGATTTTTGAGGGAGAATATGTGAAAGCGCAGCAGTTGATCGATGAGAATTTTTTCAGTGGTGTGCATGGGATGCCCTATCAAACTATTGGGAATTTAAGACTTACCCATCAGGATAGCAGTCAGGTTTCCGAATATTACAGAGAGTTGGATTTAGAAACAGGAATCATTCGATCAGACTATCAAAAATCTGGTGTAAAGTTTTCATCTGAAGCATTTGCCTCTTTTCCTGATCAGGTGTTGGTGTATAGACTAAGGTCGGAAGAGCTGCCAGCATTAAATTTTAAAGCTTCCTTTGATAGACCTGGAAATTCAATGGTGTACACGGAAGGAAATGAATTGGTATTTACAGGCAAGTCCTCCGATCATGAAGGCATTAAAGGGGAGGTGGTTTTTGAAGGACGAGCAAAGTTCTTACTTCCCAAGACAGGCCAACTTCAGGTTTTAGATGATCATATCCAGGTGATTGATGCAGAAGAGGTGCTTATTTTCATCACGATTGCAACCAATTTTATTAATTATCAGGATATCAGTGGCGATCCATCATTTAAAGTTAACGAGGTTTTAGCCAAGTCGACTTCAAAGGATTATGCTATCCTTCTTCAAGATCATGTTGCTGATTACCAAAATTTATACAATAGGGTAAGTTTGGATTTGGGTGTAACTCCTGCGGCTGATCTTCCCACAGATAAGCGGATTGAAAACTTTGCTTCAGGTGAAGATCCACATTTGGCAGCATTGTATTTTCAGTTTGGCAGGTATTTGTTAATTGCCTCTTCCAGACCGGGAGGGCAGCCAGCCAATTTGCAGGGAATATGGAATTACCAACTGCATCCGGCCTGGGATAGTAAATACACGGTCAATATCAATGCGGAAATGAATTATTGGCCAGCCGAAATCACCAATTTGTCTGAACTACATGAACCCTTCATACAGATGGTGCAGGAGTTGTCGGTGTCAGGTCAGTCTACAGCCAAAAATATGTATGGGGCGAGAGGATGGGTTTTGCATCACAATACAGATATATGGAGAGTTACCGGCCCAATTGATTTTGCAGAGGCAGGTATGTGGCCATTAGGAGGAGCTTGGTTAGCACAACATCTGTGGGAGAAATATGAGTTTTCAGGTAATGAGGCATTCTTATTACAAGTTTATCCTGCCTTAAAATCAGCAGCTTTATTTTTTGTAGACTTTATGATTGAGGATCCGGTTACAGGGTATTGGGTAGTTTCCCCTTCGGTATCCCCTGAAAATGTTCCATACCAGCATCATAGAGCTGCTGTAGCCATGGGCAATACCATGGATAATCAGCTTTTGCTGGATTTATTCCGAAAAACTCTAGCAGCCGCCGCTATCCTCAACGATAATGATCCTGAGCTGGAGCTAATGAAAGAGCGGATGGCAGCCCTCCCTCCGATGAAGATAGGAAAATGGGGGCAATTGCAAGAGTGGTTCTTTGATTGGGACAACCCAGAGGATGATCATAGGCATGTTTCTCACTTGTATGGGCTGTATCCATCCAATCAGATTTCTCCTTATCGTACACCAGAATTATTTGAAGCAGCCAAAGTGTCTCTTCAAGCGCGGGGAGATGTGTCTACTGGTTGGTCTATGGGCTGGAAAGTCAATTTATGGGCTCGGTTTCTAGATGGCAATCATTCACTGAAATTACTTAAGGACCAGTTAAGTCCGGCAATACTTCCAGATGGCAAACAAAAAGGGGGGACCTATCCAAACTTGTTTGATTCTCATCCGCCATTTCAGATTGACGGGAATTTTGGATGTACCGCAGGGATCGCTGAAATGCTCCTGCAAAGCCATGATGGTGCCATTCATATTTTACCTGCCCTACCTGATGCCTGGAAAAATGGAAAAGTTTTCGGGCTAAGAGCTAGAGGGGGATTTGAAGTAGCGATTGATTGGGAAAATTCTCAAGCAAAAGCTATCCGTATCCAATCCAATTTGGGAGGTACTTGCATCATTAGATCGTATCATCCTTTAAAAGGAAAAGGGTTACAATCATTTTCTGGAGAAAATTCAAATCCTTTTTATTCAGTTCCTGAAATCAAGGCATTTGTAGATGATATGAACAAATCCAACTTGCCTGAATTGAAAAAGGTCTACGAATATGAAATAAATACCAAAGCAGGTGAAATTATTCAGTTAACACAGAAGTAAATCGTTATGGGAAAAAGTTTAATGGTTTGGGCATTTGTTTTTGGTTTAGTTACTGTGACGGGATACTATTTGATCGCAGATACCAAATCCCCTTTTCTGGTACATATGACTGAGTCAGGAACAGTCATACAGGATGAGGTTGACCCCAATTTCTATGTGTTTTTAGCATTCGGACAATCGAATATGGAGGGTTTTTCTCCCTATGAGCCCCAAGATCAAGAGACATCCGAACGTTTTTTGATGATGGCAGCTGTGGATTGTCCTGATTTAGGGCGTAAGCGTGGAAATTGGTACCCTGCTACCGCCCCCATTGCCCGATGCAATACCGGTATCACTCCCCTAGATTACTTTGGAAGAACGCTGGTAAAGAATCTTCCACAGGACATCAAGGTAGGTGTTATCAATGTGGCTGTTGGAGGGACGAGGATAGAGCTCTTTGATGAAGAAGCTAGGCTGGAATATCTCAATTCTTCTCCTGATTGGTTGAAAAATACGACGAGCCACTATGAAGGTGATCCGTATGGTGCTTTGATTTCCTTAGCCAAGGAAGCCCAAAAACAAGGAGTCATCAAAGGAATTCTATTGCATCAGGGGGAATCGAATACAGGTGAAAAAGAGTGGCCATTGAAAGTGAAAAAGGTGTATGACCGTATGTTGAAGGACCTAAACCTTTCTCCTGAATCAGTGCCATTACTGGCAGGTGAAGTAGTGGGTGAAGATCAAGGGGGGAGATGTGCCAGTATGAATCCAATCATCCAAACCTTGCCTGACTATATCTCTCAAGCGCATGTGATTTCCTCGAAAGGATGTGAGGCTTTCAGTGATAGTTTACACTTTTCAACCCAAGGATACCGAGAACTCGGGACGCGCTATGGGGAAAAAATGCTGTCAATTTTAACCGAATTATAATGTATCAAACCTATAAACGAATGAAGAACTACCGTATTTGCTGGTTACTGATTACCTGCTTATTCATCTCTTTTGGGCAGAGTTTTGCTCAAAGAAATGCATCGAAAAATCCGCTATTTAAATATGCGACCTACGAGGGTAAAGATCAAGTGTATATAGATAACCCACTTGGACCAGATGAGTTTTACAATCCAATTTTGCAGGGTTGTTATCCTGATCCAGCAATCACCCGAAAAGGAGATGATTATTTTATGGTCGTATCATCTTTTGTGATGTTTCCAGGGGTTCCGATTTTTCATTCCAAAGATTTGGTCAATTGGACACAGATTGGGCATGTATTGGACCGAAAATCTCAATTGAAAGTTTCTGATGCACCTATTGCTTTGGGAATTTTTGCACCAGACATCAAGTATAATCCTTACAATGATACGTTTTACATGATCACCACACAGTTTGCAGGAGATTTTGGAAACATTGTAGTCAAAACCAAAGATCCATTTCAAGGCTGGAGTGATCCGATCAAATTGAAATTCGACGGTATTGATCCGGGGATGTTTTTTGATGACAATGGAAAAGCCTATGTCGTCCACAATGATGCTCCAGATCCAGGGAAAGAACGATACAGTGGACATCGTGTCATTAAAATCTGGGAATATGATTTGGAAAATGATCAAGTCATTGCTGGCACAGATAAAATCATTGTTGATGGTGGAGTAGATCCTTCGAAGAATCCAATTTGGATTGAGGCACCACATATTTACAAAAAGAATGATGCATACTATCTGATGTGTGCTGAAGGTGGTACGGGTGGTAATCACAGTGAGGTGATTTTCAAAAGTGAGCATCCTATGGGTCCATATATTCCGGCTCCGTCCAACCCTATTTTAACACAACGATATTTTGGTAATAGAAATAATCGAGTGGATTGGGCAGGGCATGCAGACTTGGTCTTAGGACCTGACGACAAATATTATGGCGTATTTTTAGGTATTCGTCCCAATGAAAAAAACAGAGTTAATACCGGAAGAGAAACGTTTATTCTTCCAGTAGATTGGTCGGGAGAGTGGCCGGTATTTGAAAATGGATTGGTGCCAATCCAGCCAAAATTAAAAATGCCTGCGGGGGTGACTGAAAATAAAACAGGTCAGGATGGGTTTTTTCCGAATGGTAATTTCACTTACACAGAGAAATTTGACGGGAACAAGTTGGATTTCCGTTGGATTGGCTTGCGAGGCCCTAGAGAAGATTTTTTGAAAATGACTAAAAATGGGGCTGAAATCGCTCCTTTCGCCGTCAATATGAAAGAAATGAAGCCTACTTCTACACTCTTTTACAGACAGCAACACAAGAATTTTTCGTTTACGACTGAACTGGATTATAAGCCAAGTTCCAATAAAGACCTAGCAGGAATTACATGCGTGCAAAGTGAGGCCTTTCATTATGTATTTGGCGTGACCAAAATTGGAAATGACTTTGTCTTGCTTTTGGAAAGGACAGAAGCAGAAGGAAACGGTAGAAATAGAAGAGTAAAGTCCCAAGTTTTGGCAAGCACCAAAGTTGATTTGTCCAAACCGATTTCCCTTCAAGTAAAGGCTACGGGCGATGATTTTGAATTCGGTTACTCACTGAACGGGATAGAGTTTACAACTCTCGGTGGGGTGGTGTCAGGTGATATTCTTTCTACCAATGTGGCGGGAGGATTCACGGGAAATATGATCGGTCTCTATGCGACAACTAGCAACGATATTAAGCCATAACTAACTCAGGGTTTCCTTAAGTGAATCCCACTAAATAAGCCACTGTCTTTTGAATTTGAAAGCCAATCCAAACTCAACCTATTAACTAAACATGAAAATGACCAGCTTATCGATAAAAATAAAGAGCTTTCCAATCGCATTCTTAAATGCATTATGGATTCTGATTTCCTGTGGTCAGCAGGCGCCAAGTCAAACCCCTTTAGTGGTTGATGGTAAATATGTGCACACGATACCAGGGAATCCTTATTTACCCTTATGGGAGCATGTGCCGGATGGAGAACCGAGAGTATTTGAAGACCCAGATAATCCTGGAAAGTATCGAGCTTATATCATTGGTTCACACGATGTAAGGTTTACAAGCTATTGTGGGCCTGATATCCGGATGTGGTCTGCTCCCGTGGAGGATTTGACCCAATGGAGAGATGAAGGAGCCATATTTACCTATGAAATAGATGATCAGTGGGATGTGATGTATGCTCCGGATTTGGTAGAAGTCAAGCGTAAAGATGGGACAAAAAAGTACTACTTATATCCTCACAGTAGAGGACCTGGTAGAGAAGCCATGGTAGCAAAGGGTTCAAGACCTGACGGGCCATTTACGCCGATCAATATGACCGAAGATGGAAGAAGAACAGTTCCAGGGAGTATTTTAGGTTTTGATCCGGCGGTTTATATCGATTATATCACGGATCCGAATGATCCAGATTTTGAGATTGGCTTTAGAGCCTATGGCTTTTGGGGCTTTCAAAGGTCTCTAGCGGCGGAGTTGGATCAAAACACCATGTATTCTTTGAGACCAGGCACGGAAGTAATTCCTTACTTTTTACCTGCAAGTAGTCGTTATGGAGCATTAAGAGATCCTGAGGGTACGGCCTATCCAGCAATTTATGATGAAGAGGATTTAGGAGCTTTCAATTTCTTTGAAGCTTCTTCCATCAGAAAAGTAGGGAACAAATACATCACTGTATTTAGTGGCTACTCAGGTCCTGAATATGGCGTAAGCAGTACCAACTCAACTTTGCGATATGCAGTAGGAGATTCTCCGCTTGGCCCATGGAAAAGTGGAGGAGTATTGGTGGATTCCAGAGGCCCTGTTTTGAATGAAGATGGTTCTGCAATTATCCTGACCAATGGAGGACACAATACGCATGGAAGTATTGAAGAGATCAATGGACAATGGTATGTGTTTTATCACAAGCCACCTAGAGGCTTTGGGTTTGCTCGCCAACCTGTAGTAGCACCTATCACAATTGAAGTAGATAATACACCAGTGGCTGAAGGTGGAGGGGCTAAAATCCGTGCTTTTGACCCATATGCGCCAAACCAACAATGGACAGCAAAAGACAAGGAAGGGAGAGAATACACGGGAGCCGAAGTAACCTCAGAAGGTTTTCATGTCTTTGGCTTAGATCCTTATCGCTACTATTCGGCAGGATATGCAGCGTATTTGTCTGATATCAGTATTCAGCAAGACTCTTGGGATATTTGGGATAACCACATGTCCATATCCCCTGTGAAAAATGGACACATCATAGGCTATAAATATTTTGGTTTTGGTGGTTTGAATGAAGATAAGTTGGGTTTGAAAGCATTCGAAGGCTCCAAAGAAGGAAATCAGACAGCCTTCAATCTATTCTTGACTCCTCAGACAGATAAAGCGTTCAAAGTCAATGTGTGGCTGGATGGTCCGTATGCCAATGATACTTGGAAAGGAACCAAAATTGGTGTAATCGAGGTGCCAGCCAACTCTGAGCAAAAACCTACTCAGTTTACAATCGATGTTGCACAATTCCTAGATCAATTGGATAAAAAGCACGCGATCTTCTTGGTTGCTGAGGCGGGTTCTGATGAAGGGTTGTTTGAATTGCTCGGATTGGGTTTCAGTGCGAAAGGTAAAAAACTGAATAGACCTACTTCTCCTAAGATTAGCATTGCTGTCAATGGTCAATCGGTTGAAGTTCTAGAAACTCCTGTAAGATCTACCAATGAAAATGGAATTGTCGGGTATGGTCTGTATGAAGTGAATGCTGACATAGCGGCAGATGCTCAAGGAAGTCCAAAAGTAACCGCAAAAGCTGATAATTCTGGGGTGAAAATCTCAATTGAGCAAGCTAAAGATAAAAATGGAGTAGCTGTGGTGACCTGTGATTATAGAGGTGTAATTAAAACCTACCAAGTGAAATTTAAATAGGCTTTTATTCGATTTTCGACAACTAGACAAACGAAAGATGAATGAACGCTATACTTTCCCAAAGTTCTGAACTTTGGGAAAGTTTTCCTCCAAACCTCAAACCTAAACCACATGAAAACTAAATTTAAAATTCTTTTAATACTTACGTTTAGCCTTTACTTTCATTCAGGTTTTTCGCAGAATCCTATCATCCGGGATTTTTTTACTGCTGATCCTGCACCCATTGTACATAATGGGACTGTTTATCTTTACACAAGTCACGATACAGCATCCGTTACATCTACCAATTATGAAATGAAGGATTATTTTTTCTATCATAATGGAGCTTTACCTACCGGAGGAAGTTATAGAAGATCAATTTGTATTGACTATATGTACTACAACGAGGATGGAACTATCCAACCGATAATTCAAACAAAGGAGGGAGTCAATGCAATTAGATAAATATTTTATTTGGTATTCAAACGATTACGTCAATGCAAAATCCTTCACTAAAAGTATGAGGGGAGGCTTTTTGGCGCTGTTCTTTTTGCTTTCTTCTTTTTTGCATGCCCAAGAAATCCAAGAAGTAGCTAGCCCCAATGGTCAGTTAAAGCTTCAAGTTTTCATAGAAAATGGTCAACTGATGTATAATGTTGCTCTCAATCAAAAGAAAGTGCTTGAAAATTCTCCACTGGGTTTGGAAACTAACGCAGAAGCATTTCAGGAGCAATTGACATTCGTAAAGTCAAGTACTTCGGAAGTAAGGAAGTCTTACACACAAGGAAGAATCAAACAATCCCATAACCAATACCATGCAAATACACTCCTGTACACCTTCAAAAACAGTAAGGATCAGGAAGCTTCAGTTCATTTTCAAGTTAGCGATAATGATATTGGTTTTCGATATGAGCTGCCTAAATGGGGAGAGATAAGGGCCGCAGTAGTGTTGAAAGAGATTTCTGGATTCAAATTTCCTGAACAGACCACGGCATTTTTATCCAATATGATGAGACCGATGACAGGCTTTGCGCGTACAGCTCCAAGTTATGAAAGCGGTTATGTAGTGGATGAACCTTTAGAAAAAACAATTGCCAGCTATGGATATGTTTTTCCAGGCTTGTTTAAAATAGATTCAGATGCATGGGTGCTACTTTCTGAAACAGGTGTTGGCAGCAATTATGTAGGTGCTCATCTCAGCCCCATCAAGGATGGAATATATACGGTGGCTTATCCTCAGCAGGAACAAAATGACGGTTTCGGAAGTACTGGTGCTCAAATTGGACTTCCTGGGTATACTGCATGGAGAACGTTGACCATTGGAGAAACTCTTCAACCGATTGTAGAGACTACCATTCCTTACGATCTTGTCGAACCACTTTATGAACCAAGTCAAAATTATAAGTTTGGAAAAGGAACATGGAGTTGGATTGTATGGCAGGACAATAGCATGAATTATGAAGACCAAGTTGCCTACATCGACTTGGCAGCCGCAATGGATTTTGAATATATCTTGATTGATGCTTGGTGGGATGAAAGAATCGGCTATGATCGAATGGAGGAGTTAATTCGCTATGCCAATAGCAAAGGCGTTGATGTATTTCTGTGGTATAATTCAAATGGAACTGTAAACGATGCTTTTCAAACTCCCCTGCATAAAATGAATACTTCAATAGCTCGCAAAAAAGAGATGAAGTGGCTAAAAGAAGCAGGTGTGAAAGGCTTAAAAGTGGATTTTTTTGGTGGGGATAAGCAAGAGACCATGCGCCTTTATGAAGATATCTTGGTGGAGGCCAATGAACATGGTTTGATGATCATTTTCCATGGAGCTACTTTACCAAGAGGTTGGGAGCGCATGTATCCCAATTTTGTTGGAAGCGAAGCGGTAATTGCTTCGGAGATGTTGATTTTCGTTCAGGATACCAGAGAGAAAGAGGCTTTCTATGCCACTCTTCATCCGTTTATAAGAAATTCAGTGGCAGGGATGGAGTATGGAGGAGTATTGCTCAATAAGTTTCTAAACAAAGGCAACCGTCGAGGACAAGAGCGCTTAACGACTGATATTTTCCAATTAGCAACAGGAGTTCTCTTTCAAAACCCTGTTCAAATGTTTGGCTTGACCCCCAACAATTTGGAGGAAGTAGAACCATTTGTCTTAGATTTTTTAAGAAAGTTGCCCACTACTTGGGATGAAACACGCTACCTAGCTGGATATCCTGGAAAGTACAGTGTGATAGGCAGAAGGGAAGGGGCACATTGGTACATCGCAGGTGTAAATGCAGAAAAACAAGCAAAAACGGTTAAGCTTAAGCTCCCGATGTTGGAAGGGAAAGACCTTTTGTTGTACAACGATGATAGCAAAAAGCAATCGACAGTTCAGTCTGTGAAGATCGGAGCGAATGGAGAATATACGGTCACCATTCAGCCAAATGGTGGCTTTGTACTAACGAATCAAAAGTAAATCAAAGATGGTATATCAAAAATATATAGCAAGTGTAGCGATAGGGCTGATTTTCTTCCTAATAAGGAGTGCCTGGGCGCAAAACCCGATTATCCAAACGTCCTACACTGCCGACCCGGCTCCCTTAGTGTACAATGGCAAGGTATATCTCTATACCTCGCACGATGAACCAGGTTCTACTTGGTTTACCATGAATGATTGGAGACTTTACACGACCGAGGATATGGTCAATTGGACTGATCATGGGTCGGTGTTGTCCTACAAGGATTTCAGTTGGGGGAAAATCAATGCTTGGGCCCCACATGCCATAGAGCGGAATGGGAAGTTTTACTTGTATGTGCCAGTTACAGATTTGAATAATAGAAATGGAATTGGTGTAGCGGTCTCAGATAGTCCTTATGGGCCATTTATCGACCCATTAGGTAAGCCATTGATCAGTAATAGTATGGCTGATATTGATCCCGCGGTATTCATTGATGATGATGGTCAGGCATACATTTATTGGGGTAATCCGGTTTGTCACTATGCCAAACTCAACGAGGATATGATTTCCCTCAGTGGAGAAATCGGACAATTTCCCAATACGATTGAGGCTTTCGGAAAACGAAAGGCGGAAGATCCTAAAAGGCCCACTACCTACGAAGAAGGCCCTTGGATGTATAAGCGAAATGATGTGTATTACCTGCTGTTTGCGGGTGGGGAGCTACCTGAACATATCGGCTATTCAACCGGTCCAAGTCCGCTAGGGCCATGGACATATCAAGGAGTATTAATGCCTGCTGAGGGAAGAAGCTTTACCAATCACCCCGGAATTATCGATTACAAGGGTAAGACCTATCTTTTTTATCATAATGGGGCACTTCCCGGTGGTAGTGGGTTTACGAGATCTGTGGCAGTAGAGGAAGTAGAATTCAATGCTGATGGGACAATTAAACCCATGAAAATGACGGCAGGAATTACTAAGAGTCTTGGTTCAATCAATCCCTATGTGAAAAATGAAGCCGAGACCATTGCTTGGTCTGAGGGAGTGAAAGCAGGAAGTAACTCGGTGGTTGGGAATTTTGTAGTAGCGACCACGAACGAGTCTTATATTAAAGTAGCAGGAGTTGATTTTAGAGATCAAGGCCCGAGCAAGTTTTATGCAAGGGTAGGAACGACACATAATGGTGGCGTAAGTATGGAAGTTAGAGTAGGAAGCAAAGATGGTCAACTGTTAACAGAGGTGTCTGTTCCATTGACAGGAGGGGACGATCGATGGACGATCGTGAGCGGGGATGTTGCAGATGTGAGCGGAGTACATGATTTATATTTTGTATTCAAAGGCAAGGCAGCGAGTAACATCCTGTATTTTGATTATTGGAGATTTACAAAAAACTAGCCTGGAAAGACAAGTCAGGTAAATCTCAAAAGAGTGAAAAATTAATAAAGAGTACCATTAAACTTTGACCACAAATGAAAAATTACGCACATCACTTTTCTATGTTAGTAGCTTTTATGCTGCTAATCATCAGTTGTTCATCTCCTGATGATGTCAATCCTGAGCTGAATGATAATCCTAATCAACCTATTCCTTTAAAAGAACTGTTTAAGGACCATTTCTTTATTGGGGCGGCCATTACACCTGCGCATACGGATGTACGTACACCGCATGGAAGAACACTTGCAGAACACTTTAATAGCCTGACAGCTGAAAATGTCATGAAGCCGGATGCTATACAACGAGTGAAAGGAACCTATACCTGGACTCAGGCAGACCGAATTGTTGAGTTTGCTAAAGAAAATAACATGAAACTCAGAGGGCATACCTTGACTTGGCATTCTCAGACACCGGATTGGTTTTTTTATGATGAAAACGGAGAACTTCATACACCGGAGGTAGCTATGAAGCAGCTGGAAGAGCATATTACCACAGTAATGACTCGTTACAAAGGAATGATTGATTCTTGGGATGTTGTGAATGAAGCAATGTTTGACTGGGATCCCAATGGTCAGATTATCTATCGGGAAGATTCTCCTTGGTACAAAATCATGGGACCTGCTTACATTGATTCAGCTTTCGTATATGCCCATAGAGCTGATCCAGATGCGAAATTGTTTTACAATGATTACAATTCGATCTTTAGCTGGAAGCGCAATAAAATATTTGATTTAGTGAAGCGCTTGAAGGATAATAATATCCCTATCCATGGGGTTGGTTTGCAGGGACATTGGAATGTGGGTACATCGGTTGAAGACCTTCGGACAACCTTAGAGCTTTTTAGAGGATTAGGAGTGGAAATTCAGATTACTGAGTTGGATTTATCTGTTTATTTATCAGCAAATGAGCCAGGGTCTACAATCTACACGGAGCAATTTAACATGAGGCAGCGAATTGCCTATCCTGAAATATTCCGGGTTTTATTAGATTATAGCGATGTCATCACGGGTGTTACATTTTGGGGTATTGGTGACGATGCTTCTTGGTTGGATACTCCGGGAAGAAAACATTTCCCATTCTTGTTGGATGAGCAATTACAACCTAAACCTGCCTATTTAGAGGTTCAGAGGTTGTTGAGAAGGTAATTTAATAATTGATTCAAGGGTAGTTAAAAAAACTACCCTTGATATGACTATAAAGAAATCTGGATGAATTATAATTTAAAAAATTATTTAATTACTTTTTTTGCCCTAATTCAGTTTGGGTTTAGTAAGACTACCGATGAAGGAAAGGTTGATTATTTGAAGCCTAGAGTAATCAATACCACCGATCTTGGTGCTGATCCTGATGATGAACAATCACTCGTTAGGCAATTAGTGATAGCGAATGAATTTGACATTGAGGGTTTAATTGTTTCCACGGGCTGTTGGAAAAAAAATCAGAGTAGCACTGATATGCTCAATAGAATTGTGGATGCTTACGGGGAAGTTTATCCAAATTTATCTGTTCATGCAGAAGGTTATCCTACGCATGAGTACTTAAAATCAATATCTGTTGTGGGTCAGACTGGTTACGGAATGAATGATGTAGGGGAAGGCAGGGATAGTCCTGGTTCAGAATTGATAATCCAAGCTGTCGATAAAGATGATCCACGCCCAGTTTGGGTAATGGGATGGGGAGGGATGAATACTGTTGCTCAAGCTATCTGGAAAGTTAAAGCAACAAGATCAGAAGATGAGTTAAATGAATTTTTAGGTAGACTTCGGCTTTTTGATATACTTGGGCAAGATGATGCTGGTGCTTGGATTGCAAAAAATTTTCCAGAGTTATTTTACATCAGGGCCACTCAGGTTTATGGCTGGTTACCTCCAAAAAATACTGATTACTATCGTAGACAAATTCAAATCGGGCCATTGGGTGAAATGTATCCTGATACAAAATACGCTCCTGAAGGGGACAGTCCATCATTTATGCATGTTTACCCTAATGGTTTGAATGATCCTGAACAAATAGATCAAGGAGGTTGGGGAGGACGATTTGGTTTAAAGAAGTTGGAGGGAATCAGAAGTATGTCAGAGGTTTATAAAATTCAGGAAGATGCGGAGTCCAGGTATGATCCTTATTTCATGTTTGGTAATTCTGATGATGGGAATAAAGCGATTACGAAATGGAGTCAAGGTTACAACAATGATTTTGCAGCGAGGATGCAATGGAGCATAACTTCAAATTATTCTGACGCTAATCATCATCCAATAGCAATTTTAAATGGAGATAAAAGTAAGAGTGTATTGTACACAACAGTTAAGGCTGGCGATATCATTACGTTGGATGCTTCTGAGTCTTTTGATCCTGATGGTAATGTTTTGAATTTTCGTTGGTCTTTTTATGAAGAGCCTAGCACATTTAAAGGAGAAATATCAATTGAAAATTACTGTCATCCGACTAAATTAAGATTTTCTTCATAATTGGTCTAGTTTTACAATTTAGGGGGGTGTTTTTGAATTTTGAAAAACACCCCCCTTGCCAATTTCAAACAGGTCAAGTTGTACTATTTCTAGATCCCTG